>NZ_JBICXU010000016.1:0-156650 GCF_043200435.1 Streptomyces sp. NPDC048416
TAGCTCCGCTATCACGACGTTCCGGCGCCTTGCGATGCACCGCACCAGGCGCCGCACCCTGACCGACCCTGATCCACCAGACACCCCCTAGCCCGACGTGACCTCGCGCACCGCGGCCGCGAGCAGAGCGACCCCACGGGTGATGCGGGCCGCGGGCAGGGCCGCGTACCCCATGAGGAACATGGGCTCGGCCGGCGGGTCCTGGACGAAGTAGCCCGACGCGGGATGGATCCGCACCCCGCGCGCGGCCGCGGCCTCGGCGATCTTCTCCTCCGGGATGCCGCGCGCCCCGCTCAGGGTGACCAGGACGTGCAGTCCTGCCGCCTCCCCCGAGACACGGACCCCGGCCCCGAAGTGCTCGTACAGCGACCCCAGAAGGCGGCTGCGGCGCTGGCGGTACAGGCGCGTCATGCGGCTGATGTGACGGGCGTAGGCACCGGTGCGGATGAAGTCGGCGAGGGCGTCCTGGGCGACCGTGGGCGTGAGCCGGTCGGTGATCCACTTGATGCCGAGGAAGGGCTGAACCAGGTGCGGCGGCAGGATCGCGTAGCCGATGCGCAGGGCGGGGAAGAGCGTCTTGCTGAAGCTGCCGACGTGGACGACGGTGTCACGGTGCCGCTCGGCGGCGAGCGCGGGAAGCCGCTCGCCGGTGAACGTGAACTCGTTGTGGTAGTCGTCCTCCAGGACGATCGCCCCGTGCTCGTACGCCCACGCGAGGAGCCCCCGCCTGCGCTCCCCGGACAGGATGAACCCGGTGGGAAACTGGTGCGACGGTGTCACGTACACCAGCTTCACCCGCGCCGGATCGTGCCCGTACGCGCGGACGCACGCGTCGATGTCGCCGACGCGCAGCCCCTGTTGGTCCACCGGCACGGGCACCACATGCGCCTGCGAGCAGCCGAAGACCTGGCGGAGCACGGTGTGGCTCGGGTCCTCGATCACCACCACGTCGCCCGGCCCGACCAGCATCCGGACGACGATGTCCAGGGCCTGAGTGGCGCCGCTGGTGACCATGATGTGGTCGGGTGACGCGTCGAGTGCCCGGCTCCGGCGGACCAGGGACGCGATCTCCGTACGCAGCGCGGGCGAGCCCTCGGCGGGCCCGTACCCGAGCGAGGCGGCGTCCGCGCGGCCGTACGCGTCGTGCAGCGACTGCCGCCAGCGTGCCACGGGGAATTCGGCGAGGGCGGGCGTGCCGTGCCGGAAGTCGATGACGCCGCCCGGACGGCGGCCGGGCGCCGGCTCCCAGGGCTGCCACAGCGCGCTGTCGCGGTCGGTGGCCCTGGGCGGCTGCGGCGCGAACGCGGCGGTGGGCGTGCGCGGTCGCGGGGCCGCGACGCCGCCCGCGCCGGGCGCGATCCGCGTGCCGGAACCCCGCTTCGCGACGATGACGCCGTTGGCACGCAGCAGCTCGTAGGCGCGGGTGACGACGGTCCGTGACACGTCGAGCTGGGTCGCGAGCGCGCGGGAGGCGGGCACATCGTCGCCGGGCCGCAGCCGGCCTGTCCGGACCAACGCCGTGATCTGGTCGCAGAGTTGACGCTGCAACGGCGCCCCGTCGTCCCGGTCGAGGACGATCAGCAACTCCGACGACCCCACGCCCGCGCCCCCTCCGCCCGGCACCCCCGCCCGGCCCCGGCCGAAAGTCTGCCACGGACCGCGACCCCGGCTGCCCAGTCCGCGCGACGGCGTCGTGCGGTCATTGGTTTGCCTGATCCACCGCCCGCTGTTCCCGGCCCCCTGCCCGACGCCCGCCTCGTCGTCCGGGCACGGGGGCCGACCCCCACGCCCGGGTCAGAGGTGCATCATCGACATCACCTCGCCGCTGCGCACCCCCGTCGACACCGAGGGGATCTTCTCGCCCGGCTGGATCCAGCCGGCGCGCTCGGCGGCTGCGACGGCGTGTTTTTCCGTGTCGTCGGCCTCGGCGTTCAGCGCGGCGTTCGCGCCGAGGTGCCCGGCTCCTGCCGCCGCCGACGCGGCGAGCGACGCTGTGAGCGCGGCCGTGCAGGCGGCGACGGACGGCTCGGTGTCGCCGTCGACGAGCCGGCCCATCCGGGCGGCCTGCGCGGCGGAGGCGGCCGCATTCCTGGCGCAGCGGGAGTCCGCGGCCGGGTCGGGAGCGCTCTCGGCGATCACGGCCAGGGCCCCGGCCGCGACCCGGGCGGCGTGGGCGGACTTCCAGGCGGCCTCGGCGCGGGCCGTGGAGTCTTCGGACTCCGCTGCTGAGCCGCGCCGCTCGATGTAGTGGCTGAGGGCGGCGGCGCGTGCCGCGGCGCTCTCGGCGCGCGCGGCGTGGCGCTGCCTGAGGGCCGCCGCCTCGGGCGGCCGCCGGTCCTGGTCGCGTTCGCTCATCGGCTTCTCCCTGTCTGCCGGGACGACGGTGCGCGCCCTGTGCGCCCCGCCCTGCGCGTGCCGCCCTCCGAGAACGCTGTGCCATGGAGGGCGGACATGCGGGGCAGGGTGGCATGTAACGGCGTAACAGACCAGAGGCACGAGCGACGCTTCGACGCCGTGGCGCACGGTGGCCGAGGGAGGACGGGGCTACGCGCTGCGTTGCGAGGGGGGAAGCAACAGGTCACGCTCCGGATGGTGCGCACCCCTGACGCTGCCGCTCACCCCGAGGTCCTGGCGCGCGGCGTCGTGGAAGGCGTTGATGGCGCCGAACACGGCTCGATTGCGGGCCCGCCAGTCCTCAAGGGACCCGGTAAGCCGGCCGGTCGCCTGCCAATCGATTGTCAGCGCGACCGCGTTCACCTCGTGGGCGGCTTCGATGACGTCGTCACCGGCGAGGAGCATGATGCGCTCGAAGGCGCGCCCCCTGTGGTGTCCGGCGGCCGACATCTCGGCGTGGACTTCCCGCTCGCCCTGCTCGCTCTCACGGATGCCTTCGCGAAGCTCGTAGAGGTGGACCGCGAGGAAGACGCACGATCTGACCGCGTCCACGTACCCCTCGTACGCGTCGAGCTTCCGGGCGTCCCAGCGGACGCTGTAGTCGTGCTTGTGCCGGCTTCGCTGCAACGTGTAGTTGGTCAGGTGCGTGGTCAGCGCACCCAGCAACACCGCTGCCACTGTGACAAGTTGCTCGCCTGTTCCCACCGTTCCCCCAGGTCGGCCGCGCTCGTGCAGAGGTCCGGACGATCTTATGGGCGCGAAGCCCTCGCCGCGGGCTGACGGTACGTCAGTGAGGCGCGGCTCCGCCGATGGTGCGAGGGGGCGGATGTGGAGGAACGCTTGCCGTCGCCAAGGGCAGCCCATACGCTCGAATCTGATGGCCCGTCAGATTCGGGCCGGTGGAACCGGCAGGCAGCAGGGGGTAGGGCGTGGTCAGCAGCGAGAGCGGCAGCAGGGAGATCCCCCGGGTCATCAGCGTGGACGACCACGTGATCGAGCCCGCGCACCTCTTCGAGACGTGGCTCCCGGGCAAGTACCGCGACCGGGGCCCGAAGCCTTTCACCGCGGGCATCGGTGAACTGGCGTACATCGGCGGCAAGTACAGGTTCACGACCGACCCCGAGGGCCAGATCACCGACTGGTGGGAGTACGAGGGGCAGATCTTCCCCTACAAGCGCATCATCGCGGCCGTCGGCTTCTCGCGCGACGAGATGACGCTCGACGGGATCACGCGTGAGCAGATGCGGCGGGGGTGCTGGGATCCCAAGGCCCGCTTGGAGGACATGGACCTCAACCATGTCGAGGCCTCGCTCTGCTTCCCCACCTTCCCCCGCTTCTGCGGGCAGACCTTCGCCGAGGCCAAGGACAAGGAGGTCGGGCTGGCCTGTGTGCGGGCGTACAACGACTGGATGGTCGAGGAGTGGTGCGGGGACAGCGGTGGCAGGCTCATCCCGCTGTGCCTGATCCCGTTGTGGGACATCGACCTGGCCGTGGCGGAGATCAAGCGCAATGCGGCCCGCGGGGTGCGTGCGGTGACGTTCTCCGAGATCCCCACGTACCTGGGGCTGCCGTCGATCCATTCCGGCTACTGGGACCCGTTCTTCGCGGCCTGCGAGGAGAGCGGAACCGTGGTGAACATGCACATCGGCTCGTCGTCCCAGATGCCGGCGGCGTCTCCGGACGCCCCGCCCGCGGTTCAGGCGTCGCTGAGCTTCAACAACGCGATGGCGTCGATGATGGACTTCCTGTTCTCCGGCGTCCTGGTCAGGTTCCCCCGACTCAAACTCGCCTACAGCGAGGGGCAGATGGGGTGGATCCCCTATGCCCTGGAGCGCGCGGACGACGTGTGGGAGGAGCACCGGGCCTGGGGCGGGGTGAAGGACCTGATCCCCGAGCCTCCGTCCACGTACTACTACCGGCAGATCTTCTGCTGCTTCTTCCGCGACAGGCACGGCATCGAGGCCATCGAGACCGTGGGTGTGGACAACGCGACCTTCGAGACCGACTATCCGCACGTCGACTCGACCTGGCCGCACACGAAGCGGGTGGCCACCGAGCACGTGGGCGGGTTGTCGCAGGAGGTCGCGTACAAACTGCTGCGGGGCAACGCGATTCGGATGCTGGACCTGCCCTTCGACAAGGACCGCAGGCTCGCCGCCGGGCGCTGATCACGGCTGCCGTTCGTGCGGAGCGCTGGGGTGGCCGCCCTCCCCGGCGTTATCGTTCGCCCGTCCCCCGACGGAGAGGCAATCGGATGAGCAAGCCCATGTCGCAGGCCCTGGTCACGCTGGGCCGTCGGTACGTACGCGATGCGCCGGGCACCCTGGGGAAGGCCGCGCTCGCCGCGAGATACCTCAACCCCCGGCTCGGCGCAGAACCGCGTCGCCGGGTCACCCGGGACCGGTCCGGCGCCCGCTTCGCCGTCGACACGCAGGACCTGATCCAGCGCTACCTGTACCTGTTCGGAGTGTGGGAACCCCACATGACGCACTGGCTCCGGCGGCGACTGCGGCCGGGGGACACCTTCATCGACGTCGGCGCCAACATCGGTGTCTTCTCCGTGCTCGCCTCCCGCCTCGTCGGCGGCACGGGGCACGTCGTGGCGATCGAGGCGTCGCCCGCCTTCCACCGCCGGCTGCTCCAGAACGCGGACCTGAACCACTGCGACAACATCCGCGCGCTCAACGCGGCGGTCTCGGACGAGCGCAGGACGTTGACGTTCGTGCTGGCCAGCTCGGACAACATGGGTGCCAACTCGATCGTTCCCTACGACGGTCCGGCGGAGTCGGTCTTCGAGATGGAAGCGGCGCCCCTGTCCGACATCCTGGAACCGGACGAGGTGGCCACCGCACGCGTGATCAAGATCGACGTCGAGGGCGCGGAGGGTGGCGCCGTCCGGGGGCTCGCTCCCGTGCTCGGCGACCTTCGGCCGGATGTGGAGATCGCCATCGAGGTCACCCCGGAGCGGATGGCCCAACTCGGCGATTCGGCCGATGAGTTGCTGGACACCCTGCGCGCGCACGGCTTCCACCCGTATCGGCTGCCGACCGAGTACGCGCCGGGGAGCTACCCGCGAGCGATACAGCACCCCGTCGCCCCGGTCCGCTGGCGTCAGCCGATCACCGGGGAGACCGAGCTGATCTTCTCGCGCAGGGACGCCGAGACGCTGGGCTGACACGACGAGGCCCGGCCACCCCCTAGGGGGTGTCTGGTGGATCATGGCCGGGGGTGCGGCGCCTGGCACGGCACCTCGCGGCGTTGCCGAAACGCCCCGATAGCTCCGCTATCACGACGTTCCGGCGCCTTGCGATGCACCGCACCAGGCGCCGCACCCTGACCGACCCTGATCCACCAGACACCCCCTAGGGCCGGTCAGCCGCCGTTGTTGGGGTAGCGCCACTGGAAGTGGTCCAGTGCGCGCGCCCGGGCCTCCACGACAGCCATCCGTGCCGCGCGCTCGTCGGCGTCGACGTGAGCGGCCTGGCCGGTCGCCTGCCCCTCCCACTTCCGGTACAGGAGACCGACCTCGGACGAGAACCAGCCACGGGCGACGGCGTTCAGCGCCAGCAGCAGGCCGGTGTCCTCCGAGGCGGGAAGCGCCATCCAGCCGCCGAGCGCGAGGAGCAGATCGCGGCGCACGAAGAGTGTCGCCGGGTGGACCTGCGCCCGGTAGTCGTTGGCCGCCCAGTGGTCGAGCACTGCCTGCCGCTCGACCGGGCCGGGCTCGGGGTCACCCGGGAAACCGGCGGTCGAGCCGTCGGGCAGGAAGTCGAGCACGCGTGACGTGGCCCAGCCGATGCTCGGGTCGGCTTCCAGCGCCGCCAGGTCGCGGGCCAGCGTCCCCGGGGGAAGCTGGTCATCGGCGTCCAGGACCTTCACGTACGCGCCGTCCGCGTGGGCGAGCGCCATCATGCGCGCGACGCCGGGGCCGCCGGGACGGCCCTGCCGGAACGTGATCCGCTGGTCGTCGGGGACGTGCGGCGCCACCTGGTCCGTCCTGCCGTCCTCCTGGATCAGCCAGTGCCAGGTCCAGCCCTGCGGAAGCTCCTGCTCACACAGCGACTTGTACGCGTCCGGCAGGAAGTGCGCGGACGGCGCGTGAACGGCGGTGACGATGATGATGCGCCGGTTCACGGCTCACCACCTTTCCAAGTGAGTCGTGAACAGCATGTCGGTGCGGTCGCCCGGCAGGACCACGTCGGACACCTCGACCACCCGGCCCCCGGTGTCGTACGAGGACTTGCGGAGCACGAGCACGGCGGTGCCGGGCCCCAACTCCAGCTCCTCGGCCTCCTCCACGGTCGGCGGCCGCGCGGTGACGTGCTCGTCCACGCGGACGATCTCGATGCCGACCGTATGGAGCTGGTTCCAAGTCCCGCCCGGCCAGGGCTCGTTCGTCTCGTCCAGGAGGTCCGGGTTGCTCTCGATGTGGCTGCGCACCAGATGGGATGTGACCAGGGTGAACGGGGCGCGTTCCGCGCTGTGGCGCGTCCGGTAGGAGCGCCGGAGGAGCGGTGTCCCCTCCGGGACACCGAGTGCTTCGGCGATGTCCCGCGCCGCCTCGATCTCCTCGTACGAGGCGTGGAAGACGAGGTCGTCGACGGCCAGACCGGTGTCGTGCTCGGTCGCGCCGGTCGACAGACGCCGGGCCTCGGCCACCCGCGCCCGGTCCTTCTCCCACTGGTGCCGGGCGTTCGAGCGCTGGACGCGGGTCCGTGGCCGGCGGACGAAGGTGCCACGGCCGTGCTGCTTCTCGATCAGCCCCTCGGTCTGGAGGACACGCAGGGCCTGCTGGACGGTCGGCCCGCTCCGGCCGGTGCTCCGTACCAAGTCGGCCTCGGACGGCAGCCGGTCCCCGGGGCGTAGCTGACCTGCGCGAATGCGGGCGCGGAGGTCATCCGCGATCTTCTCGTAGGCCTTTGCCACGGGAGCACACCGTCCTGTCTTCCGGTGCGGCTCACCCTATGACTCCTCAAGAGGTCATGACGAGTCGGAGCGCCGGATCGGGTCGGCGGTGGGTCGCTCGGGTCGCTCGGGTCGGCGGTGGGTCGGCAGCGGCTCGGCAATGGGTCGCTCGTCGGCTGGCCGGTGTCGGTGTCGTGGCCGCATGCCATGGCGGCGCGGGCATGGCTCGGGGGAGACCCGGCCGAGCGGTGGGAGGTCATTGGCTACGTGGGGGCTGTGGGGCCTGTGGGGGTGCGCAGGGGGCATGTCTGCGCGCTCTGCGGTGGCCCCCGTCGATGTCTTGCCCGAAGCGCATCGGTAACCGTCGGCTCCCGCGGAATTCGGGGCGGCTTCCGAATCGTTTTTCGATGGCAAATCCCACGGCCCGACTGCAAAGGGAGGTTCGGCCTGCCAGGAGGTGAATCCGGGTCCGATCCCTGCCCGCGCGGCTGTCGCGGCCGTGCGGGCGCGCACGGCCAATTGCGGCAATGCGGACAATCCTTGCCGCCCGGAATTCCGCGGGAGCCGGCGGTTCGCGGTGCCTACGAATGCGCCGCCCACCAGTGACGACATGCGAACGCCCGATCGCTGGCGACGGGGGATGCACCAGCGATCGGGCTGTCGCCAACACTAACAACGCCGCGTGTGCGGCGGGAATCTCCTGTGGGGCCGCAACATCGGGTTGTGATCGAGATCACGTGGTGCGATTACTGATCGCAAGGGGGTGCGTACGACAGCCGTGGCAGATTTTCGTGCCACTTTTCAGCCGTCAGAACACCCCGGGTGGATGAGCAGATACGGCTAATGGCCTCGTTGGCGTCCAAGTTCCACAGCCGGACGGTATCGCTGCCGCTCGACACCCCGAGCAGGTGGCTGTTGGGGCTGAACGACAGGAAATTCCCCGTCTTGGCAGTGGGGCTCATCGACTGCCCGATGGCAGAGGCCTCGGACGGGCGGGCGACGTTCCAGAGCCGGACCGCGTTGTCGTTGCCTCCGCTGGCCAAGGTGCGTCCGTCCTGGCTGAAGGTCAGCGACACGACCGCCTCGGTATGACCCGTGAGCGGTGCCCCCAGCGGGGCCGGCCCATGGGGTCCTGCGATGGACCAGAGCCGGACGGTGTCGTCGTCGCTGCCGCTGGCCAGCGTATGGCCGTCGGGGCTGTAGGAGAGCGCGTTGATCGGCCCGAGATGGCCTGTGAGAGGCGCCCCGAGCGGGGAGCCGTGACGCGGATCGGCCACATTCCACAGCCTTATGGTGCCGTCCGCGCTGCCACTGGCGAGCGTTCGGCCGTCCGGGCTGAACATGAGGGAATTGACGTAGCCCCTGTGGCCCGAGAGCGGTGTGCCGAACGGAAGATGGCGCGAGGGATTCCCGATGTCCCACAGCTGAATGGTGCGGTCGTCGTAGGCGGTGGCCAGGGTGCGTCCGTCCGGGCTGAACGCCAATGCGCTGGGGCCCGAGAACCGGGTCCGCAGAGCGATGGGCGGACCGTAGGGAATCGGCCGCTTCGGGTCGAGGATGTTCCAGAGCTGTACGGTGCGATTGCCCATCAGCACGGCCAGGGTGCGGCCGTCGGGGGAGAACGCCAGCGAACGCACATCGCCGTCCCCGGGCGTGAACGGTTCGCCCAGCGGAACGGGTTTGTTTGCGCTGCCGACGTTCCACAGCCGGACCCTGTTGTCGCGCGCGGCCGTGGCGAGTACCCGCCCGTCCGGGCGGAACGATCCGATGCGGCCGATCATGTCCGACGTGGGAATCGACCACAGCCGCACCTTGCTGTCGCCGCTCCCGGTGGCGAGGGTGCGGCCGTCGGGGCTGAAGTCCAACGCGTACATCTCGCCGCTGCTCCCGGCGAGGGGTTCGCCGACCTGCGAGGGGTAGGCCGGATCGCTGACGTTCCACAGGCTCGCCGTACTGTCCGCGCTCGCGGCGCCGAGCTTGGTGCCGTCAGGGCTGAAGGCCACCGACCAGATGGGGCCGGTGTGGCCGGTGAGCGGTGTGCCGAGGGGGCTCGCGTGACGCGGGTCGCGCATGTTCCACAGCCGGATGGTGTCATCGGCGCCGCCGCTGGCCAAGGTGTGCCCGTCGGGGCTGAACGCCACCGAGTGCACGGTGCCCGTGTGCCCGGTCAACGTCGTGCCGACGGAGGCCGGGTGGCGGGGATCGGTCATGTCCCACAGCCGGATGGAGCCGTCGTCGCCGCCCGCCGCCAGCGTCCGCCCGTCGGGGCTGAACGCCACGGATCGTACGGCGGCGGTGTGGCCGGTCAGGTCGTCGAAGGCCTTGGGCCTGCGGGGGTCGGCCACGTCCCACAGGCGAACGGTGTGATCCTCATTGGCCGAGGCCAGCGTGTGCCCGTCCGGGCTGAAGGCGACCAGGTAGATCGTGCCGCCGGGGCCGCTCAACGGCGCGCCGAGCGGCTGCGGTCGGCCGGGATCCCGCACGTCCCAGAGCCGGACCGTGCCGTCGTCCGAGGCGCTGGCGAGCGTGCTGCCGTCCGGACTGAAGACCGCGCTGCTCACCCAACTCGTGTGCGTGGTGAGCGGTTTGCCCAGCGGTTCGGGGCGCGTCGGGTCCGACACGTCCCACAGCCGGACGGTCCGGTCGTAGCTGGCGGTGGCAAGGGTCCGCCCGTCCGGACTGAACGAGGTGAGGTAGACGGCGCCGGTGTGGCCGAGGAGCGGCGTCGCGAGGGGGGCGTTCACCGTCGAGATCAGCCGGTTGTTGGTGCCCTCGTCGTCGGGCCGCAAGTGGTGTGCCACCAAGGCGAGTTGAGCGGACAGCGAGGGATCGGTGTGCTGAGCCCTGTCGGCCTCGGCGAGCACCTGCTCGAACACGGCGTCGTCCCGTTGCTGCCGTGCGACGATCGCCGAACCGACGGCCAGCATGGCGAGGACGACCAGGGCCGCCACCGCACCGCGCATGAGCCACACCGTGCGCTTGCGTAGCTTGACCGAGGCGGCCAGGAACTCCACCGCGGCGCGGGTCAGGAAGGGGTCACCGGCGGACTTCGCCCAGGTGCGGGCCTGTTCCAGACGCGACCCCCGGTACAGCAGCGACGTGTCGCGGCTCGATGCCTCCCAGGCCCTGCCGTCCTCCTCAAGCCGCTGGCGCAGCAGGTTGCCCGTCCTGTCCTCGTCGATCCAGTCGCGAAGGCGCGGCCAGGCGTGGAGGAGCGCTTCATGGGTGATCTCCACGGTCTCCGCGTCGAGCGTCACCAATCGGGCGCGGACCAGCGCTTCGAGAGACTGCTCCGTCTTGTCGGAGTCCGTCGACTCTTCCGCCAGCTGGCGACGCGCCCCGCGCCTACGGGTGGCCTGGGTGTCTTCGCCGAGCCGGACCAGCCGGAGCAGGAGCAGCCTCGCGGCCGTACGCGCTGCCGGGTCGAGGCCCGTCCAGGCCTGCTCGGCGGTGGCCGCCACCGCTCCGTGGATCCCTCCCGCCGCGCGGTAGCCGGCCAGCGTCAGCCGTCCCGCCTTGCGCCGCTGCCAGGTGGCGAGCAGGGCGTGGGACAGGAGCGGCAGGGCCCCCGCGGTGTGCGCCCCTCGGGGGCCGTCGGTGCTCACTTCCCGCACGATCAGCTCCGCGAGGCCGGGTTCGAGTTCCATCCCCACGGCTTTGGCCGGCCCGGTCACCGCTTCGCGCAGTTCCGCGGCGGTCAGGGGCCCCAGCACCATGTGCCGGTGCTGAAGTGCGTCGGCCAGTTCCGGATACGCGAGGCACTGCTCGAAGAAGTCGGCGCGTACGCCGAGGACCACGAGCGCGGGGGCCGGCTCGCCCGGCTCGGCGGGCGTGCACGCGGCGTGCAGGATCTGGATGAAGGTGCGCTTGTTCGCGTCGTCGGAACTGAGGGTGAACGTCTCCTCGAACTGGTCCACGATGACGACCGGAGGGGCGGCCGCGTCCTTCTCGCGTCGCGCCCACGCCGTCACGGCTTCCCGTACCGCCTGCCCGAATCGCGGAGTCCCGCGCTCCGTCGCGGCCGGGCCCGCCGCGGCGGACACGACGGGTTCGAGCTCGGGGATCCGGCGGGTCAGCTCCGCGAGCGGATCGGCGCCGGGCACGAGCTGGAGTACTTCCCTCGCGCGGCCGCCCTGGCCGCCCTCGCCGCCGCCCAGCGCGCCCTCGCGCAGCGTGGGTACAAGACCGGCGTTCAGGAGGGAGGATTTTCCCGCCCCGGAGGCGCCCACGAGCATGACGAGACCGCCCGTCCTCTCCACGGCGCGGAGCTGGGCGACGAGAGCGTGCGTACTCCGTTCCCGGCCGAAGAACCACCGGGCGTCCTGTGGCCGGTAGGAGGCGAGCCCCAGATACGGGCACACACCGCCCGGTACGGCAGCGGTTTCGGCGGGGGGCTCCTTCTCCTCCGTGGGTGGCGCGGGGCGGTCGGCGACGGGGTCGGCGATCGCGTGCTCCCACAGCCGCTGCCAGTGGGCCACGTCGTACAGGCCCTCGGAGACCGGTGTGGGCCTTGAGCGTCGTGCTTCGGGTATCAGGATGTGCAGCACCACGGCGAGCGCGGCGAACTGGGCCGGCACGTTCCTGGCCCGCCGCCAGTCGCTGATCCGCTGCGCGGACACCCGTACCGGTCGCCCGCGCTCGTCGACCCGCTGTAGCCGCACGACGGACTCGGCGACGCGCTTGAGCGGCGGGTCGCCGGCCTCCTTGTACAGCAGCGCGAGCCGTTCCGCGAAGGCCGTGCGTGCCCCTGAGTCGGGACTCAAGGTCGCCTCTCCTTACTTCCCCCGTGCCTGCGTGTCCGGACCGGAAAACTCACCCTATAGGGCTGACCTGCGGTGAAGCCGTCGTCCGGATGCCGGAACCTCAACGGCGTGAGCCACAGGTGACAGGATCTCCACGTAGTCGCGCATCAACCGGGCGTTGCTGGCCGGGCCAGTCGGAACAGCGCTCGGAGAGACAGTTCATGATGCCGCATCTTTGCGGTTCCACCTCGGTGGAGCGGTGAGGCGGTGGCCACTTCCGGCCGCGTGGCCGGGAGCCCGGATCCCGGAGCCTTGGATTTGGGAGCCCCGGAGCCTGGGGTCCCCGAAGCCCTGGAGCCCTGGGCCGCCGGAGCCCTGGAGCCCGGGGCCGCCGGAGCCCCGGGAGCCCTGGGCCGCCGGAGCCCGGGGATCCGTGGAGTCGGTCCTAGCCGGACTGGCGTCGGCCGGGTCCCCGGGATCCCGGAACCCGGAGCTCCGGGATCCGTGGAGTCGGTCCCAGCCGGACCGGCGTCGGCACCACGGATTCGGTCGTCCGTGCTCCGCGCCGAACCGGTGCGGGGGGCGCGACGCCGGCCGTCTGGTTCAGTACCGGTCCCCACAGGGGAGGGACCGGTGCCGAACCAGACGTTCGGGGTCGGCGCTCCGGGGCCTGTACCACCGTCTCGTTTGCGGTCGAGCCTTCGTCGTCTGATCCCCGACGGTCGAAAGGGCTGTGGCTCGGAGGAAGCACCTGTGCCCCCGGAGCACCCACGCACACTCCGGCCCCGGAGCAGCAGGCCCGCACCCCTGCCTCATCCGGCGCACGAACCGCCCCCGCATCAACCGCGGCGGGGACCGACACACCCACAGCGCCCTCTACACCATCGTCCTGGTCCGCATGCGGCACGACGAACGGACACGGAGCGACGTGGCCGGACGCACGGCCGAGGGCATGTCCACCAAGGACAAGATGCGGTGTCCCAAGAGGTTCGTCACCCGTGAGCTCTACAGGCACCTCATGAACACCGACAACACCCCGAACACAACAGGCTCGGCCAGAGCCGGATCATGACGCCGACCGGTTACCGACCGAGTCGCCGGAACCGAGCGACGTGGCCGCAACCAGGCGCTCGACGAACGCCTGAAAGTGCGGGGCCAGCGGGAGCTCCGTGCCGTCGTCCACGTCGAACCACGTCACGGACGGCTCCCCGCCGCTGCCGCACACCCGATAGTCGAGAGCGATCCAGCAGTGACCGTCACCGGACAACAGCACCAGAGGTGACGGAAGACCCCACTCCTCGACCAGACAAGCCGTGTCAAGCAAGGACGACTGGCCGTTGTGACAGCCGATGCCCATCATGTCGTCGAGCGGAACGTGATTCTCGCTCCACGACGTCGGCACATCGGTCGGGAACGCGTTCCACAGCTCCGCCACCGCACCGCCGTTCCGGACCCGCAGGATCTCAAGCAACGAAGCCGGCAGACGGACACCGAGCCGACACTCGGCATCCTGAACGACCGCGTCGGTCAACGGCGGCTGAACCCCGTACCGGCCCTCGCCCCAGAACGTCGCCTTGACCTCATCAAATCGCGCCACGAACGCATCTTATGGACCCTGCCCACGGGCTTGACGAAGTGCTCTTATCCATCCGCCGCCGGAGCCCGACTGACGATGTCGGACAGAGGTCCGCGATAGGTGGTGCCGAGCTTGCTCACCGCGCCCAGGGTGGGGCCGGCCCCGTTCTTCATGCGGCTCACGTAGTTTTCGGGCAGCAGTACTCGGTCCCCGACCGCAAGTGGTGTGCTCCCTCGCCAGCGGTAGGCGTATCCGCCGACGTCCACGACCTGGTGGCCGCCGATCTCGTAAACGCGCTTCGCGTCGTCCAGCTGCTCCTCAAGCTCTTTGACACGCTGCTCCAGACGCTCGATCCGGGATCTGGAGGAGCTTGCACCGCTCTCACTGCCCGACTTGTAGCCGTCGCTCCACCCGCGTCGGTGAGCCTGGGCCACGGCTTTGTCCTGCTCCGTCGCATGCGTGCCGCAGGCCACGTCCGAGCCCGATATCCGGACCTTGCACGGGTTCCCGGAGCGGGTCGGGCGCCCGCAGGTGCGGTTGTGCTGGTCTGTCATGTGCGATCCCCCTGGGAGAAGCTGACCATGATCCTCTCTCAGGTTTCCTGCCGAGGGGACGGCAGAAATCAGACATACCTCGGATCTGTTGATTGGTGCGTGGCGGTGCCGTCGACCTGGCTCAATGGACACATGGAGACCGGGGAACGCTGGGCCTATCGGGCCACGCCGAAGGAACTGGGTGGCGCGGTGCGCCAGGTCGAGATCGTGCGGGTCCGCGGTTCTGGAAGATCAGGGAACATTCATGTGCGGTTCCTGGATGGTGAGGAAGCCGGCCTGCAGGAGTGGGTGAGCCCCGGATGCCTGGTGGCCTCGTGGAATGACGTCGACTCCTTCAGAGCGGATGACACAGCGGAGCTGGCGCTGGCCGAGGCGTCGAGGGAGGTCCGGGGCAGCACGGATTTCGAGGCCGCCCGCATGATCCTCGGCTACGTACGTCCCAAGAACAGGCTCCGCCTGCGCCGAACGGTGGCCGACGCCGGGGTCCTGGAACTGGGCTGCCTCGACGAGACGGCACCGCTCATCGGCATGGACGCAGCTGAACTGCGCGGCGACGCCATGGTCTACGAGAACCGTCACGGCATGAGCCTGGCCGGCTGGCCGGTCACCGAGCGCGTCGCCCGCCAGGTCGCCGGCCGCCTCGCCGACGAGATCCTGCCGGAGGTGGACCGCAAGCAGCAGGGCATCGAGCAGGAGCGCGCCCAGCCCTCCTGGTACTCCTACAGCCGAAGGGACGACCGGCAGCTGGACGCAGAGGCAGCTGTCCTGCGAACCGTCCGGGCCTGGTGCGGCGAAGAAAAGACCGACCGCTACGACGAGTTGGTGGCTTTGCGCGCCGAGGTCATCCGGCTCGGAGAGCTCGTCGACAAGGCGGTCAGGGCCCTACGCGACCGAGGTCACGGCGTCATCGCCGCCACCATTGAGCGCGACCTTGGCGTCCATATCGCCACCCTTGATCCTGATGTGCGTCGATGACGCCGCGCCACGGGTCTGGCTCCGGCTTCGGAGGCGTTGGCTGAGCCGGAGGCTCCTTCTCCGGCCGGTCCGGCCGCCAGCCGTCGAGGAACGGTCGCAGCTGCTTCTTCGTCGGCTCCACGTTGAAGTCACGGGCGGCCAGGCCCTTGCCGTTCGTCGTGGGGTCGAGCTGATCGGCCTCCGCGTTTCCCCAAGCCGACCACTCGCGCAGCCGCTCAGCTTCGGGGGCGTCCTCCGATGCGGCGGCGACGTCATCCAGCGCGGCACAGAAGGCCCGGATCTCACCGGCGACACGCCACTGCTCCAGGGCTGTGCCGAAGTGCTCGGCCCGTACCGCGTGAACCGCCTTGGCTGAAGCCGTACTTACGGCGGCCTCCCACTCCCGCCGCTCGCGCTCCTCCCGCTCCGCCGCCAGTCGTCGGCGCTCGGCCTCCTGACGCTCCCGCTCCTCTCGCAGACGCCGTTGCTCCGCCTCTCGTTCCAGCCGGGCTTGCTCCTGCTCCTCCGCGCGTGCCTTCAACGCACGCAGGACTGAGGCGATCTGGTCCTCCAACGGCTTCTTGGCCGTGTCGGCCCATTCCTTCTTCCAGCCGTAGTTGTAGCTGTAGTCCGAGTTCTCGCTGACCAGCAGCTCCAGTTCGCCGGACGGCTCGGACTTGTGGGCCGGCGTGACCCGCTGCCAGTCGTACGTGCGCCGACCCGGCTGCTTGGGGACGTAGCGGACCTGCTTCTGCCGCTCACGGAAGCCGACCTCGTACGTTCTTCCGTGGACGGTGAGCAGCGGCCTCGGCTGCCTGCGCTTCTTGGACACCGCGATCTCGCCGTACCGCGCGAGTGCCTGATCGGCGAGGAGCCGGATCAGTGCGAGCACCCTCGGCAGGACCTCCTCGGAGATCTCGAACGCGCTGTGGTCCTTGGCGACGGCGGCGAGCACGTCCTCGACGCCGGTGATCACACGACTGCGCGCCAAGCGGATCCGGTTCCACTCGGTGTCGTCTTCACCGGTCACCCGGAGCAGGCCGAGGAAGAAGTCCCCCTTCGCCCGCCCGCTGTACTTCAGGTGGTATCCCTCCGGAGCGCACAGCCGAGCTGCGTCGAACGCCCTGCGATACCGAGCCCGTTCCTCTGGGTTGGGATCAGGGATCCGGAGAAATCGTCCGGCCTCCTGCACCTGCGCGAGGAGCGCCGGCCCGACGGCCTCTGACGACGGGCGCGGAGGTTTCACGGCCCGTTTCGGAGCGGGCTTCGGCTCGGTCGGGGGATCGGCATCCTGCGACGGACCGGCGGCAACCGGCGCCCCGGCTTCAGACGCCGCCGCACGAGGCTTGCGTGGAGCCGACTCCGGACGGTCGGGATGATGCCCGTGCTCCAGGTAGAAGCACCCCGCGTCAGTGATCTCCGCCTGCCACCTCCCCTTCCTCCTGGGCATGGTCACCAAGCCCCGATCCCTGAGCGCGCGAGCCGTGACGGCGAGCTCGGGGCTGTCCGAGGTGACGGGGCCGGTTCCGCCCCCGATACGGGTGAGGAGTGCGAGCTGCCGGTCATTCAACGCAGACCAAGGGTGCATGGCGATCGTCGTACCGCCTCAGGTCTGCTCGGCACAAGCGGTGCAGTGACTCATTCGGGGGCGCGATGCGTACCTGCGCGCCGAGAGGAGACAGAAGGCCGCTCCCCGGGGAGCCGTTGGGAGCCGGATCCCGAAGATCACACCCGGCTGGCTCCCCAATGGCCCCCAAAACGGGGCCACAAAACAGGGCAACAAAACACATCAGGCTCGGTGCTGATCTCTCAGCACCGAGCCTGACCTGGTGTTTCAGCTGTCGGGGTGGCGGGATTTGAACCCACGACCTCTTCGTCCCGAAAGCGACTTGGCTGGGGGCTCTGCCTTGGGCTCGTGTGCCGTTCTCCTGCGCTGACAGTCCGCAGGCGTCCGTGCTTGTCCGCCGCTGTGCGTCGGCGTTGTCACGCGGTTAGAGACTCTTCGCCACCAGGGTGGCGTGCACCAACGAGGAGGCATGCCTGGGTTAGCGGTCGCCTGGTGGGTGTTATGTACCTTTAAGCGCAACTAACTTGTATTTGTCCATCTTGTGCCGAAAAACACTTCCGTCACCATGGGTGGGCTCATGCGAGATCAGCTGACCCGCCACATGCGGCAAAGAGCTCCGCTAGCATGATCGTCCCAAATGTGGGTGCTCAGCCGGGTGGGGGAAAAGGTGCATATGCACTTCTCGATAGACGGAGTTGTCGATCAAGTGGCCGGGGAGGGTCTTTCGTTTGACCGTGCGGCTATCGAAATAGATGAAATCATCCGAAGCATGGATGGTCATGAGTTCTCTGCCCTGCTGGTGAGGGCCGGATGTATTCCTGAGCGGTACAGCCACGACTCTACCGAGGAAAAGTTGTATGCCAAGGCAATGGATGCGGTCGTTGCCGAATCTCTTCGCCGGCTCGGATATGAAGCCGAAGTGTCACAAGAAAGAGCAAATTCGGCAGACGTGGTGGCACGCGGAGGAGCACCGGCGCACTCTCTGGTGGCGGATGCCAAGGCCTTCAGGCTTTCTCGCACAGCACTCAACCCGAAGGATTACAAGATCGAGGCGTTGAGCAGGTGGCGGAAGGGGGCTGATTTCGCTATCCTGGTCGCCCCTATCGCTGGTTATCCGGAGGGTGAAAGTCGGCTCTATGTGGAGGCTGACAGATATCAAGTGACGCTACTGTCCTACTCGCACCTCGCTCTGATGATCGACTCCGAGTCGGGGGCATCTCAGCTTGAGAGTATTTGGAAGCGTAGCGTCGAACACGCATCAGTCACCGTCAGTGCTCCAAAGTATTGGAGCGCACTGGACAGCGCACTGCGTCACGCTCTGTCGTGGGATCTGACGAATTGGTCGGAGGCGAGAAGAAAGTACTTCGAAAGTCTTCTGCTTAATGCAGAGGGGGAACTCGCTTACTTCGACCAAGTGAAAAAGGAAATTGCAGCCAAGAGTCGTGAAGAGCTCGTCGACATCGCTGTAGACGCACTCAAAATAGACAGTAAGACACGAACCATCCGAGCGCGGGTGGCTAAAACCCGGGCTCTTATGGATGAGATGGAAATTCGCGAACGGTAAAACAGCCGTGCGTTGCCTCCCTCGGTGCACCCCAGCCGCCAGAGGCAACGAAGATCAACGAGACGAGAAGCTGAATCCTGGGATGCCTTCGTAGATTCGATCGGCGACTTCCCGGCATGCCGAGTTTACTGCATCCTGCTGGCTCAACATCTCGCCCGTGAATTGACTGAGTCGGGCCTCAGCGGCGGAGACGAAGGCCAAAGTTGCTGCCACATCATCTGGCCAGTCGGCTGCGGCTGCGCGATCCATTGCCGCTTTGATCACCTCGTCAATATCGGGTGATTCTTGGACCAGGCCCATCGAGCTCGCTGCATCGTAGGGCCTGGCGACCAATACGAGAGAAGTGTTGATCGCGGCAGATTTCATCGAGCGAGGCCGGTGTGTTCGCTCGATTGTCATGGGCCACAGTTGAGTAATTTTAAGTTGTGCCCTCACGTAAGCCGCGATTAGCGATGACCAACCGCTAATAGAACTGTGAGCGTAGCAAACCGTAATTACTCCATCGGGCTTAATGACGCGACGTGATTCTCGCAGGACCTGTGTCATGCCTGTACTGAAGTAGGTCCACGCTTCTCCAGGGCTTCCCTGGCGCCTAGGAGCTGCGGTCAGTTCCCTGGTTGAGTCAGTTCTCGGCTCGCTGAAAATCTCAGGAAAGCAGCCAATCAGCGCCATCCTTTTGAAGGCATAAATGCAGTCGGCGAGGATGCTGTAGTACAGATTGTCGTAGTATGGAGGGTCCGTGACTACAGCGTCAAAGAAGGCGTCCGGGTAGGCCATTGAACGGGAGTCGCCACGAGTGATTCTTTCCTCTTGGTCCGCTGACATTGGGATTTGGTCTACGCCGGCAGCGATACGCTCGAGCTTTCCGTAAAGATTCGCTGGCCCGCGCAAAAGCGGGTCAATCTCAACGAAGTCCCACAGCATAGGCATACCGGGACCGGAGAGGCCTCGACCTACCTGCTCATTCTGTGAAATCCACATGCACAACCTGGAGTTCCAGTCAGCTAGCTGGTCAATAAGACCTGAAAGGAAAGCGACGATTGCCTTTGATTCGAGCTCGCCATATTTTTCCTCCCATAGCTTCTGTCGCTCATTCAAAATCCTGCATAGGCGGATGGTGACTGCGAGCTGTCGCTCTGTGAATAGGGAGGAAATAGTGTCATGGCCATACACGGTGGGGTTGGTGATGCCAGACCACGCCGGGATTGCAACGTCAGGAAGTTGAAGGCCGAGCGTGGCACAGTCTTCTTTGATCATCTGCTCCGCGAGGGCTTCAGTAATGTAGTTTTGAGGCACCGTTGCGGGAAGGAAATGCTTGCGCTTGTCGAGTTGAGTAACGGCTGTGAGTTTGTCGGTCGAAGCCTTTCGGATCAACTCGGCCGTTTGCTGTCTATCGTATTCCTGTCCACAAAAAAGGCATTTGAGAGAGTTTCGCCCGCTCCATGCCGAGAAGTCGGTCGCTGTGTCAGTGGATGCTTCGACGACGCGCACATCGAAGGACTTCGAGTCATAATTCGGGTCCTGCACAATAGCGCGCTGCTTCCCCGCTTTCTTGGAAAGCCAAGGTCGCTTTTGGAGGGGCATCTCGCCACCGCAGCCAGCGCACGTGGCGGAACGGCTCCAGAAGTAGCAGATGATGTTGTCGGCGTCGCGGGCCGGATAGAGGTCGCTGGTCTCAGATTTTAGTTGGTCCAAGACTTGCCTTCCCTCCAGCATCAGTAGATGTCGGAGCTGTTGGCCGGCCGGCCTGCTGAGATCGAGGAGTGCCTTCGCCGTGAAATAAGCGAGCTCGTTGTTCTCCATCCCGTACATCTTGACACCTAGGCGAGTACCGGCAAGCGGGAAGGTGGCGCCACCCACGAATGGGTCAAGAACCTTCGATTCCTCTGCTGGTTGAGCCGGGTCGAGGGAAGCGGAGATTAGATCTCGTGCCGTCGAGAACGGACGGCGAGCCCACCAAGTGAAGACAGTGTGAGGGGAAGAGGCGCGCTGGTATCTTTCGGAGGTACCTGCTTCGGAGATCGATGCGACGTCGAGATACTGCTCAATCGGACGCTTCTGGATCTCTGGCACTGCTTCTCCCTAGGAAATCTCAAATCAACATGGTGTCCCATATCCCGTGCGCTCTGCGGGAGCTCTACGGCTTCGTGGTCCACAAGACCATACCGAAGTCGCTGTGTTAGCGGGTCTGTGGCGGTAGTTCTGTAGCGGATAGCGCGCTGTCGAGGACACGGAGCGGCTTTGGGCTTGAGTTGTCATGGGGCGAGTGATCATGGCCCCGTAAGCTGATGGCGCGTAGGGCAGCCCCGCCCAAGGATGACACCTGCCGCACCATCGACTCCTGCGACTGGTTCTCCGCCCTGGTCTTCGATCACATCGCCCGTACGAAGCCGACGCCTTGTCGTTGCCATGGCAGGACGTACGCCTTCCGAGGGCAGGGAGCCGCCCGCACGGGTGGCCACCAGGGCGCGAAGCTCACCGATGTCGCCCGCCGCGCGGGGGGCTCCACGGGGACGGTCTCCAACGTCCTCAACCATCCCGACCGCGTACGCGAGGACACCCGCGTACGCGTCGAACTCGCCGTGGCGGAGCTCGGGTTCGTACGGTGAGGCACCACGTCCGAGTACGCCGCTCACTGGCGCCGCAACGGCTTCGCCACCTGGCTGTTCACCCCAGCGGCCCCCGGCTGGTACCCGAAGAAGGCGCCCCAGGAAGCCCGCCCGGTGCCGATCCTCGGCGAACCGTGGCTCGGCGTACCGGCCAGAGGCCGGGGTGCTGCTGCTCGGGCAGATACCTGCTGGCTCCCGATAGCAAAGGGCCCTACGCCTCACGGCCTTCGCCACCCGGGCGGGTAGCCGTCGGATCCCCCCCCCATGACCCCGCGCCAGGACGGCCACCACTGGTGATCCTTTGCCGAACAGTCGACCACGTAGCCGCTGTGCCCAGGTAGCTTCCAGACATCCGTTGATTGCTGGAGGTGGAGGGCGCCATGAGCCTGGTCAACTTGTTCGACGCCGCGGCTGGACTGCCGGATGCCTGGAACTCGCATCTTCTGGGGCAGGTGGGGACGGCCGACGTGAAGGTGCTGCGCATGGACGACTTGCCCGTCGGTGAGGAGGCGCACGGCACTGCCGAGGCGCTGGTGGTACTCGACGGCAGGCTCGAACTGGTCGTGGATGGTGTCTCCGTGGCGGTGGGGCCAGGTGAGCTCTATTGGGTTGCGGCGGGTGCGCGACACGCGGTCCGGCCGGGCAGCAGTGGCACGCTGGTGATTGTGGAAGTGCCCGAGGGCTGAGGGCTGGGCATGGGGCGGGGCGATCTGACAGATGCCGAGTGGGAACGGTTGCGGCCGTTCCTGCCGGTTGGCAACAGGCGTTGTGGCAGGTGGCGCGACCACCGGCAAGTGATCGACGGGATCTTGCACCGCGTACGGACCGGCGTTCAGTGGCGTGACCTGCCTGAACGGTTCGGTCCGTGGAAGACGGTCTATGAACGCCATCGTCTGTGGTCGGCCGACGGAACCTGGGAACGCCTGCTTCAGCAGGTCCAGGCCGCAGCCGACGCGGCAGGCGAGATCGACTGGGACGTCTCGGTCGACTCCACCATCGTGCGGGCCCATCAGCACGCGGCCGGCGCACGCGCCGAACCACCGCCGGCGCCCGGCTGAAAGGGGGACGCAGCGGCAGAACACCAGGACGAGAGGCCCTGGCAGAGCCTCGCCGCCCGCCTGGTGGAGGTGGTGCAGGAGGTGAGGGCCTGGGCCGCTCGCGCGGCGGGTTCACCACCAAGTTCCACCTGAGCGCGGACGGCCGCTGCCGCCCGCTGTCCCTGGTCGGCACTGCGGGACAGCGGGCGGACTGCACCCTGTTCAAGCCTGTGTTGGAGAAGGTCCGTGTCCCGCGGACCGGGCCGGGCAGACCGCGCACGAAGCCTGACAGCCTCGCAGCGGGCAAGGCTTACAGCAACAACCCCTGCCAACCCGGAGAAGACGGACAGCCAGGCCGCTCGCCTACGGAACTGCCCGATCGGCAGCAGGTTTCTCCTGTCCACGGCATTGACTGTGCCGTCTCGCGCTACCCGAGAGTCAAGCCCGTCCTCGAATGATGGCTTCACCGCCATCGCCAAGGTGCGCCCGGGCGTCCCCGCGCGCCGAAGTTCCGCGACGGCCTGATCCGAAAGACACCGAGGTGGCACTCGGTGCCATAGTGCGGAGATGAATCATTCGCATCAGTTGGGCACGGCACAGGCGTGGGCGGCATTGGACGGTGAACCCGGACTTCTGCGCCATATCGTCTTCGAGGGCGCCGGGGCGCTGCCCTCGCGTCTGCCCGTCATGGATCTGGCACGCTCCACGGTGGCGGTCTGCGCGCTCGCCGCCGCCGAGCTCACCGCCGCAGGCACCGGCCGCGAGGTGCCCGCCGTGCGCGTGCACGACGGCGCGGTGACCACCGCGTTCCTCAGCGATCGCCTGGTCCGCGTGGACGGCGTGCCGCCGACGACCTTCGCGCCGCTCTCCCGCTTCTGGCGCGCCGCCGACGGCTGGGTCCGTACCCACGCCAACTATCCCCACCACCGCGCGCGGTTGCTGTCGGCCCTCGGTCTGCCCGCCGACGCGGAGGTGTCCGCGGTGGCGGACGCGATCGGCGCCCGCCCGGCACAGGACGTCGAGTCGACGGTCTACGCGGCGGGCGGCCTCGCCGTGGCACTGCGCAGTCCGAAGGAGTGGGCCGCCCACGAACAGGGTGCGCTGGCCGCGGCTCAGCCCCTGTTGACGACGGAGCGCATCGGCAGTCGACCGCCCCGCGTGCCGCGCGGGCTGGACGGAGATCCGCTGCTGCCCGCCGCGGGACTGAGGGTGCTCGACCTCACCCGGGTCCTCGCGGGTCCTGTCGCCACCCGCACGCTCGCGCTCCTTGGCGCCGACGTCCTGCGGATCGACGCGCCCCAGCTGCCCGAGAGCCAGGAGGCTCACAACGACACGGGCATGGGGAAGCGTTCCACCAGGCTCGACCTCGGCGACCGCGCCGACCGCCGCACCTTCGACGAACTGCTCGACACCGCCGACGTCGTGGTCACCGGCTACCGGCCCGGGGCCCTGGAGCACCACGGCCTCACCCCCGAGGCCCTGGCCGAGCGCCGGCCGGAGCTGGTGATCGCCCAGCTGTCGGCGTGGGGACGGTACGGGCCGTGGCACGAGCGCCGCGGTTTCGACAGCCTGGTCCAGGTCGCCACCGGGATCGCCGCCCTGGAGGGCACTCCCGACGCGCCGGGTGCCCTGCCCGCGCAGGCCCTCGACCACGGCACCGGCTATCTGCTGGCCGCCGCGGTGCTGCGCGCGCTGACCGGACAGCGCGACTCCGGTGGCGCCCGGCTGATCCGGCTGGCGCTGACGCAGACCGCGGCCTGGCTCACGGACGGCCTCACGGCACAGGCGGCCGCCCGGACCGACGCCCCGTACGAGCAGGAGCGGTGGCTGACGGAGACGGACAGCGCCATGGGCAGGCTGCGGCACGCCCTGCCGCCGGTCTCCTACGCCGGTGGTCCGCTCAACTGGTCGCGTCCGCCTGGACTTTGGGGTACGGACGCCGCGCGTTGGGTTACGGCCTGACGAGGATGGGTGCCGACCGTTGGGCTACGGCCTGACGGGGGCGGGTGTTGGCTGGGGGCTGGTCGGTCGGTGGGTCGATCGGGGTGGGCGCCGGGCCAGGGGAGGGGGCGGAATCGCCCGCTACGGCTGGACCTTGGCGCTCGGCGAGCACTCCTGCTGCTTCTGGCTCGGTATCGCGCCGCAGATCGTCACGGTGTTCGGCGGTGCCTCGTCGGTGTCCGCGAGCATCTGGGTGTAGGTGTCGCGGTCGGTCAGGATCGTGGCCTCCTGCTCCAGGCCGGTGGCAGGCCGCGCGGGGTCAGGCCGTTGGCGCCGTACTCCGCCCCTCGCTCTTGGGAGGGAAGGGGGGCTGCTGCAGGGGATCTGCTGCGCGGCCGTCATCGAAGTTCATGCTGTTGTTGCCCGCCTCAGCCGATGGTGCCTTCGACTTCGATGCCGACCTGTTCACCTGTCGCTTCGATGGTCCCGGCGTTCTGGTCGACGTGGGCTCGGCCGCGTTCCGTGATGTCGCCGCCAACACGCATGCCGACCTGTTTGCCGTGGCTGAGATCTGCTTGCTGGGAGACCTCTATGCCGGGCCGATCTGTCTTCTTCTCGTCCCCGAACGGCAGGTGGCGTCCGTATGCCTCCTCCAAGTCCCGGCGAAGACGCCCCAGTACCCGCTCATCTCGGCGCCATCGCCGAGAAGGAACTCGGGGCGCGAGAGGTAGACGCGAAGCGCCCCGTGGGCCCCGGTGATGCGGGCGACGCGCTCGTCGGTGAGCGCCTGCGCCCTGACCAGCAAGGGCTGCGTTTGCCCGGCGACCTGCTCCGGCTCTTCCAGCGGTACCCGACCTGCCTGCCGGTCCAGCACCGCACTCGCTCGGTCAAAGAGAAACTTGACCGCTTCGGTCAGGAGTGTCCCGGCCAGCGCATCCCGAAGCCGGCTCCCAAACGGCCCCCAAAATGGCCCCCCAACGCAAATCAGGCCCGGTTCTCCGTGAAGGAAAACCGGGCCTGACCCGGTGTTTCGGCTGTCGGGGTGGCGGGATTTGAACCCACGACCTCTTCGTCCCGAACGAAGCGCGCTGCCAAGCTGCGCTACACCCCGATTGTCTCCGCTTGTCGCGGCGACGTCGTTTACTTTAGCCCACTGGCGGCTGGAGACGAAATCCGGTTTTCGGGGCCCCGCGGGCCGGGGCGGACGCGAGGCAGGGGCCCGGCCGGCGCCCGAGTCGCTGTGGGGCGGTGCCCGCCCGGCGGCTCAGCTCTGCCGTCCCACCAGCGTCAGCAGCGTCGCCTCCGGGGGGCAGGCGAAGCGGACCGGGGTGTAGCGGTTCGTGCCGCAGCCTGCCGAGACGTGGAGGTAGGCGCGGTTGCCGTCCGCCGTGTGCGTGGAGAGGCCCTTCACCCGGTCCGTGTCCAGATCGCAGTTCGTGACCAGGGCGCCGTAGAAGGGGACGCACAGCTGCCCGCCGTGCGTGTGGCCGGCCAGGATCAGCGGATAGCCGTCCGTGGTGAAGGCTTCCAGGGAGCGAAGGTAGGGGGCGTGGACCACGGCGATCGACAGGTCGGCGTCCGTCTCGGGGCCGCCCGCCACCTTCGCGTACCGGTCGCGCTTGATGTGCGGGTCGTCCAGGCCCGTGAAGGCCAGCTCCCTCCCGTCGAGCTTCAGGCGGCCCCGGGTGTTGGTCAGGTTCACCCAGCCCGCCGAGTCGAACGCGTCCCGCAGGTCCTCCCACGGGTTGTGCACGACGCCCTGGGCCGGGGCGTTGCCGTTGAGGCCGTGCCGGCCCTGCGCCTTCTCGAACAGGTACCGGGCGGGGTTGCGCAGCTTCGGCCCGTAGTAGTCGTTCGAGCCGAAGACGTACACCCCGGGGAACTCCATCAGCGGCCCCAGCGCGTCCAGCACCTCGGGCACGCCCTCCGGGTCGGACAGGTTGTCGCCGGTGTTCACGACGAAGTCGGGGCGCAGGCCCGCGAGCGACTGCAACCACGCCCGCTTCTTGCGCTGGCCGCTCACCATGTGGATGTCCGAGACCTGGAGTACGCGCAACGGGCGGGCCCCCGGCTCCAGCACCGGCACCGTCACCCGGCGCAGCCGGAAGGACCGCACCTCGAACCCGGCCGCATAGGCGAGACCGGCGGCCCCGACCGCCGTGATACCCAAGGGAATTCCGTATCGCGCGCGCATGAACCCATCGTCGCAGACGCCGACGGCGGTGGAAATCCGCGGGCGGGCACGGCTGCGCACCTGACACACTGGGGACATGACCACGCTCAAGGCCCGACTCAAGGACGACCTCACCACTGCCATGAAGGCGCGCGACGAGATCGTTTCGTCCACGCTCCGGCTGACCCTCACCGCCGTCGCCAAGGAAGAGGTCGCCGGTACGGCCGCGCGGGAGCTCTCCGACGACGAGGTCCTGAAGGTGATCGCCAAGGAGGCGAAGAAGCGCCGCGAGGCCGCCGAGGCCTTCGACAAGGGCGGCCGCGCCGAGTCCGCCGCGCGTGAGCTGGCCGAGGGCGAAATCCTCGACGCGTACCTGCCCAAGCAGCTCTCCGACGACGAGCTCGCGACGATCGTCGCCGGCGCCGTCGAGGAGGCCAAGGCCGCGGGTGCCGAGGGGCCGCGCGCGATGGGTGCCGTCATGAAGATCGTGAACCCGAAGGTCGCAGGGCTCGCCGACGGCGGCCGCGTCGCCGCCGCGGTGAAGCGACTCCTGGCCGGCTGAACAACCCAGCCGTACGGGGCGTAGCTGCTGCCGTATCTGGCGTACGTGGCGGGCTGCCGCACCTGGCGCGCCCAGCCGCACGGGGCGTAGCTGCCGTATCTGGCATGCCTGGCGTGCCCAGCCGTACGTGGCGTACCTGCCGTGCCTGGGCGTACTTGCCGTACTCAGCCGTACCTCGCGTACTCAGCCGTACCGGCGCCGCCCGCACAGGTCCGCGTGCAGAGGGGCGCCCCGGGAAGTGAATCCCGGGGCGCCCCTCTGCGCGTTCCCTGCGTCACGACCCGGCGGGGTCCTACTGCGGCCACCCGCCCGTGTCCCCGCCGACGACTCCCGGCGGGAACGAGATGCCGGGGAACGGGGGCTGGCCGCCCTGCTTCGGGGGCTTGTTGTCGCCGCCCGGCTTCGGCTTGTGCTTGCCCTTGTTCTTGTTCTTGCCCGGGTTGCCGTTGCCCCCGTTGCCAGTGCCGTTGCCGTTGCCGTTGCCGTTGTTCGCGGGCGCCCCGGCCGTCGCGTCGTCCGGCTTCTGGGCGCCGTCGCCGACGTTGACCGAGGTGAAGGGCGCCGACGTCTGGCCCTGGAGCGCCCCCGTCATGGCGTCGCGCCAGATGGGGCCGGGGACCTGGCCGCCGTACACCTGCTCGTACGTCTGGCCGCCGATGGTGATGTTGTTCATCTCGACCCGCTGCGAGGGGCTGCCGACCCAGACCGCGGCCGACAGGTTCGAGGTGTAGCCGACGAACCAGGCGTTCTTGCGGGCGTCGGTGGTGCCCGTCTTGCCCGCGTTGTCGCGGTCCTTGAGCCCGGCTTCCTTACCGGTACCGGAGTCGATCACGCCACGCAGCAGCGAGCTGATGGTGTTCGCGGTGTTCTCCGACATCGCCCGGTTGCAGGACGACTTGGGCACCGGCAGCGACTTGCCGTCCGCCCGCTTGATGGACTCCAGGGCGATCGGCGTGCAGTACGTGCCGTGGTTGGCGAAGGCCGCGTACGCCGTCGCCATCGTCAGGGGCGAGATGCCCCGGGCGCCGAGGGCGATGGCGGGGGACTGGGGGAGCTTCGCACCGCTGCCCTCCACCACACCCAGCTTGTCGGCCATCTGCATGACCGGGCACAGGCCGATGTCCTGCACCATCTGGATGAAGTACGTGTTGACCGACTTGGCCATCGCTTCGTTGAGCGCGTACGGACCGACCTCGTCCTCGCTCTCGTTCGGTACCCGGTCGTGGCTGAGGTTGACCCACGGCTTGCCGCTGCAGGTCTGCACCGAGGGGTACTCCATCTCGTTCGGCGAGGAGTACACCTGCGTCGGCGGGCGGCCCTGCTCTATGGCGGCGGCCGCCACGAACGGCTTGAACGTCGAACCCGTCGGGAAGCCGAAGTTGGAGCCCGCCATCTGCCGGTTCACCGAGAAGTTGATCTGCGTCTCGTTGTCCCCGAAGCCGTACGGCTTGGACTGCCCCATCGCCAGGATCTTGCCGCTGCCCGGCTGGACCATCGTCACGGCGGTGGCGACGGAGTCCTTCTGGTAGACGTGCTCCTTGATCGAGGTCTGCGCGGCCTTCTGGCTCTGCGGGTCGAGCGTCGTCTGGACCGTGAGACCCCCCTGGTTCCAGAGCTTGGCCCGCTCCTCCTTCGTCTTGCCGAAGACGGGGTCGGAGAGGAACACCTCGCGCACGTAGTCGCAGAAGAACCCGGCGCCGTCGACCGCCGTGATGCAGCCGTTCTTCGGCTTGCTCACGTGCAGCGTGATCGGGGCTTCCTTGGCCTTGTCGGCCTCGCCCTGCGAGATGTCCTTCATGTCGACCATCCGCTGGAGCACCGTGTTGCGGCGCTTCTTCGCCTCGGTCGCGTCATTGACGGGGTCGTACCGGGTCGGCGACTGCACGATGCCCGCGAGCATCGCGGACTCGTCCAGGGTCAGGTCCTTGGCCGACTTGGAGAAGTACCGCTTGGCCGCGGCCTCGATGCCGTACGCCTGCTGCCCGAAGAACGTGATGTTGAGGTAGTTCTCCAGGATCTTCTTCTTGCCGAGCTCTTCCTCGACCTGGATCGCGTACTTGAGCTCCTTGACCTTGCGGCCGATCGTCTGCTGGGTGGCCTCGGCGACCTTGTCGGGGTCGTCACCGGCCTCCTCGACGAAGACGTTCTTCACGTACTGCTGCGTGAGCGTGGACGCGCCCTGCGCGACACCGCCGCTCGTCGCGTTCTTGTTCATCGCGCGCAGGACGCCCTTGAGGTCGATCGCGCCGTGCTCGTAGAAGCGCGAGTCCTCGATGGCGACGATCGCCTTCTGCATGTACGGGGAGATGTCGGCGAGCGGCACCACGGTGCGGTCGCGCGAGTAGACCTGGGCGATCGTGCCGCCCTTGTTGTCCAGGATCGTGGTGCGCTGGCTCAGCGGCGGGGTCTTCAGATTGGCCGGGATCTCGTCGAAGCCCTCGACCGTTCCCCTGGCCGCGAGCCCCAGCGCACCGGCCGCGGGGAGGGCGATTCCCGCGAGCACCGCACCCGCCAACACACTCACGCCGAGGAACTTGGCCGCCTGCTGAGTCCCGGTCAGGCCTCCGCCCGATCGCTTCATTGCCATGGGGGGCAGCCTACGTTCTCAATCGCCGGACACGAGTGAAGGCTCTGGCCTAAGCTGCTCTCAACTGTCACAGCAGCCGGTCGCGCATCACGTTCTCGGCCATGCGTGGGAGTGTTCCGCAGGCCCCCGAATGCGGTTCCGCCGACCCCCGAATCCGGCCGGAATCAACCCGGTTGATGTCCGGTTGGTGTCCGGCTGATGTCCGGTTGAGCCTCATGCGTCACCCGGTGTCCGTTGTGGCTCGGCTCATACGTCCCGTTATTTCGGATTCGTCTCGCATGTCCTCGGCTCACTCCGTTGGGTGATCTGCCGCGTACGCATAGTCCGTTCGGACCATTCAAGATTGGGCCCGACGGGGGTGTTGCGCTGTGCCTGCCTTCCGTAACGTCCTCAACTGGCAGCGGTGAATATGCCGCTACCGCCGTGGGGGAGCCTCGATTCGGGAGAGGACGGCGCCGGCATGGGCTGGGTAACCGACTGGAGTGCGCAGGCAGCCTGCCGCACTACCGATCCGGACGAACTGTTTGTACAGGGTGCAGCGCAGAACAGGGCCAAGGCGGTGTGCACCGGTTGCCCGGTGCGGACCGAATGCCTGGCCGATGCGCTCGACAATCGCGTCGAGTTCGGCGTGTGGGGCGGAATGACGGAACGGGAGCGGCGCGCACTTCTGCGCAGGCGCCCCACTGTCACCTCCTGGCACCGCCTTTTGGAGACCGCGCGCACCGAGTACGAGCGCAGCACGGGCATCATGCCCGTGTGCGCGGAGGAGGAGTCGGTGTCGGCGTACGACTACCGGCATTCCTTCGGAGACGAGGCATACGCGGCAGCCGGCTGAGGGCGCCGACGGATCAGGCAGCTCCGGCCGGGGAACCACCGGCCGCGAGCCGGTCCCCGATGGCCCGCAGCCCCGCCAAGTCGTGCACATCGCCGGGCAGGGCGGCCACTTCGGTGACCGCGACCTCGGGGTGGAGCGCGGCGAAACGCTCGCGCGTCCGTCGCTCACGCGCGAGCACTCGCATCCGTTCGGCGTGCAGCCGCAGCAGGCCTGCGGTCAGCCGCTCGATCGAATCGCCGGCCGCATCCTCGACCGCAGCGTCTGCCGTAGCAACAGCGGCAGCGGCGGCCGCAGCGGCAGTCCTGTCGTCGGCCGTGTTATCGGTTCCGTCGTCGATCGAATCGTCGGCCGTTTTGTCGATCGCACCGTCAGGCGTGTCGTGGCTGGAATCCGCGCTGGAATCTGCGCTGTAATCCCCGTCGGAACCCGCACGGGAACCGTCGCCGGATTTCTCATCCACAGAGCCCCCAGCGCTTACCTCTGGGGTTTCTGAGCCCGCAGAGGCCTCAGCGGCCTCAGAGTTCACAGGAGCCTCAGAGTTCGCAGGGGCGCCGGAATCCTTGGTAATGGCGCGATCTTTTCGGTGCGCATGAGCGTGGACCGTCGACCGGTCCTGGGAATTGTCCGGTGACTCGGCAGCGTCGGGAGAGGAAACGCCGGGGCCACGAACTCCAGCCTTCCCGGCCCCCTGATCCACAATGCCGCGTTCGTCAAGATTTTTGGCAGAGGTTTCTGCGGAGGTTTCCGAAGGCGGCGCGGCGGACGTCTCAGCAGACGGTTCCGCAGACGTTTCGGCAGATGCCTCCGCAGGCGCCACCGCAGACGTTGAAGCAAGGGTTGATGCGTGCTCCAGCGAGTCGGAGGGGTCCGGCGCGTCGGGGGCGTCCAGTAGTTCCGTGAGGTGTTCGGCGGCGGCGAGCGCACGTTCCGCCGAGAGCCGGGCGGCCGCGCTTCCGTGGACGCGGTTGAGCACGAGCCCGGCCAGCGGCATGTCGTCGGCGGCCAGACGCTCCACGAAGTACGCGGCCTCGCGGAGCGCGTCCCGCTCGGGCGCGGCGACGACGAGGAAGGCGGTGCCGGGCGCCTGCAACAGGCGGTACGTGGCGTCCGCCCGGGTCCGGAACCCGCCGAACATCGTGTCCATGGCCGCCACGAAGGTCTGTACGTCGTGCAGGAAAGGACCACCGAGCAGCTTGCCGAGCGTGCCGGTCATCATCGACATGCCGACGTTGAGGAACTTCATCCCGGCCCGGCCGCCCATCTTCGCCGGGGCCATGAGCAGCTTGATGAACGTGCCGTCGAGGAACGATCCGAGCCGCTTCGGCGCGTCCAGGAAATCGAGCGCCGAGCGCGAGGGCGGAGTGTCGACCACGATCAGGTCCCACTCGTCCTGCGCCCGCAGCTGGCCCAGCTTCTCCATCGCCATGTACTCCTGCGTGCCCGCGAAGCCGGCCGACAGGGACTGGTAGAAGGGGTTCGTCAGGATCGCCTTGGCCCGGGCCGGGTCGGCGTGCGCCTCGACGATCTCGTCGAAGGTGCGCTTCATGTCGAGCATCATGGCGTGCAGTTCGCCGTCGCCCTGGACGTCCTTGACCCGCCGCGGGGTGTTGTCCAGCGAGTCGATGCCCATGGACTGGGCGAGCCTGCGGGCCGGGTCGATGGTGAGCACCACGACCTTGCGGCCCCGCTCCGCGGCCCGGACTCCCAAGGCCGCCGCGGTAGTTGTCTTGCCCACGCCGCCCGAGCCGCAGCACACGATGATCCGGGTGCCCGGGTCGTCCAGCAGGGGATCGATCTCCAGCGCCTCGACCGCGTCCACAGTCACTCTCCCACCCCGAGCTTGCGCAGTTCCGCGGCCAGGCGGTACAGCCCGGCCAGGTCCATTCCCCCGCCGACCAGAGGCAGTTCGTATGTCGGGAGCCCCAACTCCGCCAACGCCGCCCGCTGTTCACGCTCCAGCTCCACGCGCTCGGCGTGCTCGGCCGCCTGCTCCAGGAGCGGTGTCACCAGCTTCGCCGAACCGGTCAGGCCGGCCCGCGTCAGCGCCTTGGCGACCTCCTTGCGCCGGTCACCCGTGACCCCGCGCACGGCCGCCTCGTCCAGGATGTGCGGGCGCACCATGTTCACGATGACCTTGCCCGTCGGCAGCTCGGCGCCACGCAGCTCGCCGATCCCGTCGACGGTCTCCTGCACGGGCATCTCCTCAAGCAGCGTCACCAAGTGCACGGCCGTCTCGGGCGACTTGAGAACCCGCATGACCGCCTGCGCCTGGTTGTGTATCGGGCCGATCTTCGCGAGCCCGGCCACCTCGTCGTTCACGTTCAGGAAGCGGGTGATGCGTCCGGTGGGCGGCGCGTCCATGACGACGTGGTCGTACGCGAACCCACCCTGCTTGTTCTTGCGGCGCACCGCCTCGCACGCCTTGCCGGTCAGGAGCACGTCCCGTACTCCCGGCGCGATGGTGGTGGCGAAGTCGATCGCGCCGAGCTTCTTCAGCGCCCGGCCCGCGCCGCCCAGCTTGTAGAACATCTGGAGGTAGTCGAGGAGCGCCCGTTCCGCGTCGATGGCCAGGGCGTACACCTCTCCGCCGCCGGGTGCGACGGCGATCTTCCGCTCCTCGTACGGAAAGGCTTCCGTCTCGAAGAGCTGCGCGATGCCTTGTCTGCCCTCGACCTCGACGAGAAGCGTGCGCTTGCCCTCCGTCGCGAGGGCGAGCGCGAGTGCTGCGGCGACCGTGGTCTTGCCGGTACCGCCCTTGCCGCTGACGACCTGGAGCCTGCTCACACCTTCGAGCCTAACCAGTCCACCCGCGGTGTACGCATGTGGTCCGCGTAAGGCGCTCGCGCCAGGCCACGGCGGGCAGCGGCTACAGTCGGGCCCATGACCAAGTGGGAATACGCGACCGTGCCCCTTCTCGTGCACGCGACCAAGCAGATTCTGGACACCTGGGGCGAGGACGGCTGGGAGCTGGTCCAGGTCGTCCCCGGGCCGAACAACCCCGAGCAGCTGGTGGCCTATCTGAAGCGGGAGAAGCAGGCATGAGCGCCGTCGAAGCCAAGCTCGCCGAACTGGGCCTGACCCTTCCGTCGGTCGTCCCGCCGCTCGCCGCATACCAGCCCGCCGTGCGCTCCGGGGTGTACGTGTACACCGCCGGCCAGCTCCCGATGGTGGACGGCAAGCTGCCCGTCATCGGCAAGGTCGGCGGCGAAGTCACCCCGCAGGAGGCCAAGGAACTGGCCGCCACCTGCGCCCTGAACGCACTCGCCGCGGTCAAGTCCGTCGTGGGTGACCTGGACCGCATCGCGCGCGTCGTGAAGGTCGTCGGCTTCGTGGCCTCCGCACCCGACTTCACCGGCCAGCCCGGCGTCATCAACGGCGCCAGCGAACTGCTCGGCGCCGTCCTCGGCGACAAGGGCGTTCACGCCCGCAGCGCCGTAGGCGTCGCGGTCCTGCCCCTGGACGCCCCGGTCGAAGTCGAGATCCAGGTCGAACTCGTCGAGGACTGAGCCTCCCTCACGGGAGGCGTGCCTCGTGTCGAGGGCGTGCCTGCCTCACGGGAGGCGCGCTTCGTGGGGAGGGCGTGCCTGCCTCGCGGGAGGCGTGCTTCGTGGGGAGGGCGTGCCTGCCTCACGGGAGGCGCGCTTCGTGGGGAGGGCGTGCCTGCCTCGCGGGAGGCGTGCTTCGTGGGGAGGGCGTGCCTGCCTTGCGGGTGGCGTGCCTGCCTTGCGGGTGGCGTGCCTCATGGGGGAGGGCAGGTCCACTTCAGGCGGGCCGCCTTCCCTTGAGCGGGCCTTCGTTTCGGCCGAGTCGGGCGGGGTCCTCTCCGCCCGGGTGGGCCTTTGCGCTGGTCGGCCGTGGCCTCTTCCGCCGGGGCGAGCTTTTGCGTTGGTCGGGCCGTGGGCCTTTCCGGCGGGGCGAGTCTTTGCGCTGAGGGCGTCGGCCCGTCGGTGCGCGCGGCGGGCTGGGGACGTCCGGCTGAGGGATGCCACCTGCACGCACCCCCTCGAACATCCGCACGCCACCCCGTAGCATCCGCCCATGCCCAATGGTCAGTGGTACCCGCCGGAGTGGCCGGACCGCATCCGTGCCCTAGCCGCAGGCGAGCTCATCGCGGTCGAGCCGCGGCGGGCCGCGACCGTGATGCTGCTCCGGGACGGTGCGGCCGGCAGCGACACCGGTCCCTGCGTGCACATGCTGCGCAGACGCACCTCCATGGCGTTCGCCGGCGGCGCGTACGCGTACCCGGGCGGCGGCGTGGACCCGCGCGACGCCGAGGACGCGCAGCTGGGCTGGGCCGGCCCGTCCCGCGAGACGTGGGCCGGACGCCTCGGCACCAACCCCGCCTCCGCCCAGGCCATCGTCTGTGCCGCGGTCCGCGAGACCTACGAGGAGGCAGGCGTCCTCCTTGCGGGCCCCGACGCCGCCACCGTCGTCGGTGACACCACCGGCGACGACTGGGAGGCCGACCGCCACGCCCTGGTGACCCGTGAGCTCAGCTTCGCCGAGTTCCTGGACCGGCGTGGCCTGGTGCTCCGCTCCGATCTGCTCGGCGCCTGGGCGCGCTGGATCACCCCCGAGTTCGAGCCCCGCCGGTACGACACCTGGTTCTTCGTCGCGATGCTCCCCGAAGGCCAGGTCACCCGGAACGCCTCGACCGAGGCCGACCGGACCGTCTGGATCCGCCCCGCCGAAGCCGCCGCCGGCTACGACAAGGGCGAGCTCCTGATGATGCCGCCGACCATCTCCACCCTGCGTGACCTCCTTCCGTACGCCACCGTCGCCGAAGCCCTTGCGGCCGCGGCCGGACGTGATCTGGACCCGGTGCTCGCCCGAGCCCGCCTGACCGACTCCGGGGAACTCGTCCTGAGCTGGCCGGGCCACGACGAGTTCACCAAACACATCCCGGCAGGGGGCCCGTCCTGATGTCCCCCACCGCCACCCCGAGCGGCCCCGCGGGACCCGGGCGCCGCGCCCTGCCCGTTTCGGCGGGGCCGGTCCGGGTGACCGCCGCCCCCGTCACCCCTGGAGGTGCCGTATGAGTGACGCCGCCGCTCTTCCCGGGCAGCCGCGCGGCGGGGTCCTCTCGGGCCCTGCCACCGCCCGCGCGACCAATGTGCTGGCACCCAACGCCTCCGCCATGACTCTGGACGGCACCAACACCTGGATCGTCGCCGAGCCCGACTCCGACCTGGCCGTCGTCATCGACCCCGGGCCCCTCCACGACGGCCACCTCGGCCATGTCATCGCGATGGCCGAGAAGGCCGGCAAGCGAGTCGCGCTGACCCTGCTCACGCACGGCCACCCCGACCACGCCGAGGGCGCGGCCCGTTTCGCGGAACTGACCCGTACCCCTGTGCGTGCCCTGGATCCGGCCCTGCGTCTGGGGGACGAGGGCCTTGCGGCGGGCGATGTCATCACCACGGGCGGCCTGGAGATGAGGGTGGTGCCCACCCCGGGCCACACCGCGGACTCGCTCTGCTTCCATCTGCCCGCCGACCGGGCCGTCCTGACGGGCGACACGGTCCTGGGGCGCGGTACGACCGTCGTTGCCCATCCCGACGGACGCCTGGGCGACTATCTCGACTCCCTTCGCAGGCTGCGTTCGCTGACTGTCGACGACGGCGTGCACACGGTGCTGCCGGGGCACGGCCCGGTGCTCGACGACGCGCAGGGTGCCGTCGAGTTCTATCTGGCCCACCGCGCCCACCGGCTGGCCCAGGTGGAGACTGCGGTGGAGAACGGGCACCTCACGGCGGCCGACGTGGTGGCCCTGGTCTACTCGGACGTCGACCGGTCGCTGTGGCCGGCCGCCGAGCTTTCGGTGCTCGCGCAGCTTGAGTATCTGCGCGAGCACGGCCTGATCTGACGCCGCCGGTCCAGCCGGCCGGAGCGATCGTCTCCGGCCGGGGTGACCGCCTTCGCGCTCGTAGCGATCGCGTGCGGTCGGGACCGGTGTGGTTCGGACCGGCCGGGCCCGGGGCGGCTCAGGGCGCGTCTGGGCTGCCCCCATGGCTGGCTCTCCATGGTCGGCTCTCCATGGCCGGCTTTACTCGGCTGGCTTACATGGCGGTGTGAAGGGGCGCCCCGCAGAGGAGAGTTGGGTGGGACGGCTCTCAACTCTCGTACGGACGCTGCGCGTTGAAGCGGCAGAGGCCGTGCGGCGTTCGGTGGCGGGGGCACGGCCCGAGATCTTCTGGCTCCTGCGGTGTACATCGTGAAAACGTCCCGCTCCGCGCCCGGGTTCCCGGCCGGGACACATAATTTTTGCCCAACTCCCCGGGCCGGCCCGGGTCCTCGCCCGCGCCCGCGCCTCGCGCCCGCGCCTCGCGCCCGCGCACGCGAAAGGGGCCGGTCCCCAATGAACCGGCCGTGCCGCGTACGGGTACGCACACGCGAAAGGGGCCGGTCGCGAACGGACCGGCCCCTCAGGCGTACGAAACGACGGCCACGGTGGGCCGAGGCCCAGCGAACGCGGCCGCCGGTAAAACGGGCGCGGCGTTCGTGAGCCGGGTGGATCAGCGCGAGCGCTTCGCCAGGCGCTCCACGTCCAGCAGGATGACCGCGCGGGCTTCCAGGCGCAGCCAGCCGCGCTGGGCGAAGTCGGCGAGCGCCTTGTTGACCGTCTCGCGGGAGGCGCCGACCAGCTGGGCCAGCTCTTCCTGCGTGAGGTCGTGCACGACGTGGATGCCCTCCTCGGACTGCACGCCGAAGCGGCGCGACAGGTCGAGGAGCGCGCGGGCGACTCGGCCCGGCACGTCGGAGAAGACCAGGTCGGACATCTGGTCGTTGGTCTTGCGCAGGCGGCGGGCGACGGCGCGCAGCAGAGCCGTTGCCACCTCCGGGCGTGCGTTCAGCCAGGGCTGAAGGTCGCCGTGGCCCAGGCCGAGCAGCTTGACCTCGGTCAGCGCGGTCGCGGTGGCGGTGCGCGGGCCCGGGTCGAAGAGGGACAGCTCGCCGATGAGCTCGCCCGGGCCGAGGACGGCCAGCATGTTTTCGCGGCCGTCGGGCGAGGTGCGGTGCAGCTTCACCTTGCCCTCGGTGACCACGTACAGGCGGTCACCCGGGTCGCCCTCGTGGAAGAGAGCATCGCCGCGGGCGAGCGTCACCTCACTCATCGAGGCGCGCAGCTCCGCGGCCTGCTCGTCATCGAGCGCCGCGAAGAGCGGGGCGCGCCGCAGAACGTCGTCCACGAATCTCTCCTTGTGACCGGTTTCAGGGGATCCAGCTCCCCATTTTGCCGGACGGTATAAACAGTGCGATCAATCACAGGATGACGTACTGGAGTGCCGGACCGTGAGTCAGGGGGCCGATTGGGGCGCTGATTGGCTGTGCTCGGGGCGGATGTCAGTGCCGGGCTTTAGGCTGGCCGAGTGTCCAATTCGCCGGTGAGAGCGCAGGCCAGGGGGGCTGATGGAGTGTCGGTAGAGAACGATTCAGCTGTGGGCGAACAGCCCGCGTCCGAGCCGAAAGCCGCCGCGAAGAGGGCCGCGCGGGCGGCCGGACCCGCCTCCTCGGCCGGGCTCGGCGACGCGACCCCGGACGCCACCGGCGAGAGTTCCACGGCGAGGCCTGCGGCGGCCGACGGACGGGCCCTCGCCGACGACGTTTCCACGGCTGACGAAGGAAGCAAGGACAACAACGTGCCCGAGTCCCAGAGTGCACCGAAGGCCTCCAAAGGCGCCTCCAAGGCAAAAGGCGCCGCCAAGACGAAATCCGCACCGCGCGGCAGCACGGCGACTGCGGCTGCCCCCGCCGGGGCCACATCCGCGAACTCGGCTGTTCCGCAGGACGTGGTTGTGCCTGGGAACCCGGCCGCCACGCCTGAGGGGAAGCCCGCCAGGAAGAGTCGGGCCGCCACGCCCGAGGGGCAGCCCGCCACCAAGAGCCGGGCCGCCGCCAAGGACCGAGCCACGCCTGAGGGGAAGCCCGCCACCCAAGAGGTAGCCACGGCGAAGCGCACAACCGGCTCCAAGCGTGCGGCCACGCCCAAGCGCGCCCCCGCTCCTGCGGCAGGCAGCGAGATCGGGGCCGGGCAGCCTGTCGGGGGGAAGGCCGAGTCGCATCGCGCGATGGTGCGTCGGGCCCGCCGGATCAACCGCGAGCTGGCCGAGGTCTATCCGTACGCCCACCCCGAGCTGGACTTCCGCAACCCGTTCGAGTTGCTGCTCGCGACCGTCCTGTCGGCCCAGACCACCGACCTCCGGGTCAACCAGACGACACCGGCCCTGTTCGCCGCGTACCCGACGCCCGAGGACCTTGCCGCGGCGAACCCCGAGGACGTTGAGGGGATCATCCGGCCGACCGGGTTCTTCCGCGCCAAGGCCAAGTCGATCATGGGAATCGCCGTGGCCCTCAGGGATGAGTTCGGCGGCGAGGTGCCGGGCCGCCTTGAGGACCTGGTCAAGCTGCCCGGAGTCGGGCGCAAGACGGCGAATGTCGTGTTGGGCAATGCTTTCGGGGTGCCGGGGATCACCGTCGACACCCACTTCGGCAGGCTGGTGCGGCGTTTCAAGTGGACCGATCAGGACGATCCGGTGAAGGTCGAGGCGGAGATCTGCGCGATCTTCCCGAAGAGCGAGTGGACGATGCTCTCGCACCGGGTCGTCTTCCACGGCCGCCGCATCTGCCACTCCCGCAAGCCCGCATGCGGTGCGTGCCCGATCGCGCCGCTCTGCCCGTCGTACGGGGAGGGCGAGACCGATCCCGAGAAGGCGCGCAAGCTCCTCAAGTACGAGAAGGGCGGCCTGCCCGGCCAGCGGCTGAGCCCGCCGCCGGACTACCCGGGCCTCCCGGCGCCGCCGCTGGGAGGCGCCTGACGTCACCCGGAAGACGGACGTCGGGGCCGGGCGGAACGAAAGGGAGCGGCACAGGCGTTGTGGACGATGAGCGACGGGGGTGCAGATGACGCACACGAGCGAGACGTACGACGGTGATCTGAGCGGCATCGGACACGGTGGCAGCGGCGACGCCGACGGCGATGGCGACGGCAGGCTCGGCGGTTCGGGCAGCCGGGCCGCGCTGGCCGGCGGTGCCGGCGCCGCGCCGGTTGGTGCCGGTGACCCGGGCGGCCGTGCCGATGCCGGGCAGCAGCCGCAGCACGGCCGATCCGGCGGCCAGGCCGGCGGAGGGGCCGGGGGCGGTGCCGACGTGGCGGCCGCCGAACCGGTCCGGACCAGCGGTCGGCTGGACGGCGCAGCAGCCGAGCCCCGCAACGGGGGCCGCGGCGACGGTGTGGACGCCGAACACGGTCGTTCCGGCGATCGGGCCGACGGGACCCGCCGGATCGGCCGCCCAGACCCAGCGACCGCACGCCCGGGTCCACCCACGGACCTCCCCGTCCCACCGACCGCACGCCCGGGGCCGCCCATGGACCTCCCCGTCCCACCGACCGCCCACCCGAGCCCAGACTCGGCCGCCGCCCGCCCAGGCGCCGGTCACCGCAGTGGCGGTGATGGCCGTGATGGCCGTGATGGCGGTGGCGGCGTTGGGGTCCGGCAGCGCGTCGGGGAGGCCGGGCACGGTCTCGTGGTGACCAGTGACGGCTTGCCCGGCTGGCTGGAGCCCGTCGCGCGGGCGGCCGAGGCCGTCCGGCCCGAGCAGATGAGCCGGTTCCTGCCGCCGGAGAGCGGCGACGGGCGGCAGTCCGCCGTGCTCATCCTCTTCGGCGAGGGCCCGCGCGGGCCCGAGCTGTTGCTCATGGAGCGGGCGAGCCAGCTGCGTTCGCACGGCGGCCAGCCGTCCTTCCCCGGCGGCGCCCTCGACCCCGAGGACGGCGACCCAGCCACCACGGGGCCCCTGTGCGCCGCGCTGCGTGAGGCCGAGGAGGAGACAGGGCTCGACCCGGCCGGCGTCCAGCTCTTCGGCGTGCTGCCCCGGCTCTACATCCCGGTGAGCGAATTCGTCGTGACGCCCGTGCTCGGCTGGTGGCGCGAGCCGACGCCGGTGCGGGCGGTCGACAGCGGTGAGACGGCGCGTGTCTTCACGGTGCCCGTGGCGGATCTCACGGACCCCGCCAACCGGGCGACCGCGGTGCACCCACGGGGCCACGCAGGACCGGCATTCCTGGTCGAATCGGCGCTCGTGTGGGGGTTCACGGCCGGTGTGATCGACCGGATCATGCACTTCGCGGGCTGGGAACGCCCGTGGGACCGAGCCAAGCGGGTGCCGCTCGACTGGCACGCGTGACAGGCTGGGGCCCGTGAACGTGCTGGACATCCTGTTGCTGGTCGCCGCCGTATGGTTCGCGATCGTCGGCTACCGCCAGGGCTTCGTCGTCGGCATCCTGTCGGTGATCGGGTTCCTCGGCGGTGGTCTCATCGCCGTGTACCTGCTCCCGGTCATCTGGAACCAGCTGACCGACGAGTCCCAGGTGTCGACGACGGCCGCCATCGTCGCGGTCGTCATCGTGATCGTCTGCGCCTCCGTGGGCCAGGCCTTCACCACCCACCTCGGCAACAAGCTGCGCCGGTACATCACGTGGTCGCCCGCGCGCGCCCTGGACGCGACCGGCGGCGCCCTCGTCAACGTCGTGGCCATGCTGCTCGTGGCGTGGCTTATCGGTCTGCTGCTCGCCGGGGCCGCCCTGCCGACGCTGGGGAAGCAGGTCCGCAACTCCAAGATCCTGCTCGGCGTCTCGGACGTGATGCCCCAACAGGCGTCGACCTGGTTCAGCGACTTCTCCTCGGTCCTGGCGCAGAACGGCTTCCCGCAGGTCTTCACGCCGTTCTCGAACGAGTCGATCACCGAGGTCCAGGCGCCCGATCCCAAGCTCGCGGGCAGTCCGGTGGCGGCCGCCGCCAAGAAGTCGATCGTCAAGGTCGTCGGGATGGCGCCGAGTTGCGGCAAGCGCCTCGAAGGCACCGGCTTCGTCTTCGCCGACCGTCGCGTCATGACCAACGCGCACGTGGTGGGCGGGGTCGACGAGCCGACCATCCAGATAGGCGGTCAGGGACGTACGTACGACGCCAAGGTCGTGCTCTACGACTGGCGCCGCGACATCGCGGTCCTGGATGTCCCGGACCTGAAGGCGCCCGCGCTCCAGTTCACCTCCACCGACGCGCGCACCGGCAACAGCGCGATCGTGGCGGGCTTCCCCGAGGACCATCCCTACGACGTGCGCTCCGCCCGGATCCGCGGCCGGATCAGCGCCAAGGGGCCGGACATCTACCGCCGCGGCACGGTCCGCCGCGACGTGTACTCGCTGTTCACCACGGTGCGTCCGGGCAACTCCGGCGGCCCGCTGCTGACCCCCGAGGGCAAGGTCTACGGCGTGGTCTTCGCGAAGTCGCTGGACGACCCGGAGACCGGGTACGCGCTGACCGCCGACGAGATCCAGACCGACATCCAGCAGGGCCGCACGGCCGACCAGCAGGTGGACAGTCAGCAGTGCGCCCTGTGAACCCGCCGGTGAACCCCGCAGTGCGCCCTGTGAACCCGCCGGTGAACCCCGCAGTGCGCGCCGTGACCCCGCCGGTGAACCCCGCAGTGCGCCGGGTGAACCCGCGCGAGCCGCACACCCACCGGCCGGCCTCCACCTGCCGACGGGTTCCACGCTCACCGGCCGGTCCCGCGACCCCGCTGACAGACCGTACGGCGCCCCACGTGATGCGCCACGTGATGCATGCTTCCTGACGAGATGACTCCCTGACGAGAAGGCTGCGATGCGACTGACGATCCTCGGCGGCGGTGGCTTCCGGGTCCCGCTCGTGTACGGCGCGCTGCTGCGCGACCACGCCCCCGGGCGCGTCACGGAGGTCGTCCTGCATGACCTGGACGCGGCCCGGCTGCACGCCGTGAGCCGAGTGCTCGCGAACCGGGCGCACGGGATCGAGGACGCTCCCCGGGTGCGTACCACCACCGATCTCGACGAGGCGCTGCACGGCGCGGACTTCGTGTTCTCCGCGATCCGCGTCGGCGGCCTCGAGGGCCGGGCCGCCGACGAGCGGATCGCGCTCGCCGAAGGCGTCCTCGGCCAGGAGACGGTCGGCGCGGGCGGCATCGCGTACGGGCTGCGTACCGTGCCGGTCGCCGTCGAGATCGCCCGCAGGGTCAAGGTGCTGGCCCCCGACGCCTGGGTCATCAACTTCACGAATCCGGCGGGTCTGGTCACCGAAGCGATGGCCGAGCACCTCGGTGACCGTGTCATCGGCATCTGCGACTCGCCGGTGGGCCTGGCCCGCCGGGTGGCCCGCGCGGTCGGCGCCGACCCAGGCGTCGTACGCCTCGACTACGCGGGCCTCAATCACCTGGGCTGGCTGCACGGCCTGTACGAGGGCGAGAAGAACGTCCTGCCGCGCCTGTTCGAGCAGGGCGACGAACTCCTGACCTCCTTCGAGGAGGGCAAGCTCTTCGGCGCCGACTGGCTGCGTTCGCTCGGCTCGGTCCCCAACGAGTACCTGCACTACTACTACTTCAACCGGGAGGCGGTGGCCGCCTACCAGCAGGCCGAACGGACCCGCGGCGCGTTCCTCAAGGACCAGCAGGCACGTTTCTACGCCAGCGCGGAGACCGTGCCCGACGCCTCGGTGTGGGCGGCCTGGGACCGCACCCGGGCCGAGCGGGAGGCCACGTACATGGCCGCGAACCGGGACGTCTCGGGGGCCGGTGAGCGCCATGCCGACGACATGGAGTCCGGCGGGTACGAGCAGGTGGCGCTCGCCCTCATGCGGGCCATCGCGCGCGACGAAGCGGCGACGCTCGTCCTGAACGTGCGCAACGGCGACTCGCTGCGCGTCCTCGACGAGCGGGCCGTCATCGAGATCCCGTGCCTCGTCGACGCGGACGGCCCCCACCCGCTGCCCGTCACCCAACTGACCGGCCACGAGGCGGGTTTGGTCAGCTCGGTGAAGGCGGTCGAGCGATGCGTCCTTGAGGCGGCCGCCGGCGGATCGGCGCGCGCGGCGGTGAAGGCCTTCGCGCTGCACCCACTGGTCGACTCCGTCCAGGTGGCCCGACGCCTCCTGGACGCCTACCGGAGCGCCCACCCAGGACTCGACTACCTCCGAGCGACCTAGGCAGGCGCCGCGCAACGCCGCCCATCAGGCACGCCGCGCGCACCGCCGCGCATCAGGCACGCCCGCGCGCAACCCGGCTCAGGCCGACGAGATGCGGGTGTGCCGCAGCCGTGCCGAGACCCAGCGGGCCCGGCGGCGCAGGATGCGCGGGATGCCCACCACCTCCGGGGATTCGGGGGAGGGATGCTGCACCCCCAGCCCCTGCGGGCCGCTCCTCTCGTACGAGACCGGCCCTGCGGCCGTTCGGCGGTTCCGTGCTGCGTCACCGTAGTCGTGCGTCCAGCCCATACCCCGACGTCTGCCCGGGGCTCATGGTCGATAACCGCTCCGGAGGGGGCCAATTGGCCTATGCGCCAGGCATTTGGCTGTTCGTAGGACAACCGTTCCCCCGGCGTCGACAGAACTCAGCGGTCCGGCTCCGGATCCTTGAGCCAGTTGACGAGTTCCGTGGAGAAGGCCGCCGGATCCTCTTCGTGCGGGAAGTGGCCCAGGCCGTCGAACAGCCGCCAGCGGTACGGCGCTTCGACGTACTCGCCCGAGCCCGCCGCGCTGCGGGTCCGCATCACCGGGTCGAGCGATCCGTGCAGGTGGAGCGTCGGCACCCGGACGGGCCGTTTCATCCGCCGGTTGAACTGGATGCCGTCGGGACGAGCCATCGACCGCACCATCCACCGGTACGGCTCGATCGAGCAGTGCGCCGTGGAGGGGATGCACATGGCCCGCCGGTAGGTCTCCACGGCCTCGTCCTCGGGTTGGCGCGGGCCCGACCAGTCCCGTACGAGCCGGCCCACCAACGCGCCGTCGTCCGCCACCAGCTGACGCTCCGGCAGCCAGGGGCGCTGGAAGCCCCACACATAGGATCCGGCGGAGGTCTGCTTGACGTCGCCGAGCATCGCCGACCGCCAGCGGCGCGGATGCGGCATCGACGACACCACGAGCCGGCGCACCACCTTGGGGCGCATCACGGCCGCCGTCCACGCCAGGTATCCGCCCAGGTCATGGCCGACGAGGGCCGCGTCGGGTTCGCCAAGGGACCGTACGACGCCCGTGATGTCGAGCGCGAGGTTGGCCGGGTCGTAGCCGCGCGGGGTGCGGTCGCTGCCGCCGACTCCGCGCAGGTCCATCGCGACCGCTCGGTAACCGGCGTCGGCCAGCGCGGTCAGCTGATGGCGCCAGGTCCACCAGAACTGCGGGAAGCCGTGGAGCAGCAACACCAGGGGACCGTCGCCGAGTTCGGCGATGTGGAAGCGCGCCCCATTGGCCGCCACGTCCCTGTGGGTCCAGGGACCATCGATGCGGACAGGGCTGCCGGTGCCGCCAGGGCTTCCGGTGCCGGGATCGGGTGCGGTCATGCAGACGAGCGTGCCACAGTGGCGCCGGTGTCCGTGACCGTCACCTCGACGGTGGCCGGGCGCGGGTGCGGCTTGACGCCCTGGAGCGCGGCGGCGGTCGCCTTGGCCGACGCGATCGACTTCTCCGGCGGCTTGACCTTCTTGAACTTGGTGACCGCGAGCACCCCGAGCAGCGCCGCGAGCAGCAGGAACGCGCCGCCGACGATGAGGAACGACCAGGCGAGCCCGAGCCCCAGGTTGTGGATGCCGTACGCCGCCGCGAAGCTCAGCACCGGCAGCGAGAACAGCGCGAGCACACCGGCCGTACTGATGGCGAGGCCACCGATCGCCCCGCGCTTGACGTCCTGCCGCAGCTCCGCCTTGGCCAGGGCGATCTCGTCGTGCACCAGCGCGGACATCTCGGCGGTCGCCGAGGCGACCAGCTGGCCGAGGCTGCGCTCGGCGCTGCCGGCGTTGTGGCTGGGGTCGCTCATCGCTGACTCCCTCATCTCTTCTCGGTTACCGACGGTCCAACGGGTCCAACGGGTCCAACGGGTCCAACAGGTCCAACAGGTCCAACAGGTCCAACGGGTCAAGTAGGCCCAACAGGCCGAACACGTCCAGCGGGTCCAACACGTCCAACGGGTCCAAACAGGTCCGTTGTCAGATCATGCCGGACGGTCGGCGTCGTCGCGCTCCGCCCCCGCCAGTTGCGCCAGTCTGCGGTGTTCGGCCGCCTTGTTCTCGTGGATCGCGGCCATTCTCAGGTGGTACTCCGGCTTGTCCCGTTCGTACACGTCGGGGATGCCGTCCTGGTCCTCGTCGCGCTCCTCGTCCTCGACGAGTTGCTTGTACCTGCGCACCCGCAGCTTGAGCAGGACGGAGGACAGGACGGCGGCGGTCAGCGAGCCGACGAGGACGGCCGCCTTGACCTCGTCCGTCAGCTGGTCCTGGCCGGCGAAGGCGAGCTCGCCGATGAGCAGCGAGACCGTGAAGCCGATGCCGGCGAGCGAGGCGACGGCGAAGACGTCGGGCCAGGCCAGGTCGTCGTTAAGTTCGGCCTTGGTGAAACGGGCGGCGAGCCAGGTGCCGCCGAAGATGCCGACGGCCTTGCCGACGATCAGGCCGAGCACGACGCCCAGCGTCTCGGGCCGGGTGAAGACATCGGCAAGGGTGCCTCCGCTGATGCTCACACCGGCCGAGAAGAGCGCGAACAGCGGCACCGCGAGTCCGGCCGACACCGGCCGCACCAGGTGCTCGATGTGCTCGCCGGGGGAGTGGTCCTCGCCCTCGGTGCGGTGGCAGCGGAGCATCAGGCCCATCGCGACGCCGGCGATGGTGGAGTGGACGCCGCTGTTGTACATCAGCCCCCAGATGACGAGCGCCAGCGGAATGTAGAGGTACCAGCCGGGTACGCCCCTCCTGAGCAGCCACCAGAAGAGGACGAGCCCGACGACGGCGCCGCCGAGGGCCACGAAGTCGATGCTGCTGGTGAAGAAGACGGCGATGATCAGAATCGCGAAGAGGTCGTCGACGACGGCGAGCGTGAGCAGGAAGGCGCGGAGCGCGGAGGGCAGCGACGTGCCGATGACCGCGAGTACGGCGAGGGCGAACGCGATGTCCGTGGCGGTCGGTACGGCCCAGCCGTCGAGGGAGCCGTCGCCGAACACGTTGACCAGCGTGTAGACGAGCGCGGGGACCGCCATGCCGCACAGGGCCGCGATCACGGGCAGGGCGGCGGCCTTGGGGTCGCGGAGCTCTCCGGCGACGAGTTCACGCTTGAGTTCGATACCGGCGACGAAGAAGAAGATGGCGAGCAGCCCGTCGGCGGCCCAGTGCTGAATGGACAGGTCGAGACCGAGGGCGCCGATCCCCAGGTGGAAGCCGCGGACCGACTCATAGCTCGAACCCAGGGTGTTCGCCCAGATCAGCGCGGCGATCGCGGCCACGAGCAGCAGCACACCGCCGACGGTCTCGGCGCGCAGCGCCTCCGCCAGGTAGGTGCGCTCGGGGAGCGAGAGGCGCCCGAGGAACTTGTGCTTGCTGGGGGTGGGTGTGGCCACGAGGGCGACCTCCGGTCGGTTCGGCGGGCATGGCTAGCACGTTGCCGACCAGACTTCCCGGCGCACCTGACTTTCTGTCGCGTCGTTGACGCTTTCCTTACTTTACCTAACTTTGCGGTGCGGCGCATGCGTCGGGGTGCATCCGGTGATCATCACTTTAGGGGCATACCCGGCATACGGCGCGCGAAAAAGGCCCGGCCACCTGCGCGGCCGGGCCCTTCCTACGCGGTGTGTCCGCCGCTCAGTCCTCGGTGGCCGCGCTCGGCAGCTTGGTCTGGATGAGCGCCATGACCGAGGAGTCGGTCAGGGTCGTGACATCGCCCAGCTCGCGGTTCTCGGCGACATCGCGCAGCAGCCGGCGCATGATCTTGCCCGAGCGGGTCTTGGGCAGCTCCGCGACCGGCAGGACGCGCTTGGGCTTGGCGATCGGGCCGAGCGCCGAACCGACGTGTGCCCGCAGTTCCTCGGCCAGCGTGTCGGTCTCGGCGGCGGTGCCGCGCAGGATCACGAACGCCACGATGGCCTGCCCGGTCGTCTCGTCGGCGGCGCCGACCACGGCCGCCTCGGCGACGGAGGGGTGCGAGACGAGCGCCGACTCGACCTCGGTCGTGGAGATGTTGTGGCCGGAGACGAGCATGACGTCGTCCACGCGGCCGAGCAGCCAGATGTCGCCGTCGTCGTCCTTCTTGGCGCCGTCACCGGCGAAGTACTTGCCCTGGAAGCGGGACCAGTACGTGTCGATGAAGCGCTGGTCGTCGCCCCAGATGGTGCGCAGCATGGAGGGCCACGGCTCGGTCAGGACCAGGTAGCCGCCCCCGCCGTCGGGGACCTCGTTGGCCTCGTCGTCGACCACCGTCGCGGCGATGCCGGGCAGGGCGCGCTGGGCCGAGCCCGGCTTGGTCTCGGTGACGCCGGGCAGCGGCGAGATCATCATGGCGCCGGTCTCGGTCTGCCACCAGGTGTCCACGATGGGGCACGTGTCGGCGCCGATGTGCTTGCGGTACCACATCCACGCCTCGGGGTTGATCGGCTCACCGACCGAGCCCAGGACCCGCAGACTGCTCAGGTCGAACTTGGCGGGGATGTCGTCGCCCCACTTCATGAACGTGCGGATCGCGGTCGGCGCGGTGTAGAGGATGGTCACGCCGTACTTCTGCACGATCTCCCAGAACCGCCCCTGGTGCGGGGTGTCCGGGGTGCCCTCGTACATGACCTGGGTGGCGCCGTTGGCCAGCGGTCCGTAGACGATGTACGAGTGTCCGGTGACCCAGCCGATGTCGGCGGTGCACCAGTAGACGTCGCTCTCCGGCTTCAGGTCGAACACCGCGTGGTGGGTGTACGCGGCCTGGGTGAGGTAGCCGCCGGAGGTGTGCAGGATGCCCTTGGGCTTCCCCGTCGTCCCCGAGGTGTAGAGGATGAACAGCGGGTGCTCGGCGTCGAACGCGACGGGCGTGTGCTCCACCGACTGGCGGGCGACAATGTCGTCCCACCACACATCGCGGCCCTCGGTGAACGCGGTGTCCTGGCCCGTACGACGGACCACGAGGACGTGCTCGACCTGCGGGCAGCGGGCGACGGCGTCGTCGATGGCGGGCTTCAGGGCGGACGGCTTGCCGCGCCGGTAGCCGCCGTCGGCGGTGATGACGAGCTTGGCGTCGGCGTCCTGGATGCGGGAGGCGACGGCGTCGGCCGAGAAGCCGCCGAAGACCACCGAGTGCGCCGCGCCGATGCGCGCGCAGGCGAGCATCGCGACGGCGGCTTCCGGGATCATCGGCAGGTACACCGCGACGCGGTCACCGGCCTCGACTCCCAGCTCCGTCAGGGCGTTGGCGGCCCTTGACACCTCGTCCTTGAGCTCGGCATAGGTGAGCGAGCGGCTGTCGCCCGGCTCGCCCTCGAAGTGGATGGCGACCCGGTCGCCGTGCCCCGCCTCGACGTGCCGGTCGACGCAGTTGTACGCCACGTTCAGCTTGCCGTCGGCGAACCACTTGGCGAACGGCGGGTTCGACCAGTCAAGGGTCTCGGTCGGTTCGGTGGCCCAGGTCAGGCGCCGGGCCTGCTCGGCCCAGAAGCCCAGCCTGTCCGCATCGGCCCGCTCGTACGCCGTCGCCGTCACGTTGGCGTGCGCGGCCAGCTCGGAGGGCGGCGCGAACCGCCGTTCCTCCTTCGCGAGGTTGGCCAGGCTTTCGTTGCTCACGACATCTCCCTTTCCCAGGGCGTCCTCTGTGCGTATGTGTCCCGGCCCTAGCTCATCAGGCCAAGCGCCGGGTGACAAGGGGCTCCAGGAAATTGGTTTAGACCTGTGAAGATTTCCTGGTCATCGGCGTGGCGCGCGAACGGCCTCCCCCTTGGCGGGAGAGGCCGTTCGTGACCCGGGGAAGGCGGGCAGGTTCAGGCGGGCGCGTCCTCCAGGAGGTTGACGCCGACGCCCTCGAAGACCTCTTCGTGGTCGTCCGCCGACAGCAGGTACGCCTGCGCCTCGCCGACGTGGAAGTACATGCCGTGCAGTGCGAGGGTGCCCGCCGCGAGGGCGCGCGCCACGGATTCGTGCCGGCGCAGATGCTCCAACTGCTGGACGACATTGGTCAGACAGAGCTGTTCGACGGCGTCCGCCGGCAGCCGGCCCGCGATCCGCGCCCAGGGGCGCCGCCGGTTCCCCATCCGCTCCAGGCTCGGCAACCCGTGCCGCAGCCAGCGGCGCAGCGGCGTCATCGACGACCCGGGCGTGGTGGTGAGCAGCGCCGTCATGGCACCGCATCCCGAGTGCCCGCAGACCGTGATCGACTGGACTTGGAGGATGTCGACGGCGTACTCGATGGCGGCCGCCACCGACTCGTCGCCGCCCTCGTCGCCGGGCTTGGGGACCAGATTGCCGATGTTGCGCACGGTGAACAGGTCACCCGGGCCGCTGGAGGTGATCATGCTGGTGACCAGGCGGGAGTCGGCGCAGGTGATGAAGAGCTGCTGCGGCCGCTGGCCTTCACGGGCGAGCCGGGCCAGCTCGTCACGCACCAGCGGAGCGGTGTTGCGCTGGAACGAACTGAGCCCGCTCACCAGGGGGTGCCCGTGGGTTCGCTGGGGCGGCTGGTCATGGCAGTGGTGGTTGCGCCAGGGGGTCCACGGACGGCAGCAGGTGTGCGCCGCGGAGTCGGGCTCGGCGCTCCTGCCCGCGGAGCGCCCGGTGATGCGCACGCTGCCGCCCTGCGCATGGTGCGCGTCCTGCCAGCCCTGCAACGCCTCGAAGGCGGCGTGATCCATGAACGATCCGTCCAACTCCACGATGGTTTCTGCTCCTTGGGGTACGTGGCCGAGCGTCCGGGTGAGCCGGGGCACGGCGAGGAACGTCAACTGTCCGCGGGCGCGCACCAGATAGGTGCCGTCTGCCTCCTGCTGGCCGGTGATACGGGTGCGGGACAGCCGGTGCAGCGCGACCGCCACGGCCACCGCGATCCCCAGGACCACTCCTTGCAGGACGCCCAGGACGAGCACTCCGCCGACGGACGCCACATAAACCAGGAACTCGCGATGTTTATGGACGTTACGGATGTGCGCGAAGTTGACCATTTGGATGCCGACCATCATCACGAGGGCGGCGAGCGCGGCCAGCGGGATCCATTCCAGGACGGTCACGAGCAGCCCGGCGGCGAGCAGCACCCACACGCCGTGCAGCACGGTCGAGGCGCGACCGGTCGCGCCCGCGCGGACGTTGGCGCTGCCGCGCACCGCGCCGCCGGAGACGGGCATGCCGCCGAGCAGCCCGGAGACGGCGTTGGCGATGCCCTGGCCGCGCAGTTCGCGGTCGAGGTCGACGCGCGGGACGGCGCTGCCGGGGCGCTCGGACGCGAGGCGGTCGACGGCGACCGCCGAGAGCAGCGACTCCAGGCTCGCGACCAGCGTCACGGTGAGCACCGCGGTGGTCAGCCCGAGCACCGGGCCGTGCGGCATGCCGGGCAGCACATGGGCGTTCCAGGAGGGCAGTTCGACCCGGGCGATCCGGGGCGCGGCGAACGCGGCGACACCGGTGGCGATCACCACGCAGGCGAGCGCGGCGGGGATGCGGCGCAGGGCGTTTCCGGTACGTCCGGGCAGGCGGGGCCACAGCAGGAGCACGGCCAGGGTCAGCGCACCGATCAGCGGTTCGGCCGGCCCGACCTGCGCCAACTGGCCCGGCAGCGCGAGAGCGTTGGCCACGGCGGAACTCTGTGGGGAGCCGCCGAGAACGATGTGGAGCTGGGCCAGCGCGATGGCGGCGCCGATGCCGGCGAGGGTGCCGTGCACGATGGCGGGGCTGACGGCGAGGGCGGAACGCGCCGCCTTCAGGGAGCCCAGGGCGACTTGGAGCAGGCCCGCGCACACGGTGATGACGCAACTGGTGCGCCAGCCGTAGGTCTGGAGGATTTCGGCGGACACCACGGTCAGGCCGGCGGAGGGCCCGCTGACCAGGAGCGGTGAGCCGCCCAGCAGCCCGGCGACGATGCCGCCGATACCGGCCGCGATGAGGCTGGCCTCCAGGGGTGCGTCGATGGCGACGGCAAGGCCGAGCGACATCGGGACGGCGAGCAGGAAGACGGTGATGGACGCCGACAGGTCGGCGCCGCGGATGCGGAAGCGGTGGCGCGGGGACCGGTCTCCGGAGGGAGGGGGCGCGTGTGGTCGCCGGATGCCGGGTCGGTGAGCTGGAGTCTTGGCGCGTGTGGGGACGCAAGCAGGCATGTTCCCGTCTCCTCCGGGGCAGCGCGGTCGCGGAACGTGGGGTCGCGGCCGTGGGTCACGGCAGTGCAGCGGCGGGATTCTCAACGCTCGGTAAACGAATAGTAATGCAGAGTAAAGGCATTGCTGTCCCATATGAGTTAAATGGGGCAATGATTCACTCGGGGGAGTGAATAGGCAGCTTTTCGTTCGGCTTGTCGTCCCGGTATGCCCCAGTCTGCGTGCGACTTTTGCGGCGCCGTGACGGCATTCAACGCACAGAACCGCAAGGAAGAGGTGGGCGGATGATCGCCGCCACGCACGCCACGAAGAAGATCGCTGTCGGCGTCCTCGCCGCCGCGCTGGCCCTCGGAGCCGCGGGCTGCTCCTCCGGACCCCCTGCCGCACCCATCGGCAAGAAGGGCGCCGCGGCCCCCAACATCGCCCCGCATGTCATCGGAGACGGCTCGACCGCGTACACCGGGCTCCAGCCGCATCTGCTCAAGGCCCAGAAGCTGAAGCCCGGACAACGGCCGCCGCAGTTCGTGGTGTTCTCCTGGGACGGCGCGGGCGAGGACAGCCAGAAACTCTTCTCGCACTTCCGTGAGGTCGCCAAGGAGTCCAACGCGACCATGACGTACTTCCTGAGCGGCGTGTACATGCTCCCGGAGGCGAAGGCGAACCTCTACACCGCGCCCAAGCACGCCCCGGGCCACTCGGACATCGGCTTCAACGACCTCAAGGGAATCAAGGACACCGTCACCCAGGTGCGCGCCGCGTGGAAGGAGGGCAACGAGATCGGTACCCACTTCAACGGGCACTACTGCGGGCCCGACGGCGGCGTCGGCACCTGGTCGGTGCCCGAGTGGAAGAGCGAGATCGCCCAGGCCAAGTCCTTCGTGAAGAACTGGAAGACGAACTCGGGCCTGAAGACGGAGGCTCCGCTCCCGTTCGACTACGACAAGGAGCTCGTCGGCGGCCGCACCCCCTGCCTGGAGGGCCAGAAGAACTTCGTCAAGACCGCGGGCGAGCTGGGCTGGCGCTACGACACCAGCGGCGTCAACGACCAGGTGTGGCCGAAGAAGAACCCCAACGGCATCTGGGACCTGTCGATGCAGCTGGTGCCGGTCCCGGGCCGGGACTTCCAGACCCTGTCCATGGACTACAACTTCTACATGAACCAGTCCGACGCGATGACCGGTGACGCCGATCAGCACGAGTACTGGGGCAACCAGATGCGCGACGGCCTCCTCCAGGCCTTCGACCGCTCCTACGACGGCAACCGCGCCCCGCTGATCGTCGGCAACCACTTCGAGTCCTGGAACGGCGGCGCCTACATGAAGGCCGTCGAAGAGACGATCAGGACGGTGTGCGTCAAGCGCGACGTCCACTGTGTCTCCTTCCGTCAGCTCGCCGACTGGCTCGACGCCCAGGACCCGGCCGTGCTCGCCAAGTTCCACTCGCTGAAGGTGGGGGAGGCGCCCAAGGGCGGCTGGGCAGCGCTCGAAGCCGCCCAGCCGGCGGCCCCGGTCAAGCCTCTCGCGCCGCAGATGCCCGCGGCGCCCCAGCCCGCCGTCAAGCAGGCCGCGGGTCACTGACCTCGTCGATCAGTGCGCCGTCAAGCAGGCTGCGGCTCACTGACCTCGTCGATCAGTCGCTCGCTCAGCACGAAACCGGGGTCCACCTGCGCCGCCAGGTCGGCCCCGGTCTTCGCGTTGCCCCAGCTCTCCGCGTTCTTCAGGTGGAAGTGCACCATCTGCTGCGTGTAGCGGCCCCAGTCCCGGTGTCCGTACGAGTCGTCCGCCGCGTCCTGCAACGTCTGAAGGGCGACCCGGTTGTCGGCCTCCAACAGCTCGAAGCGGGCCGGGCGCCCCTTCTCCATGGCGCGCACCCAGTCCGAGTGGCCGACCGTGACCAGGAGATCGTCGCCGACCTCGGCCCGCAGGAAGTCCACGTCGTCCTGGCCCTGCACCTTGTTGCCGACGACCTTGAGCGCGACCCCGTAGTCCCGGGCGTACTCCTTGTACTGGCGGTAGACCGAGACGCCCTTGCGTGTCGGCTCGGCCACCAGGAACGTCATGTCGAAACGGGTGAACATCCCCGAGGCGAACGAGTCGGAGCCCGCCGTCATGTCGACGACGACGTATTCGTCCACGCCGTCCACCAGGTGGTTCAGGCACAGCTCGACCGCGCCGACCTTCGAGTGGTAGCAGGCCACCCCGAGATCGGACTCGGTGAACGGCCCGGTCGCCATCAGACGGATGTCGCCGTCGTCGAGCCCGACCCGGCGCGCGCACGCCTCGTACACCGGGTTCGCCTCGCGCACCCTGAGCAGGCGGGAGCCGTGGCCGGGCGGGGTCGTCTTGATCATCGTCTCGGTGGAGGCGATCCGCGGGTTGGTGCCCCGCAGGTACTCCTTGATGAGGGGAAGGTGCGCGCCCATCGCGGGCAGCGCGGCGGCCTCCTCGTCGTCGAGCCCGAGCGCGGCTCCCAGATGCTGGTTGATGTCGGCGTCGACCGCGACGACGGCGGCCTCGTTGGCGGTGAGGTGACGGATGAAGAGCGAGGACAGCGTGGTCTTGCCGCTGCCGCCCTTCCCCACGAAAGCGATCTTCATGTTCACCAACGGTAATCGTATGGTGGCGGTAAGTGTGCGAGGTGAGTGAAGAAGACCACTCGAAGGTGGGGCGGGGCTTGCGGACGCGTAGCCTCCCTACTTATGAGTACGAACGCCGCTGACCCTCTTGTCGCCCTCGGCGGGCTGCCGGGCGTGCCCGATGCCGTGGACCGCGTCCGCAAGGCCGTGGACCGGGTCTACGGGCACCGCGTGATGCGGCGCCGCAGCAACGAGATCACCTCGGAGGCGGCCCTGCGCGGAGCGCGCGGGAGCGCGGCCCTGTCCGGGGCGGACTGGGCGCTCGAAGAGGTCAGGCGACGGAGCGACTTCGGCACCGAACCCGAGGCGCGGGCGGTCGGTGCCGCGCTGCGGCTCACCGCCGAGGCGGGGCAACTCCTCTCCATCTGGCGGCAGTCACCGCTGCGGGTCCTTGCCCGGCTGCACCTGGTGGCGGCCGCGGACGCGGGGGACGCGGTGGGGCGGCCGCGCGGGCGCGGCGAAGCCGTCGACGAGCCCCTGGTCGAGCTTCCCCTGCCGGACGCGGACGAGGTCGCGGGCCGTCTCGAAGGGCTCTCCCGGCTGATCATCGCCGGCGGTTCGGCTCCCGCCCTGGTGACCGCCGCCATCGTGCACGGCGAACTGCTCGCGCTGCGCCCCTTCACCTCGTACAACGGGCTTGTCGCCCGCACCGCCGAGCGCATCGTGCTCATCGGCAGTGGCCTCGACCCGAAGGCGATCTGCCCGGCGGAGGTCGGCCACGCCGAGCTGGGACGGGCGGCGTACGCGGCGGCGCTCGACGGCTATGTCTCGGGCACGCCGCAGGGGATGGCGGCCTGGATCAGCCATTGCGGGAAGGCGGTCGAACTGGGCGTGCGGGAGTCGACGGCCGTGTGCGAGGCGCTTCAGCGCGGCGCGGCGTAGGGCCTCTGTCGCTGCGCTGCGTGGACCCTGGCCGTTGCGCGGGGACGGCCACAGACGCTGTGCGCGGGGATGACCTCGGTCGCTGCGCGGGGCGGCCCCATTCGCCGCAGGGCGCGGGGCGGGGCGGGGCCGAAAAGGGTTGCGGCGGTATCGGAAACCGATACCGCCGCTGGCATGTCCACCGTGTTACCAAGCGTCCTCGAATGTTGCCCATCAGGCCGGGATTCTCTGCCCGTTCACCTGGTGCGGCTGGCCCGTAATCGACGGGTCGACGTCGCGTGGGTGCTCGATGTCCATGCTCGGTCCGTGGGGCCTTGCTGCGTAGAAGGTGATCCTCTCGGATGTCCCAGGTCTCGCGGGCCGTTGAGTCCTTTCTACTCCCGTACGGCGAGAAGCGAAACCCCTGACCCCGGTTCTTTACTTTTAGGTTCAAACAGGGGTGAAACGGGCGGCGGTTTTCAGGAGTTGTCCCCAGGCGTACTGACGCGGGCGCCTTCTCCCTCGCTTCAGGCCGGGACGGAACCGCGCCTCTTGGCGGCATACCAGACGAGCCCGGCGGTCGCCGCGGCCGCGCCGACCGCCGCCGCTGCCAGCAGGGTGGACCGGGGCGGCATCGTGAGGGTGGGCAGCCGTTGCTTGAGACTGACCGGCCGGTTGAAGACGAGAATCGGCCAATCCCTGGCGGTGGCCTCGCGGCGCAGTGCCCGGTCCGGATTGACCGCGTAGGGGTGGCCGACCGACTCCAGCATGGGGACGTCGGTCGCCGAATCGCTGTAGGCGTAGCAGCGATTCAGGTCGTATCCCTCGGACGCGGCAAGCTCCTTGACGGCTTCGGCCTTCGTCGGCCCATAGGCGTAGTACTCCACATCCCCCGTGAAGCAGCCGTCGTCGCCGACCACCATTCTGGTCGCCACCACCCGGTCCGCGCCCAGCAGTTCGCCGATCGGCTCGACGACCTCGGCGCCCGAGGTCGACACGATGACGACGTCGCGGCCCGCCGCATGGTGCTCCTCGATGAGGGAGGCGGCCTCGTCGTAGATGATCGGGTCGATCAGGTCGTGCAGGGTCTCGGCGACGATCTCCTTGACCTGCTGGACGTTCCAGCCCTTGCACAGGGCGGACAGGTACTCGCGCATCCCCTCCATCTGATCGTGGTCCGCGCCGCCGGCGAGGAATACGAACTGCGCGTACGCAGTGCGCAGTACGGCGCGTCGGTTGATCAGTCCTCCTTGATAGAAGGACTTGCTGAAGGTCAGCGTCGACGACTTGGCAATGACTGTCTTGTCCAAGTCGAAGAAGGCGGCGGTGCGCGGCAGCGAGTGGTTTTCCACGAGTCCGAGCATAGGCGCCCACCATTCGGCGTAAGCTGGGGCGCGTGGGTTTGCCTGAGAAGGCTCTCGGGTACACCATGGAAGTCACGGATCGTTCGCGACCGTGCTAACCCGGTCCGGCTCCTCCCCCCCGAGTCAGACCGTGGGGACGACCCCCGCTCTCCCCCCCCGGCGGGGGTCGTCGCATGTCCAGATGCGTTTTCGACCCTGGACCCTCCCCTCGCCCGGCCTTTCGGCCCCGCTGGCTGCGCCCTCTTCCCCCACCATGACTCGTGACTGTGCGTAGTGGTTGCGCTGCGCTCCGGAAGTCACCGGTATAGGTGAACGGGATATTCACATTGCGGATAGTTGTCCACAGATTTCGACCAAGATCCACATTATTTCGGGTCCCGCTCCACGGTGATTCCAGTGCGCGAACAACGCGGACACGGGAATCGGAGTGAGAGGGGGCGGAAATCGTGGACGGAGCCATGGCGTGCGACCGGCCGCCGGGCGCGGAGGGGCGGCGCGGCGGACCGCTGATCGTGACCGAGGACGAGGAACTGCTCGATGATCTGCTGCGGCTGTGCGCCGCGGCCGGCACCGAGCCGGAGGTGTGCCACGGGGTGCCGGGGCGCAGGGGTGGCTGGGAGAGCGCGCCGCTGATCCTGGTCGGCGACGACGCCGTGCCGCGGCTGCTCGGATCGGCCCGCAGGCGCGGCGTGCTGTTGGTGGGCCGAAACCAGGACGACCCCCGGGTGTGGCAGGCGGCGGTCGAGCTCGGCGCGGACCATGTGCTGCGGCTGCCCGACGCCGAGGCGTGGCTCGTCGACCGGATCGCGGACGCCGTGGAAGGCGTGGGGCGCCCCGCCCTGACCGTCGGGGTGATCGGCGGGCGCGGTGGCTCGGGGGCATCGACCCTGGCGTGCGCCCTCGCGGTGACCGCCGCACGCTCCGGTCGGCGCACCATGCTGATCGACGGCGACCCGCTCGGTGGCGGGCTCGACGTGTTGCTCGGCGGGGAGCAGAGCGATGGTCGGCGATGGCCGGATTTCGCCGCCTCGCGAGGGCGGGTCGCCGGCACCGCTCTGGAGGAGTCGCTGCCTCGGCTGCATCAGTTGAGGGTGCTCAGCTGGGACCGCGGGGACTCGGTGGTGATCCCGGCCGAGGCGATGCGCGCGGTGCTGGCGGCGGCCCGGCGTCGGGGCGGGGTGGTCGTCGTGGACCTGCCGCGCCGGATCGACGACTCGGTCGTGGAGGCGCTCGCGCAGCTGGACCTGGGCCTGCTCGTGGTCCCGGGCGAGCTGCGCGCGGTCGCCGCGGCGAACCGGGTCGCCGTATCGGTCGGCATGGTGCTGCGCGATCTGCGCGCGGTGGTACGGGGCCCCTACGCCGACGGGCTCGACGAGCAGTGGGTGGCCGATGCCCTCGGACTGCCGCTCGCCGGTGAACTCCCGGTGGAGCCCGGGCTGTTGGAGGCACAGGGAGGCGGAGCGCCGCCGGGCAGCGCGGCGCGCGGACCACTGGCCAGATTCTGCTCGGCGTTCTGGGACCAGGCGCTGGCCGGTGGCCTCGCCGGGGGAGTGGCGTCGTGAGCGGGCCGACGGACGAGAGCCGGCTCGCGTCCGGCGCGGCCGAACCCGCGGGCGGCGGGGCGCGGCCCTGGGGAGCGCCCTCCTGGGGCGGAGGGCCGCCGCTGCTCGACGCCGTGCGGCAGCGGCTGGCACAGAGCGGGGCCGAGCCCACCCCGGCAAGGGTCGCGGCGGCGCTGCGTGCCCAGGGCCGGCTGCTCGGCGACGCCGAAGTGCTGGGCGGTGCGCAGGAGTTGCGGTCCGAGCTGGTGGGGACGGGCCCGCTTGAGCCCCTGCTCGCCGATCCCGACGTGACGGACGTCCTGGTCTCCGCGCCCGACCGGGTGTGGGTGGACCGGGGCAGCGACCTTGAGCTGACCGGCATCCGCTTCCCCGACGCGCCGGCCGTGCGCCGACTGGCCCAGCGTCTCGCCGCGGTGGCGGGCCGCCGGCTCGACGACGCGCGGCCCTGGGTGGACGCCCGGCTGCCCGACGGCACCCGGATGCACGCCGTGCTTGAGCCGGTGGCCGTCGGATCGGCCTGCCTCTCCCTGCGGGTGGTGCGGCCGAAGGCGTTCTCGCTGACCGAGCTGGCAGCGGCCGGCACCGTGCCGCCCGACGGCGGACAGCTGCTGCGGGCACTGATCGAAGCCCGGGTGTCGTTCCTGGTCAGCGGAGGCACCGGCACCGGTAAGACGACGCTTCTGTCGACCCTGCTCGGTCTGGTCGGAGCCGGGGAGCGGATCGTACTGGCCGAGGACTCCGCCGAGTTGAGGCCCGACCACCCCCATGTCGTACGCCTCGAAGCCCGCCCGGCGAACCAGGAGGGCGCGGGCCTCGTGACGCTGCGGGACCTGGTGCGCCAGGCCCTGCGAATGCGCCCGGACCGGCTGGTCGTGGGGGAGGTGCGGGGCGCCGAGGTCACCGATTTGCTGGGCGCCCTGAACACGGGACATGAAGGCGGCTGCGGGACGGTCCACGCCAATTCCGCCGCCGATGTGCCCGCTCGCCTCGAAGCGCTCGGCACCGCGGCCGGGCTCGACCGCGCCGCGCTGCACAGCCAGTTGGCGGCCGCGCTGTCGGTGGTGGTCCATCTCGTACGCGACCGGGCGGGCCAGCGCCGGATCGCGGAGGTGCGCGTCCTCGAACGGGACGCGGCGGGCCTGGTGATGACGGTGCCCGCGCTGCGATGGGGCGCGGCGGGCTTTGTGCGCGACTCGGGCTGGGAGCGGCTGCGGGCGTTGATCGGGGGAGCGTTGTGACGGATCTTCGGATGGAACCGCCCGCGTGGGCGGCGGTGTGCGCGGGAATGGCCGCGTGGCTGTGGGTCGGACAGGACCGGGGGATGCGGCGGGCCCGGCTGGTCTTCGCGGGAGCGGGAGCGGGAGCGGCGGCCGGAGCGGGAGCAGGGGCGGGGGCCACTGGCGGCGACGCCGACGCCGGCCTCGGCGTCCGCGGCGGTGGTGCCGGTGCGGCCGGGGTGGGCGCCGCGTTCAAGGTGTCACCCCTGGGGCGTTGGCTGGAGGGGGCGCGAGGGCGGCAGCGGTGGCGCGTGGAGTGGCTGTGTCTGCTGCTGGGTCTTGTGCTCGCGGTCCTGGGGGAGTCGGTGCTGCCGCTGGTGGCAGGGGCGGTGGCGGTGCCCCTGGTGGGGAAGCGGCTACGGGCAAGGGAGCGCGAGCGGGTCAGGGCGCGGCGGGCCGACGAGGTGATCGCCTGGTGCGCCGCGGTGGCGGGAGAGCTGCGAGCCGGCCGCCAGCCCGGGCAGGCGCTGGTCGCGGCCGCGTGGGACACGGCGGCCCTGGGCCCTGCGTCCGCCCCCGTGGTGGCGGCCGCGAAGTTCGGCGGTGATGTGCCGGCCGCGTTGCGTGCGGCGGCCGCGGAGCCGGGCGCCGAAGGGCTCGCCGGAGTCGCGGCGTGCTGGCAGGTGGCGGTGGCCGGCGGGGCGGGACTCGCCTCGGGCCTTGAACGTCTGGAGAACGCGCTGCGCGCGGAGCGGGAGCAACAGGACGCGCTGCGCGCCGAGTTGGCGGGCCCGCGCACCACGGTGCTGCTCCTGGCGCTGCTTCCGGCGTTGGGCCTCGTGCTCGGCACGGCGATGGGTGCGAGTCCCCTGCGGGTGCTGCTGCACAGTGCGGCGGGATTCGGGTGCCTGCTGGTGGCGGGGGTGCTGGAGGCGGCCGGGGTGTGGTGGGCGGCGCGGATCGTACGGGCGGGGGAGGGACGGTGAGCCTCTTCGGGCCGGACGTTGTCCACAGGCTGGGGGCGGTGCTGGGGGTGGTGGCTCTCGCCCTGTGGGTGGCGCTCGGGGTGGCCCGGCGCCGGGAGGAGCACGAGGTACGGCGTCGGGTGGCCGCGCTGGTGGCCCTGGAGGGGCTGGCCTCGCCCTCGCAGAGCCGCTGGAGCCGGGTGTGGAGCCCGGTGTGGAACCCGGGGTGGAACCGGGCGCGGAGCCCGGTGTGGAAAGCGGGGTGGACTGCGCGGGCGAGGCGGTGGGGGGCGCCGCTCGGGGCGCTGGTGGCCGGCTATGTGCTGCTCGGTGGGGTGGCAGGCGTGCTGGGCGGCTTGGCGGCGTCGTACGGGGCCTGGGCATGGGGGCGTCGGCGCCGTGCGCGCGGGGACACGGCCGACAGGCTCGGAGTCGCGCGGGAACTCCCTCTCGCCGCAGACCTGTTGGCGGCCTGCCTGGCCGCCGGGGCGGGGCCGCGCGAAGCGGCGGGGGCGGTCGGCGCCTGCCTGGAGGGGCCCGTGGGCGCCCGGCTCGCCCAGGTGGCCGCCGAACTGAGGATGGGCTGCGAACCCGCTGAAGCGTGGGGGAGGTTGGGGGCGATACCGGGCACGGCCGAACTGGCCCGCTGTCTGCGGCGGGCGGCCTCTTCGGGGGCGCCCGCGGCCGGCCCCGTCGCACGGGTCGCCGAGCGCTGCCGGGCCGAACGGGCCAGGCAGGCCTCGGCGCGGGCCAGACGCGCAGGCGTGCTGATCACCGGCCCGCTCGGCCTCTGCTTTCTCCCGGCCTTCCTGGCGGCCGGCGTCGCCCCGGTCGTGATCGGCCTCGCGGGCGGGCTGCTCGCGCGGTGACACCGACCCCTTCCGGGGACGCCGAACGGCACGCCTTGCGCGACCCCGGTCGGCAGGCACGGCCTTGCGGGACCCCGGTCGGCAGGCACGGCCTTGCGGGACCCCGGTCGGCAGGCACGGCCTCGCGGGACGCCGTTCGGCAGGCACCCCTCGCGGCATGCCGTTCGGCAGGCACCCCTCGCGGCATGCCGTTCGGTACGGCATTCGGTACGGCATTCGGCGCTCCTTCTGGCGCTCCTTTCGGCAAGCGAGGCGGTTCGCGAGAGCCGCGCTCATGACTGTGTGAATCGGTCAACAAGCACACCTATCAAGAGAGTTGGGACGACAACATGGACGCGATCATGGACCGGCGGGCGAAGGTGACGGAGAGCCGGATGCGGCGCTGGAGTGCGGGGCTGCGACGTCGGGTGCTGCGGTGCCGAGGGCGGAGCGACGCCGGAATGTCGACCTCCGAGTACGCCGTGGGCACCCTCGCGGCGTGTGCCTTCGCGGCGATCCTGTACAAGGTCGTCACGAGTGGCGGGGTTGTGACGGCGTTGACGAAGCTGATCACCAAGGCGCTCGATGTGCAGTTCTGAGCGCGGCCCCCGCAAACGGGGCGACCGGGGTTTCGTGACGGCCGAGACGGCCATGGTGATTCCGGCCCTCGTGGGGTTCGCGCTGGCCCTGCTCTGGGCACTGACGGCGGCCGCGTCCCAGATCCGATGCGTGGACGCGGCCAGGGCCGGGGCGCGCGCGGTGGCCCGCTCCGAGCCCGAAGCGGTGGCGGTGGCGGCGGCCCGCTCCGCCGCGCCGGCGGGCGCCACGGTCACAGTGCGGCGCAGTGGAGACCTGTGGCGGGTCCGGGTGGAGGCCGCCGCCCCCGGGCCGCACCACCTCGCCCTGACGCTGAGCGCCGAGGCGGCGGCGCAGGCCGAGGACACCATGGGGGAGGTCCCGTGAACGGGAGCGCAGCACCAGGTGTTGCGAGCCGCGGGGTGCGGGGCGCCGAGCGAACCCTTTGCGGGGCGGACAGTCGGGGGCGGCGCCGTGTGCCCCCACGGGCGTACGGCCTTCTCGAATGGCGGATGCGCGAGGGGAACCGCGCCGACCGGGGGTCGGCCACGGTCTGGGTGGCGCTGACGGCCGCCACCCTGTGCGCGGTGTTCGCGGCCGTGCTGTGCCTCGGACAGGCCGTGGCCGCGCGGCACCGGGCCGGAGCGGCGGCCGACCTGGCCGCCCTCGCGGCCGCCGACCGCGCACTGTGGGGCGCGCCGGACGCCTGCGCCAGGGCCGGCGAGGTGGCCAGGGCCCAGGGCGCGGAGATGGTGCGCTGCTCGGTGTCCGGGGAGATCGCGGACGTACGGGTGCGGGCGAGGTTCGGCCCCTACGCACCCAGCGTCAGGGCTCGCGCGGGCCCGCCCCTGGCCGGCCCCGGGTTACCCGCGCCGGCCTCGAAGCTCGGGCCGGCCCGCCTGTGACCGGGCCGGGGCTGCCGGTGGCGGTCTGGTGAGGGCGCCGGACGGAGGGGCGTGGGCCAGCGCCGGTCAGCATGCGGGCCTGTCCGGGGCCGCCGGTGGCGGCCTGGTGAGGCCGCCGGGCGCCAAGGCGTGGCTGGGCACGTGCGGTCAGGGTGCGGGCGGGGGTGGCTCCGGGGTTGCCGGGGCTCCTCGCAGCAGCTCCGTCAGGAGGCGTACGGCGCCGCGCTTGTGCAGGGGATCGTTGCCGTTGCCGCACTTGGGTGACTGGATGCAGGACGGGCAGCCCCCCTCGCACTCGCAGGACGCGATCGCCTCGCGGGTCGCGGTCAGCCAGCGCGCGGCGGTGTGGAAGGCGCGTTCGGCGAATCCGGCGCCGCCCGGGTTGCCGTCGTACACGAAGACCGTCGGCAGCAGGGTGTCCGGGTGCAGCGGGATGGAGACGCCGCCGATGTCCCAGCGGTCGCAGGTGGCGAAGAGCGGCAGCATCCCGATGGAGGCGTGCTCGGCGGCGTGCAGGGCGCCGCCCAGGATCTCCGGGCCCACCCGGGCGGCATCGAGCTGGTCCTCGGTGACCGTCCACCACACGGCCCGGGTGCGCAGGGTGCGGGGCGGCAGGTCGAGCTTGGTCTCGCCCAGCACCTCGCCGGTGATCAGTTTGCGGCGCAGGAAGGAGACGACCTGGTTGGTGACCTCGACGGAGCCGTAGCAGAGGCGGCCGGACCCCCAGGGGATCTCGGTGTCGGTGGCGAGGACGGAGATGGAGGTGGTGTCCCTGGCGACGGTCGAATAGGGCGGGGCGGCCTCCTCGACGAGGGCGGCGGAGTCCTCCAGGTCCAGGTGTTTCACCAGGTACGTACGGCCCTGGTGGAGATGGACGGCGCCGTCGTGGACGGTGGTGTGGGCGGCGGACGCGTCGACCGTGCCGAGCAGCCGTCCCGTCGAGGCCTCGACGATCTGGACCGGGCGGCCGCCGCCGCCCCGGATGTCGGTGAGGTCGGCGGCCCGCTCGCGCCGGGTCCAGAACCAGCCGTTGCTGCGGCGGCGCAGCAGCCCGGCGCGTTCCAGCTGCGGCAGGAGATCCGGGCTCGCCGGGCCGAACAGGCCGAGGTCGGCCTCGGTGAGCGGGAGCTCGGCTGCGGCCGCGCACAGATGGGGGGCAAGGACGTACGGGTTGTCCGGGTCGAGCACGGTGGACTCGACGGGCTGCTGGAACAGCGCCTCGGGGTGGTGGACGAGGTAGGTGTCCAGCGGGTCGTCGCGGGCGATCAGGACGGCAAGGGCGCCCTGGCCCGAGCGGCCGGCCCGGCCCGCCTGCTGCCACAGGGAGGCCCGGGTGCCCGGGTAGCCCGCGATGAGGACGGCGTCGAGGCCCGAGACGTCGATGCCGAGTTCCAGGGCGGTGGTGGCGGCGAGGCCGAGCAGTTCACCGGAGTGCAGGGCCTGCTCAAGGGCGCGGCGCTCCTCGGGGAGGTAGCCGCCCCGGTAGGCGGCGACACGCCGGGCGAGGGTGCGGTCGACCTCGTACAGGCGCTCCTGGGCGATGACCGAGATGAGCTCGGCGCCGCGCCGGGAGCGGACGAAGGCGACCGTGCGGACACCCTGCACGGCCAGGTCGGTGAGGAGGTCGGCGGTCTCGGCGATGGCGGTGCGGCGCACGGGCGCGCCCTTCTCGCCGGCGAGCTCGGTGAGCGGGGGCTCCCACAGGGCGAAGACCAGTTCGCCGCGTGGGGAGGCGTCGTCGGCGACCTCGACGACGGGCAGGCCGGTCAGGCGGCCCGCGGAGAGCGCGGGCTCGGCGGCCGTGGCCGAGGCGAGCAGGAAGACCGGATCGGAGCCGTAGCGGGCGCACAGGCGGCGCAGCCGGCGAAGGACCTGGGCGACGTGGGAGCCGAAGACACCGCGGTAGGTGTGGCACTCGTCGATGACGACATAGCGCAGGGCGCGCAGGAAGGAGGCCCATCTGGGGTGGGAGGGCAGGATGCCCAGGTGCAGCATGTCCGGATTGGTGAGGACGTAGTTGGCGTACTGGCGCACCCACTCGCGTTCCTCGACCGGGGTGTCGCCGTCGTACACGGCGGGCCGGATCGCGTTGCCCAGGGGAGCCGCGAGGGCCTTCACCGAGCGGCGCTGGTCGGCGGCCAGGGCCTTGGTGGGGGCGAGGTACAGGGCGGTCGTGCCGCGTCCGTTCGGGGCCTCGGAGCCGTCCAGGAGGGTGCTGAGGACGGGGGCCAGATAGGCCAGCGACTTGCCGGACGCGGTGCCGGTGGCGATCACGACCGACTCGCCGTCCAGCGCGTGCCCGGCGGCGGCCGCCTGGTGGGCCCAGGGGTGCTCGATGCCGGCGTCCTGGATGGCGTTGATCACTTCCGGACGGATCAGGTGCGGCCACACTGCATGACGTCCGCCTCGCGGGGGCAAGTGCTCCGTATGAGTGATGCGCGCAGCCCGGCCTGCCCCTGCGGTGAGCCGGTCGAGGACCGTGCCGGGGTCGGGTCGTTCACCCGTGCTGTCGGCGGGTGTTCTGGGGCGGTGATTCCTGGCCATCGGCACCGAGTGTGTCACTGGCGTAGCGGACAATGGTCCCAAGGCGTCGTGCATGGCTGCTGGTAAGTGATTGAATGCCATCGCGGCTGGCGATCCGTTCTCTGGCTCCGCCGGGGAGTCTCAGGGGGCGGCCGCTCGATAGCAAGGTGCTGGAGGATCCGTGGACCTGTCCCTGTCGACTCGCAATGTGTCCGGCCCTGGTGGCGACCGTACGGTCGTCGAGGTCGGTGGCGAGATTGATGTGTATACCGCGCCCAAGCTGCGCGAGCAGTTGGTCGAGTTGGTGAACGACGGCAGCTACCACCTGGTTGTCGACATGGAGGGCGTGGACTTCCTCGACTCCACGGGCCTGGGTGTGCTGGTGGGTGGGCTCAAGCGCGTGCGCGCGCACGAGGGCTCGCTGCGCCTGGTCTGCAACCAGGAGCGCATTTTGAAGATCTTCCGGATCACGGGGCTCACCAAGGTGTTCCCGATCCACGGCTCGGTCGACGAGGCCGTCAACGCGACCGACTGACGGCGGCCGTCCAAGGACGGCTCCGGAGGAAGGACAGGGGCGCCGGGCGGCACAGTGGCCCGGGGCCCCTGAGATGTACGCCCGTACGTTCGAGGGGGATCGCCATGGCCACCGTTGAACTCCGATTCAGTGCCCAGCCCGAGCACGTCAGGACGGCCCGTCTCGTGGCGGCCGCCGTCGCGCGCCGGGCCGGGGTCGATGAGGCAGTGCTCGACGAGGTCAGACTCGCCGTCGGCGAGGCGTGCAGCCGTGCCGTCGGTATGCACCGTTCGCACGGGATCGACTCCCCCGTCCACGTCGTCCTGACCGAGGAGGAGAAGCTGTTCTCCATCGAGGTCGGCGACGGGGTGCCGGGGTCTGGCGGCGGCGCCGCGGCGGTGCCGGGCGTGCGCGGTCCGGCTCCCGATGACGACCTCGACGACGGCGCGGAGGACGAAATGGGCCTCGCTGTCATCAGCGGGCTCGTGGACGACGTGGAGGTCATCTCCGGCGAGTCAGGGGGTGTCATCCGGATGACCTGGCCCACCACGCCGTCCGAGGTGCTTCCCTGATCACGTGCTTCCATCATGAGGACCGGCCCTGCTGAGCAGGGCCTTTTTTCATTTCTTGATCCATATTGTCGGTCCGGTTCCTAGATCGCCGATCAAGCGTCAATGCTTTTGCCCCATTACCGCTTTCGGGGTCACTTTCGTGACCGGATCTCTCTCTGATGAGCCGATGAAGGTCAATTCCATTTGCGGCGCCCTGTTTTGATCGTGTTCCGCTACCTACAATCCGTCCACATCTTGAGCTCTGAGCGTCAAGGAGGACGAATGGCGGGGCTCTTCAACCCAACGGAACTCGACCACCCCACATCCCTGGCGGCCGCGGTCCTGACCGACGGCAACCGGCTGATCGTGATCGTCATCGCGGCTGTCGCGCTGGCGGCCCTGATCGTGGCGCAATTGCTGGTACGCCAGGTCCTCGCCGCAGGCGAGGGCACCGATTCGATGAAGAAGATCGCGGCGGCCGTACAGGAAGGCGCGAATGCCTATCTGACCCGGCAGTTGCGCACCCTCGGCGTCTTCGCCGTCGTGGTGTTCTTCCTGCTGTTCCTGCTGCCTTCCGACAACTGGTCGCAGCGCGTAGGCCGTTCCGTGTTCTTCCTGATCGGCGCCGTCTTCTCGGCGACGACGGGATACATCGGGATGCGTCTCGCCGTGCGCGCGAATGTGCGCGTCGCGGCGGCCGCCCGAGAGGCGACTCCCGCCGAAGGCGAACCCGAAAGGGATCTCACCTCGGTTTCCCACAAGGCCATGAAGATCGCTTTCCGTACGGGCGGCGTCGTCGGCATGTTCACCGTGGGCCTCGGCCTGCTCGGTGCCTCCGTCGTCGTGCTCGTGTACGCGGCCGACGCGCCCAAGGTCCTTGAGGGCTTCGGGCTCGGCGCAGCGCTGATCGCGATGTTCATGCGTGTCGGCGGCGGCATCTTCACCAAGGCCGCCGACGTCGGCGCCGACCTTGTCGGCAAGGTCGAGCAGGGCATCCCCGAGGACGACCCGCGCAACGCCGCCACCATCGCGGACAACGTGGGCGACAACGTCGGCGACTGCGCCGGCATGGCGGCCGACCTGTTCGAGTCGTACGCCGTGACCCTGGTCGCGGCGCTGATCCTCGGCAAGGCGGCGTTCGGCGACTCGGGCCTCGCCTTCCCGCTGATCGTCCCGGCGATCGGCGTGGTCACCGCGATGATCGGCATCTTCGCGGTCGCCCCGCGGCGCGCCGACCGCAGCGGAATGTCGGCCATCAACCGCGGCTTCTTCATCTCGGCGGTGATCTCGCTGGCCCTGGTGGCCGTCGCGGTCTTCGTCTACCTGCCGTCCTCGTACGCCAAGTTGAACGGCGTCACGGACCAGGTGATCAAGGGCCATGACGGCGACCCACGGGTCCTCGCGCTCGTCGCCGTCGCCATCGGCATCGTGCTCGCGGCGCTGATCCAGCAGCTGACGGGGTACTTCACCGAGACCACTCGGCGTCCCGTCAAGGACATCGGCAAGTCCTCGCTCACCGGACCCGCCACCGTCGTCCTCGCCGGCATCTCCATCGGCCTCGAATCGGCCGTCTACACCGCCCTGTTGATCGGTCTCGGCGTGTACGGGGCCTTCCTGCTCGGCGGCACCTCGGTGATGCTCGCGCTGTTCGCGGTGGCGCTGGCCGGCACCGGCCTGCTCACCACGGTCGGCGTGATCGTCGCGATGGACACCTTCGGCCCGGTCTCCGACAACGCCCAGGGCATCGCGGAGATGTCCGGCGACGTCCAGGGCGCGGGCGCCCAGGTGCTCACCGACCTGGACGCCGTGGGCAACACCACCAAGGCCATCACCAAGGGCATCGCCATCGCCACGGCCGTGCTGGCCGCGGCGGCGCTGTACGGCTCGTTCAAGGACGCCATCGCCACGGCGGTGCACGATGTCCACGCCAGGGCCGACGAGTTGACCCTGAACATGGACATCTCGCAGCCCAACAACCTGGTCGGGTTGATGCTGGGCGCGGCGGTCGTCTTCCTCTTCTCGGGGCTCGCGATCAACGCCGTGTCCCGCTCGGCCGGAGCCGTGGTCTTCGAGGTGCGGCGGCAGTTCCGCGAGCACCCCGGGATCATGGACTACACCGAGCAGCCGGAGTACGGGCGGGTCGTCGACATCTGTACGAAGGACGCGTTGCGCGAGCTGGCCACCCCCGGCCTGCTCGCCGTGCTCGCCCCCATCGCGGTCGGCTTCACGCTCGGCGTCGGGGCGCTCGGCTCGTACCTGGCGGGCGCGATCGGCACCGGCACCCTGATGGCGGTGTTCCTCGCCAACTCGGGCGGCGCATGGGACAACGCCAAGAAGCTGGTCGAGGACGGCCACTTCGGCGGCAAGGGCAGCGACGCCCACGCCGCCACCGTCATCGGTGACACCGTGGGCGACCCCTTCAAGGACACCGCGGGCCCCGCGATCAACCCGCTGCTCAAGGTGATGAACCTGGTGGCACTCCTGATCGCGCCGGCCATCGTCAAGTTCAGCTACGGCGACGACGCGAACCCGCTGGTCCGGGGGATCGTGGCGGCGCTCGCCATCCTCGTCATCATCGGCGCCGTGTACGTGTCGAAGCGGCGCAGTGTGGCCGTGGGCGACGACGGCACCAACGAGCGGGTCGCCAAGTCGGCCGACCCCGCGGTGGTTTCGTAGCGACGGAAGCGGCAAGGAGCGGGCGGACGGTGGGGTTTGACACACCGTCCGCCCGTTCTGCTTGGTGCAAATGGCTGCAAATAGCCGCAATAGGAGACACATCACACGGACGGCAAGCGATTGTCGCCCACTTGGCGTGTATGTTCCGGGGCCGAGAGCCTTGGAAGGGACCAAACCGGTGAACAAGAAGCTTGCGGCCGCACTGTCCGGCGGTGCGGTACTGATGCTGACGTTGTCGGGCTGCAGCGACGACTCCGACAAGAAGGTCGACGACTGGGCGAAGACCTTCTGCAACTCGGCCCAGCCCCAGTTCAAGAAGATCACTGACGCCAACGCGGCCATCCAGGCGCAGACGCGCGACGACAGCAAGCCCGCCGAGGTGCAGAAGACGGACTCCAGCGCCTTCCAGCAGATTTCGGACGCCTACAAGGCGCTTGCCGGATCCGTGGACAAGGCCGGCGCCCCGCCCGTCAAGGACGGCGCCACCACGCAGCAGGAAGCCGTCAAGGGCCTGAACGCCTCCTCCGTGGCGTACGCGAACCTCAAGAAGAAGGTCGACGCGCTCGACGCGGGCGACCAGGCCGCCTTCGCCAAGGGCCTTGAGGACATCGCGACCGAGCTCAGCAAGACCAGCACGACGGGTGACGCGTCCCTGAAGAACCTGGAGTCCGGCGACGTCGGCAAGGCCATGCAGAAGCAGCCCGGCTGCCAGAAGCAGACGCCGTCCTCCCCCGCGCCCTCCGGTTCGGGAGCGGGCGCGCCGGCCGACACGTCGGCCACGCCGTCCCAGGCGGCCTCGCCATCGGGTTCGGCATCGCCCTCGGGATCCGCCTCGCCTTCCGGTTCCGCCTCGGCGTCGCCGTCGCAGAGCGCCAAGTCGTAGCCCGTACGCGCCGTCGTTCGTGGCCCGGACCCCTTCGTGGGGGCCGGGCCACAGGCGTGCGGGGGTGATTGTCAGAGGCAGCGGCGACAATGGCCGGGTGAGTACGACCAGTCTTCCCGCGCCCGGTCACGCAGCCCGCCTGCGCGACGCCCTGCTCGCCGCCGCCTTCACCGCCGACGGCCTGCTCGACCTGCTCGGTGCGCCCGCGTATGCCGCGCTGGCCCGCAGCGAGACCGTCCCCGCCCTGCGGGCCACCCGTGGGAAGGCGCCGCTGGACACGCTGGTGCGGCTCTTCCTGCTCCAGCAGACCGTTCCGTACGAGAGTGCCCGCGCCGCCCTGCCGTTGGAGGAGGCGCTGGCGGACGGCTGGGTGGTCCGCGCGGACAACCGGGTGCGGGCCACGGTCGACGTGCGCCCCTACGGCGGTCCCGAGGGCCAGGACTGGTTCATCGTCTCCGATCTCGGCTGCGCGGTGGGCGGCGCGGGCGGGGCGAGCGGGCGCGACGAGGCCATGGTGCTCGGCGTCGGCGGCGCCTCCACGACGCTGGCCGGCCTCACGGTCCGGCTGCCCGTCGGCTCGGCCCTCGACCTCGGCACCGGCTCCGGCATCCAGGCGCTGCACGCCGCGCAGCACGCCACCCGGGTCACCGCCACCGACCTGAACCCGCGCGCCCTCGCCTTCACCCGCCTGACGCTGGCTCTGTCGGGCGCGCCCGAGGCCGAGTTGAGGACGGGCTCGCTGTACGAACCGGCGGGTGAGGAGACGTACGACCTGATCGTCTCCAACCCGCCGTTCGTCATCTCGCCCGGCGCCCGGCTCACCTACCGCGACGGCGGCATGAGCGGGGACGATCTGTGCCGCACGCTCGTTCAGCAGGCGGGGGACCGGCTCAACCCCGGCGGGTACGCCCAGTTCCTCGCCAACTGGCAGCACGTCGAGGGCGAGGAGTGGCAGGACCGGCTGCGCTCCTGGATTCCGCGCGGCTGCGACGCCTGGATCGTGCAGCGCGAGGTCCAGGACATCACCCAGTACGCCGAGCTGTGGCTGCGCGACGCCGGTGACCACCACACCGACCCGGAGCGGTACGCGGAGCGTTACGGGGCATGGCTGGACGAGTTCGAGGCGAGCGGCACCAAGGCGGTCGGCTTCGGCTGGATCACCCTGCGCCGCACCGACAGCGACCGGCCGTCCATCGTGGCCGAGGAGTGGCCGCACCCGGTGGAGCAGCCGCTCGGCGACACCGTGCGGGCCCACTTCGAGCGTCTTGACTACCTGCGCGGGCACGACGACGCGGCCCTGCTCGCCGACCGGTTCCGGCTGGCCGGTGAGGTGGTGCAGGAGCAGGTGGGTCTGCCGGGCGCGGAGGACCCGGAGCACGTGGTGCTGCGGCAGAACCGGGGCATGCGCAGGGCCGCCAAGGTGGACACGGTCGGCGCCGGGTTCGCGGGCGTCTGCGACGGCGAGCTGCCGGCCGGCCGCATCCTGGACGCGATCGCCCAGCTGATCGACGAGGACCCGGTGCTGCTGCGCGACCGTACGCCGGAGTCGATCCGGCTCCTGGTGGAGCAGGGCTTCCTGGAGCCGGTGGGGCAGTGAGCCGTGATGTGACGTTCGGCGCCCCCGGGCGGCGCCCCGTGTGACGCTCGACGCCGAGCCCGGGCGGCGCCGCGTGTGACGCTCGACGCTGACCACGGCAGGGCGGTGTGTGACGCTCGACGCCTTTCGGGGGCGGCGATCTGGCTGAAATGTGCATGATTGCGTGTCCGTTCATCCGGCGTTCGCCCCGATGCGGCCCCCGCTCCGCTCGCAGGTGCCGCGCGGTGGCCACGATCGCGTCCATGAACGCACTGGTAGGGACCGAGGCGGGGCCCGCCGTCTTCGCGGGAGCGGTGTTCGTGCTGTTCGGGAGCGCTCTGCTGCTGTGGACGTGTCCTGTGCGCGCCGCCGCAGACCGGTCGCGGACGGCGTGCCCCCGGTGGCCTCCGCGGTGCTCGCAGGGGCCTTCGGTGTCGGATTTCTCCTGCTTGGGCTGTGGTGCTTCGCCCGTATCCAGGGCACGTCCTAGCCCGAAAGGGGATGAAACGCTTTTCGGAAGGCTTCGGGACGGTCCGGGCGGCAGGATCGCGGTAAGTCGGGTTACCGTTCGAGTGGCCGCTGCGGGCTTTTGCTGTTTGACACGGGGGCGGGTTGTACCGTCACACTCCGCAGCGACACGTACTGAAACGTGCTGAACCCCGAGTGCCGACCGGAGAGAAGAGCGAAGTTGTCCCCGACCAGCGAGACCGCAAAGGGCGGCCGCCGACTCGTCATCGTCGAGTCTCCTGCCAAGGCGAAGACGATCAAGGGCTACCTCGGCCCCGGTTATGTCGTCGAGGCGAGCGTCGGGCACATCCGCGACCTGCCGAACGGCGCCGCCGAGGTGCCCGAGAAGTACACCGGCGAGGTGCGCCGGCTCGGCGTGGACGTCGAACACGACTTCCAGCCGATCTATGTCGTCAACGCCGACAAGAAGGCCCAGGTCAGGAAGCTCAAGGAGCTTCTGGCCGAGTCCGACGAACTGTTCCTCGCCACCGATGAGGACCGCGAGGGCGAAGCCATCGCGTGGCACCTCCAGGAAGTCCTGAAGCCCAAGGTCCCGGTCCACCGGATGGTCTTCCACGAGATCACCAAGGACGCCATCCGGGACGCCGTCGCCAACCCGCGCGAGCTCAACCAGCGCATGGTCGACGCCCAGGAGACCCGCCGCATCCTCGACCGTCTCTACGGCTACGAGGTCTCGCCGGTCCTGTGGAAGAAGGTCATGCCGCGGCTGTCCGCCGGGCGCGTCCAGTCCGTGGCCACCCGGCTCGTCGTGGAGCGGGAACGCGAACGCATCGCGTTTCGTTCTGCTGAGTACTGGGACCTGACCGGCACGTTCTCCACCGGACGCACGGGCGACGCCTCCGACCCGTCCACGCTGGTGGCGCGGCTCAACACGGTCGACGGCCGGCGCGTGGCGCAGGGCCGTGACTTCGGCCCCGACGGACAACTCAAGAGCGACGTCCTGCACCTGGACGAGGCCAACGCGCGGGCCCTGGCCGCGGCGCTGGCCGACTCCTCCTTCGCCGTGCGCTCGGTGGAGTCCAAGCCCTACCGCCGCTCGCCGTACGCCCCGTTCCGTACGACGACGCTCCAGCAGGAGGCCTCGCGCAAGCTGGGCTTCGGTGCGAAGGCGACCATGCAGGTCGCCCAGAAGCTGTACGAGAACGGCTTCATCACCTATATGCGTACGGACTCCACGACGCTGTCCGACACCGCCATCACGGCGGCGCGGGCCCAGGTGACGCAGCTGTACGGCGCCGAATACCTGCCGGACAAGCCGCGTACGTACGCCGGGAAGGTCAAGAACGCGCAGGAGGCGCACGAGGCGATCCGTCCTTCGGGTGATCGTTTCCGCACCCCCGCCGAGACGGGTCTGACCGGCGACCAGTTCCGGCTCTACGAGCTGATCTGGAAGCGGACCGTCGCCTCCCAGATGAAGGACGCGGTCGGCAACTCGGTGACCGTGAAGATCGCGGGGCGGGCGAGCGACGGCCGGCAGGCCGAGTTCAGCGCGTCCGGCAAGACGATCACCTTCCACGGCTTCATGAAGGCCTACGTCGAAGGCGCCGACGACCCGAACGCCGAGCTCGACGACCGCGAGCGCAGGCTGCCGCAGGTCGCCGAGGGCGACGCCCTGTCGTCCCAGGAGATCACGGTCGACGGCCACGCGACCAAGCCGCCGGCCCGCTACACCGAGGCCTCGCTGGTCAAGGAGCTGGAAGAGCGCGAGATCGGGCGTCCTTCGACGTACGCCTCGATCATCGGCACGATCCTGGACCGCGGGTACGTCTTCAAGAAGGGCACGGCGCTCGTCCCGTCGTTCCTGAGCTTCGCCGTGGTCAACCTCCTGGAGAAGCACTTCGGGCGGCTCGTCGACTACGACTTCACCGCCAAGATGGAGGACGACCTCGACCGCATCGCGCGGGGCGAGGCCCAGTCGGTGCCGTGGCTGAAGCGTTTCTACTTCGGCGAGGGCGACGCGGCGACGGCCGGTGCCGCCTCGGCCGCCGGAAACGGCGACGGGGACCACCTGGGCGGGCTCAAGGAGCTCGTCACCGACCTCGGCGCGATCGACGCCCGCGAGATCTCCTCGTTCCCCGTCGGCGAAGGCATCGTGCTGCGCGTCGGCCGCTACGGCCCCTACGTCGAGCGCGGCGAGAAGGACTCCGAGGGCCACCAGCGCGCGGACGTCCAGGAAGACCTGGCGCCCGACGAGCTGACCGTCGAGTACGCGGAAGAGCTGCTGGCCAAGCCGAGCGGCGACTTCGAGCTGGGCGTGGACCCGGTGAGCGGCCACCAGATCGTCGCCAAGGACGGGCGCTACGGCCCGTACGTCACCGAGATCCTGCCCGAGGGCACGCCGAAGACGGGCAAGAACGCGGTCAAGCCGCGCACCGCGTCGCTCTTCAAGTCGATGTCCCTGGACACGGTGACGCTGGACGACGCCCTGAAGCTCATGTCGCTGCCCCGGGTGGTCGGCGTGGACGCCGAGGGCGTCGAGATCACCGCGCAGAACGGGCGCTACGGCCCGTATCTGAAGAAGGGCACCGACTCGCGCTCCCTGGAGACCGAGGACCAGCTCTTCTCCATCACGCTCGAAGAGTCCCTTGCCATCTACGCCCAGCCCAAGCAGCGGGGCCGCGCCGCCGCCAAGCCCCCGCTGAAGGAGCTCGGCGTCGACCCGGTCAGCGAGAAGCCGGTCGTGGTGAAGGACGGCCGCTTCGGCCCGTACGTCACCGACGGCGAGACCAACGCGACGCTTCGGACCGGCGACAGCGTCGAGGAGATCACGCCGGAGCGCGGCTTCGAACTGCTCGCGGAGAAGCGCGCCAAGGGGCCTGCCAAGAAGACGGCGAAGAAGGCTCCCGCCAAGAAGGCCGCCACCGCCAAGAAGGCCCCGGCCAAGAAGGCGGCCGCGAAGAAGACGACCGCGTCCAAGACGACCGCGGCGAAGAAGGCTCCCGCGAAGAAGGCTGCCGCCAAGAAGGCCGCGACTTCGGAGTAGGGCCCGGGCTGTTGAAGGGGGGCCGGGGCACACGCCCCGACCCCCCTTCCCCGTTGTTGGGGCGCGTGCCCGGCGCCCGCTCCCCGTTGTTGGGGTACGTCCCCGGCCCCCGCTCCCCGTTGTCGGGGCACGTGCGCGTCCCCCCTTTCCCCGTTGTTGGGGCGCGTGCCCGGCGCCCGCCCCCCGTTGTCGGGGTACGTCCCCGTCCCCCGTTCCCCGCTGCCGAGGCACGCCCCCGGCCCCCGCTCCCCGCTGTCGGGGCAGATGGCAGAGCCCCCGTTCCCCACTGCCGGGGCGCATGCCAGGCCCCTTTCGTCGTTGCTCGGCCCGGCCGCCGCGTCGAGGCGGCCGTGGGGGGCGCCGGGTGGTGGCATCCGCCCACTTGTTCGGGCACCCCCGCCAGGACCGGCACGCTCCGGATAGGCTGGGCGGATGACGCGAGGAGCCGAGCATCACCCAAGCTCTGAAGGATCAGGGGGGACCCCCACGGTCGTGAGCCCCATCTCCGAAGCCCTGGCCGCAGATTCACGCGAGCGTGCCGTACGCGCCCTGTTGCGCATCCCCACGCTGCGACGATTGTGGAGCGCACAGCTCGTCGGCGGGGTCGGCGACGTGCTCGCCGTACTCGTCACGCTGCTGCTGGCGTTGCAGGCCGCGCTGGACCAGCAGTCCTTCGGGGGTGGTTACCGTGGGGCGGCCTTCGCCGTCGCCGCGGTGCTGGGCGCCCGGGCGCTCGCGACGGTGCTCTTCGGCGCCGCGCTGCTCGGCCCGGTCTCCGCGCTCGTCGCGCCGAAGGGGCCGCTGGAGCGGCGCTGGACGATGGTCGGCGCCGACGGCGTACGGGCCGCACTCCTGATCGTCGCCCCACTGTGGATCGACTGGACACCGTCCCACGCCCTGCTGCTCGTCCTCGTCACCGCCTTCCTCGCGGGCGTCGCCGAACGGTTGTGGACGGTCGCCAAGGAGAGCGCGGCCCCCGCGCTGCTGCCCGCGCCGCCCCTGGAGGGCGCCGCCGTCCGGCCGCTTCCGGACCACCTGGGCGCGCTGCGCAGGCTCTCGTTGCGTACGACGTTCGTGGCGATCCCGCTGGGCGCCGCCGCCCTGCTCGTCGCGGCCCTCGTCAGCAATCTGCTCGGGACGGGCATCGACTGGTTCAAGCTGCACCAGGCCGCGCTCGCCTCCTACCTCGCCGCCGGACTGTTCGCCGCGTCGATCTCCGTGGTCGCCCTGCTCGAACTCCCCGACACCCAGACGCCGCGGGCCCGTTCACCGCTGGAGGGGCTGCGCAGGCCCAGCACCGGCAACGGCCCCGACAAGGGGCGCACGGGCGCGGTCCCGCTGCTCGTGCTCGCCTGTGCCTCGGTCGCCGCCGCCATCGCCGCGGCCGCGTCCGTCGCCGTACTGCACGCCGTGGACCTGGGCGGAGGCCCGGCCGCGTTCGCGCTCCTCGTCCTCGCCCTGACCGGTGGCACAGTGCTCGGCATCCGTACCGCGCCCAAGATCCTTCCGGTGCTCTCGCGGCGCCGGCTGCTGTCGTTCGCCATCACCGTCACCGGTGTCGCCCTGCTCGCCATAGGCCTGGTGCCCGACCTCGCGACCGTGCTGTTCATCGCGCTGGTCGCGGGTGTCGCCGCCGGCGTCGCGGCCAACACCGGGCACGTACTGATCGACCAGGAGACCGAGGAGTACCGCAGGGCCCGCACCGGCGAGCACCTTCAGGCGGTCGTACGGGTCTCCATCGGACTCGGCGCCATCGTCGCGCCGCTGCTCGCCGCGGCCATCGGCAGCCACCGGGTCGAGTCGGGCTCGTTCGTCTTCGCGCACGGGGGCGCCGGGTTCACGCTGATGCTGGTCGGCGCGCTGCTGCTGCCGCTGGCCGCCGTCGTACTCGGCAAGGCCGACGACCGTCAGGGTGTCCCGCTGCGACGCGACATCGCCGACGCGATGCGCGGCGCGGACCCCACGCAACGTCCGGCCACGACCGGGTTCTTCATCGCCCTTGAGGGCGGCGACGGAGCCGGTAAGTCCACGCAGGCGGAGGCGCTCGCCGAGTGGATCCGGGCCAAGGGCCACGAGGCCGTGGTGACCCGCGAGCCGGGCGCGACACCGGTGGGCAAGCGGCTTCGGTCGATCCTGCTCGACGTGTCGTCGGCCGGGCTCTCCAACCGCGCCGAGGCACTGCTGTACGCGGCCGACCGCGCGGAGCACGTCGACTCGCTGGTGCGCCCCGCCCTCGAACGCGGCGCGATCGTCATCTCGGACCGCTACATCGACTCGTCCGTCGCCTACCAGGGGGCCGGTCGTGATCTGTCCCCGACCGAAATTGCCCGAATCAACCGGTGGGCAACGGGCGGACTCGTACCGCATCTGACCGTTCTGCTCGATGTTTCGCCCGAAACGGCCCGCGAACGCTTCACCGAGGCGCCGGACCGGCTGGAGTCGGAGCCGCCCGAGTTCCACGGACGGGTCAGGTCCGGGTTCCTCACCCTGGCCGCCGCCGACCCCACGCGCTACCTGGTGGTCGACGCGGGCCAGGAGCCGGAAGCCGTTACCACGGTCGTACGCCACCGGCTCGACCAGATGCTGCCGCTCTCCGAGGCCGAGATCAAGGCCCAGGAGGAGGCGCGCAAGAAGGCAGAGGAAGACGCCAGGAGGCGCGCCGAGGAAGAGGCCGCTCGCAAGGCCGAGGAAGAGCGCGTCGAGCGCGAACGGCAGGCGCAGCTCGCGCAGCTGCGCGCCGAGGAGGAGGCGCGCAAGCGGCGCGAGCTGGAGGAGGCGCGCCGCCGCGAGGAGGAGCGCAAGGCGGAGCAGGCCCGGCAGCGGGCCGAGGAGGCCAGGCGGCTCGCCGAGGAGGAGCGGGTACGGCGCGAGGCCGAGGACAAGGCGCGCGCCGTCGAGCAGGAACGCCTGCGCAAGCAGGCGGAGGAGGAGGCCCGGCTGCGGGCCGAGGCGGAGGAGCGCCGCCTGGAGAAGCAGCGCAAGGCCGAGCAGGCACTGCTGCGCGCGGAGGAGGCCCGCCGTCTCGCGGAGTCCGCCGCCGCGGCGGCAGCGGCGACCGCGGCCACGGCGGTCGTACGGGAGCCCGGTGCGGGCCCCGCTGCCACGTCCCGCTCCACGGGCCAGGCCGATTCCGCGCGGCAGGCCGGGCCTCGCCCCGGTTCGACGGACACCGCCCGTTCCGCCGACGCCTCCGGCCACGCACCGGCCGACGCCTCGGCGTCGGAGGTCACCGTGTCGACGCCGGTCGTCAGCCCGAACGAAGTGACGCAGCCGGTGCCGGTCCCCGAGGCAGGCGACGCCGCCCACGCAGGCCGGGGTTCTGGTCACGATGCCGAGGAGACGACCGTTCTGCCGTCGGTGACGGACGCTGCGGCACCGGGTACGGCACGCGGCGCCGAGGAGACGACCGTCCTGCCGTCGGTGCGCGACGCCGAAGAAACGGCGGTGCTGCCGCCCGTGCGGGACGCCGAGGAGACCGCGGTGCTGCCGCCCGTGCGCGGCGCCGGGCCGGCGGACCGGGTGCCGCCGGGCCTCTTCCGCGACGAGCGGGAGGCCGGCCGTCACGATGACGGCGGCAACGAGCGCACGCGCGAACTGCCGCAGATCGACCCGGCGACCGGCCAGGAGCGGCCGCGTCGGCGTTCGGACTGGGCGGAGGAGACCCCGCTGGACGACCTGCCGTCGCTCGCCGACGAACTCCTCGGCCCGCACGACGGCGAGGACGACGACCCGCGGGGCGGCCGCCGCCGCTGACCGCACCGGGCGGACCCGGCCCGGCCGGGTGCCGCCTCGCGCGGGGCGCCCGTAGCGGCCGAGGCTAGGTCGTCCCCAGGGTTGTCGCAGGGAGCACGTCCCGACCATCGGGCCGGCACGCAGCCAGCATCGCGTGCCGGCCCGATGGTGCGTGTCGGCCCGATGGTTCGTGCCGGCCGATGGTTCGTGCCGACCGATGGTTTCGGGCGCGGATGCTCCATGGCCTGGCCTTCCTCGTAAGCCGAAGCCAAAGCCCAGGCCGAAGCCGAAGCCGAAGCCGAAGGCTCCCCATCCATCACCCTTCTGACCTGCGGAGCTCCCCGCTCTGGCGTCCGCTGTCAGTGGGGTGCCGCACAATGGGCGGAGCAGTGACCGGAGGCACGGAGGGGCAGTCGATGGCGGTTTGGGACGACCTGGTGGGCCAGGAACGAGTACAGGAGCAGCTGGGCGCCGCCGCCCGGGATGCCGATGCGCTCGTCACCGCCGAGCGTTCCGGTCAGCCGCGTCCCGAGGCGTCGAAGATGACCCACGCCTGGCTGTTCACCGGCCCACCCGGCTCCGGCGGCCCCACCGCCGCCCGTGCCTTCGCCGCCGCGCTCCAGTGCGTCAGCCCCGACCGCGCGCTCGGCGGACAGCCGGGCTGTGGCTTCTGCGACGGCTGCCATACGGCCCTGATCGGTACGCACGCCGACGTCACGGTCGTCACCACCGAAGGCCTCACCATCGGCGTCAAGCAGACCCGCGAGCTGGTGCGGGGCGCGCAGATGTCGCCGTCGAGCGGCCGCTGGCAGGTGATCATCGTCGAGGATGCCGACCGGTTCACCGAGCAGGCGGCCAACGCCGTCCTGAAGGCGGTGGAGGAGCCCGCCCCCCGCACGGTGTGGCTGCTGTGCGCGCCCTCGTTGGAGGACGTGCTGCCCACCATCAAGTCCCGCTGCCGCCACCTCACCCTGCGCACCCCGCCGGTCGAGGCGGTCGCCGATGTGCTGATCCGACGCGACGGCATTGAGCCCGATGCCGCGTACGCGGCGGCCCGCGCCACCCAGGGCCACATCGGCCGGGCCCGCCGGCTGGCCACCGACGCCTCGGCCAGGGCCCGGCGGGCCGCCGTCCTGAAGGTGCCGCTGCGGGTCGACGACGTGGGCGGCTGCCTGAAGGCCGCGCAGGAGCTGGTCGACACGGCGGCGGAGGACGCGAAGCAGGTGGCCGAGGAGGTCGACGTCAAGGAGACCGAAGACCTCAAGGCGGCGATGGGCCAGGTCGCGGGCGGGCGCATGCCGCGCGGTACGGCGGGAGTGATGAAGGAGCTGGAGGACAAGCAGAAGCGCCGCAAGACCCGCACCCAGCGCGACAGCCTGGACCTGGCGCTCACCGAACTGACCGGGTTCTACCGCGACGTTCTCGCCCTGCAACTGGGCACGAGGGTGGCCATCGCCAACGAGGACGTACGGGACACGGTGGACCGGATCGCCCGCGCCTCAAGCCCCGAGCGCACGCTGCGCCGCATCGAGTCGATCCTGGCCTGCCGCGACGCCCTCGACCGCAATGTGGCCCCGCTCCTGGCGGTGGAAGCGATGACGTTGTCGTTGAGAGCGGGCTGACGACGCCGGGCCGGCCGATCAGGCCCGGCGGCCTGGGTGCTGGGGTTCGGGACCGAGACCGGGGTCGCGAGGGATGCGGCCCGGGCCGGGTGTCGACCGGGGACCACGATCACGGACCACGACCACGGACCACGGACCACGACCACAGATCACCGGCATGTTGACGGAGGTCACCGGCATGTTGACGGAGGTCACCCGAACGAGCCGCACCGTCGCGCACCGCGTGCATCCCGTCACAAGGCGGCTACGCTCCGGAGATGGACTCCAGGCGCCTGCTCCGTACCTCAGCCATCGCCGTCGCGACCGCCGGTCTGCTCATCTCCGGCTGTTCGTCGGGGAGTTCGTCCACGTCCGCGACCGCGTCCGCGCAGAGCGTGGCGAAGACGGACCCGGCCGACGCGCCGACGGCCGAGGACCTTGCCCCGTACACCGGGCAGAAGCTGAGCTGGCGGGCCTGCGGAGTGCCCAAGTTCGAGTGCGCCACGATGAAGGCGCCGCTCGACTACGCGAAGCCCGCGGGGCCTTCGATCAAGTTGGCGGTGGCCCGGGTGAAGGCGACCGGGCCGGGCAAGCGGATCGGATCGCTGCTGGTCAACCCGGGCGGCCCGGGCGGCTCGGCGGTCGGCTACCTCCAGTCGTACGCCGGCCTCGGCTACCCCGCGCCGGTGCGGGCCCGCTACGACATGGTGGCCGTGGACCCGCGCGGGGTGGCCCGCAGCGAACCCGTCGAATGCCTCACGGGCCAGCAGATGGACGCGTACACGCAGGTCGACCAGACCCCTGACGACGCGGCCGAACGGGCCGCCCTGGCCAAGGCGTTCAAGGACTTCGCCAGCGGCTGTGAGACCAAGTCGGGCAAGCTGCTGCCGCATGTCTCGACGGTCGAGGCGGCCCGCGACATGGACATCCTCAGAGCGGTGCTCGGCGACCAGAAGCTGTACTACGTCGGCGCCTCGTACGGCACGTTCCTCGGCGCGACCTACGCCGAGCTGTACCCCTCCCGCGTCGGCCGGCTCGTCCTGGACGGCGCGATGGACCCCTCCCTCTCCTCCCTCGACATGAACCGCGACCAGACGGCCGGCTTCGAGACGGCCTTCACGTCCTTCGCCGCGGACTGCGTCAAGCAGAAGGAGTGCCCCCTGGGCACGGAGTCCGTCGAGGACGCGTCGGACCGCCTGAGGAAGTTCTTCAAGAGCGCCGACGCCAAGGCGATCCCCACCGGCCAGAGCCGCCGGCTCGGCGAGTCCCTGGCCACCACGGGCGTGATCGCCGCGATGTACGACCAGGCCGCGTGGCCCGAACTGCGTACCGCCCTGACCCACGCCAAGAACGGCGACGGCGCGGGCCTGCTGGCCCTCGCGGACTCCTATTACGAGCGCGACGCGGGCGGCAAGTACGCGAACCTGATGTTCGCCAACGCCGCGGTGAACTGCCTGGACCTGCCGCCGTCCTTCACCGGCCCCGACGCGGTGGCAGCGGCCCTGCCCTCCTTCGAACAGGCGTCCCCCGTGTTCGGCGAGGGCTTCGCCTGGGCCGCCCTGAACTGCACGTACTGGCCGACCAAGGCCACCGGCACCGAGCACCGCATCGAGGCGAAGGGCGCCGCCCCGATCCTGGTCGTCGGCACCACCCGCGACCCGGCGACCCCGTACAAGTGGGCGCAGTCCCTCGCCGCCCAGCTGTCCTCCGGCACCCTGCTCACGTACGAGGGCGACGGCCACACCGCGTACGGCCGCGGCAGCGACTGCATCGACACCGCGATCAACACCTACCTCCTCGACGGCACCCCGCCGACGAAGGGAAAGCGCTGCTCATAGCCCCACCGGCACCGCCACCGACCGTGGTCGGGACCACTCCAGAAACTGTGTAGACTTGGCGACGCTGCTGCTCGCACCATGGTGCGCAGGGCGGTGCCGCCTTAGCTCAGCTGGCCAGAGCAACGCACTCGTAATGCGTAGGTCTCGGGTTCGAATCCCGAAGGCGGCTCTGTGGAAGCCCCAGGACTCACTCGCCGTGACCTGGGGCTTTTGCTTTTTTCGGGGTCGTTTACGGCTTGGCGAGACGCACCGCTGGGACTCCGTAGAGGGGCTTGCGTGAGCGATGCGTGAGCGGAGCCGCTCAGGGACCTACCTCTCGGGCTTCCGGCGCTTGGCCTTCTTCTTGGCCTTGGCCTGGGCTTTCGCTTTGTCCTTCGGCTTGCGGCCGCCGCCCTTGCGGGTCTTGTTGGCCTCGGCCTCTTTGGCCTTCGCCTTCTTCGCTGCCCTGCGAGCCGCCTTCTCCGCCTCAGTCTTGCGCTGAAGCGGCACCAACTTCGCGGTCGCCTCGGCGGCGTTCTTGCCGACTTGAGGCAGGACGCTTAATGGTGACGTCGGGTATTGGAATCCTCCGAATGCCTGCCCGTGGATGCATCCAGTTTGTCCCGTTCCTTTTGGTCTGCCCTAATCTTCGTAGCTCAGCCTGAGAAGGTCCTGCCGTCGCTGGCCGAGGTACCAGTTGGCGGACTGATCGAGATCGATGGTGGTTCTGATGACAGCGGTCTCGCCGGACGACACCTCAGCGATCACCTCCCCTCGCGGTGAGATGATCATGCTGGGGCAGTGCTGGTGCGGGTCCGCGACGTTCGCCGCCAGGACGAACCGTTGGTTCTCCGCTGCGCGACTGATGAGGTGGCTTCTCCAGACTCCTGCTGGCTCGGCCGTGTTGGCCGCGTGGGTGAGGTAGATGAATGCCTGCGCTCCGCTGCTGGCGAGGTGCTGCCATTGCTCGGGGAAACGGATCTCTCGGCAGATCTGGGCACCGAGAGTGACCGGCCCGTCGGCCATCTGGATGGAATGAGTGCGGAGTTCGGCGCCGGCTTCCAGCAGGCCGCGTTCGTTCATCGCCAGATTGATCTTCCGATAGATCCACCTGACACCGTTGGGTGAGAAGTAGAGGGCGGCGTTGCTCCAGACGCCCTGGTCAAAGAACAGCGTGCCGCAGAACAGATGGACCGCTTTGTGTTGTGCCAGGTCGGCAAGGCGGTCTGTGGCGCGCGTGAGCTCCTGAGTGTCGAGGTCGTCCAGGGAGGAGAGGTCGGAGCCGTAGCCGGACAGCGCGCCCTCGGGCATGACAACGAGGTCGTCGGGTCGGGTTTGGGCCATGGCCTCGGTGATCGACTCCAGATTCCGCTTGATATCCCAGGTGATGGGGAACTGCGCGACGGTGAGCGATACCTTCATGAATCCTTCTTTCGGCGGCTGACCTCGGCGGCGTATGTGGCCCAGTCGCCTGCGGGCAGACGCTGCCAGGCGACGGCGACGTCGGTGTGGATGCCCAGGGTGCGAGCGAGGATCGCGGCGGGGATCTCGGTGGTGAGCTGGAAGAGCGCGGTGCTGCGGGCCTGGTTGGGTCGGATCCCGAGCTGGTTCAGTCGCTGGGTCAGCTGTGTGGTGCTGATCGGCCGTCCGGGCTGGCCGCCGGGGAAGAGCCATGGGGACGGAGTCAAGGCCCCGATGGTCGCGTGACCCTTGCGGTTCGCGGCAACCAGGCGGGCCAGTGCGGCGACGGGCTCGGGCAACTGAACGGGAGCCTCGCCGAGATGGAGACGTACTTCCTGGGCGCCGGCCTCGACGTCCTCGACGGTCAATCGGCTGATCGCTGACGGTCCTTGGGCATAGAGGAGGAGAAGGAGTCCTGCGAGGCGGTCTTCTGCTTTGAGGGTGTCCTCGTGCAGGAGTCGGCGTGCAACGTTCCACCGATGCTCGTCATCGAGTGGCTGGGTGGGGCCGTTCCAGCGGACGGCGGGGACGTGGACGGCGGTGAGCTTGTTCGTGCGAGCCCAGCGGATGAAGTGCCCGGCCGTGTGGCGGTAGGCCGACGAGTCGTCGGTGAGCCACTGGTCGAGGTCGGCCTGCTGGCAGGTCTCCGGGGCGAGGTCGTGAGCCTTCAACCAGGTCAGAAAGGCGACGGCCGCGTGGGTGCGTTGCCGCGCGGACATGAACTGCTGCGGGGTCAGGGGGTGGCCGTTGCTGCGTCGGCGTAGTCGCCGGACCAGGTGCCATATCGCGTACCGGTGCAGGACTTTGCGCTGTTCGGGATCTTGCTGTGATGCGAGCAGGCCGGTGAGGAAGCGTTCGAGGCGGACCATGTACTCGTCCCGCTCGGGCAGGGCACCGACGCCGACGAGGACTTGGCGGAGGTGGGCGAGGGGCGGACTGTCGGGCAGCTCGTCGAGGGCCTCGTGAGTCAGGGCTCGTCTGCCGGCCGCGAGGTCGGCCAGGACCGGAGACACGGACGGCTTGTTCAGCCACCGCCTGGCGGTGATGGGGTGCTCGGCGGTGGCGATATCGTTCCGCAGGGCTTTGAGACCGGGGTGGAGGGCATCGGACGGAGGGCCCAGAAGCTCGTTGAGGCGCCGGTTGATGAGACAGCGAGCGCACTGGCCGGGGTGCGGGTAGTCGGGATCGCTGCAGGTGGGGCAGGTGTGCCAGACCTCAGGGACGGTGCAGTCCGCGCAAAGGGGGTGGTCGAGAGTGCCGGAGACCACCGCCGCGACGCTGTCGCAGGCCGAGCACGGCGCCGAGCGTCGCTGGCATTCCAGACACCATGGCCGACCCGTGGTGCGGGAGGTGCCGCAGGGCTTTTCCGCGCCGCAGATACTGTAAGTCGCGGTGACCAAGGAGGGGCAGCCCGAGCAGAACGGGCCTTCCAGCGTGCGGGTGTTCACGACCTTTCGTCGGCCGAAGTTGATGCAGGTCTCCAGGTTCGCCGGGTCGCTGACCAGGCAGTTCGGACACACTGGCCGGCCTTGGGCGTCGCGGGTGGCGGGCTCTCGGCGGGCTCCGCATCCCGAGCACTCCTCGATACGGGAGTGGGAGATGCACATGCGGCAGACCCGCTGTCCCTCCAGGGGCTTGTCGATGCGTACGACTCTGTGGCAGCCGGGGCAGGACGGTCGGACGATCCCGGTGACGCCGGCCTCGTGCAGCAGGTCGATCAGTTTGAGGATCGCGCGGTGGGGTGCGAGGTGGCCGTCCCCGGTCAGCAGGGCTGGGTGGGATTCCAGGGCCCAGGCGAGTTTCTGCTGGTAGGAGGGACGGGGTGTCGATCGACGGACCGCGTCGGCGACCGTCTCCGGTCGGGCCTGCGGGTCCAGTTCCGCGATCAGGGCGCCGATCACTACGACGGGGTCGCGTCCGTCGGTGTCCGGGCACTTGCCGCATCGTGGCCGCCCGGTCCGGTCCCGTGTAGCGACCCGGCGGGTGTTTCCGCAGGCAGCACACGGCTCGGGCTGTGGTCCGCAGTGCCAGCAGTACCAGTCCTGGCCGCGGCGCTGGAGGGTTCGCATCTGCCTGCCGCATTCGGCGCAACACGGCGGCGAGATGGCCTGGGCTCCGGCCTCGCGCAGGGCGATGAGCAGGTCTCCGACGGCCCTGGGCGCCGGCGAGCGTCCGTCGGTCAGCACGCGGGGATGCTCGGCGAGATGTGCCGCGAGGCGGCGTGACTTTGAGCGGCCGCCCGCGACACTGGCGACCACGGCACGGATCCGGTCAGGCTCCAGGTGATGTTCGACCGCCGCGACCAGGTCCACGATGACCCCGATCGGGTCGGTGACCGCCCGATCGGGAGATCCGGGTGTGGTCACGGCCGCTCGAGACCGCGGATGCGGGCTCGCTTGGGTCGCAGGTCACCGACGCCCGTCTCGGCTCCAACAGCCTTCTTTGTCTGGGTAGTTGTTCCGGCACCTGCTACGGCGGTGGGCTCGATGAGATCGTCCATGGTGCAGTTGAGGATGTCGAGCAGGGCCATGAGGATCTTCAGGCTGAGTCGTTCGGGGCGCTCGACGACGAGCCGGTAGACCTGGCTGGACGACAAGGTGATGCCGCGTTCGTCCAGTAGTGGGATGAGGTCAGTGGTGGAGAAGAGCCCGCGGTCGGCCATGACCTTGCGCAGGTGCCAGTGGTAGTCGGGCTTCGCGGCCATCAGCGGTCCTTGTCTGCAGGGATCGGGGCGAGCGCGGGAGCAAGTGCCTTGTGGAGCATCGTGTTCATGAAGTCGTCGCTGACGTGGGTGTAGATGGCGGTGGAACTGTCATTCTCGTGACCGACTTGCTGCTGCAGAAACCGCCGGTCAACCCCGTCCTCCGTGAGGTGGGTGACGTAGGAGTGGCGAGCAGAGTGGACCGTCAGCGCCTTCGGGAGCTTCAGTGCGTCGCGGTAGGCGACGAACCGGGCATTGATCTCCGCCGGCTTGACCCGGCCGCCCCTCTCGGTCACCCACAACGCGGGGTGGTCCTCGCAGCCGAACCGCGGCCGTACGTTCTCCACGTAGTCGACGACCGCGTCCACCGCCCAGTCCATCACCGACAGCACGTTCCGACGACGCGGTGGCTGGCCCTTCTTCGCTTTGCCGTAGCGGACGTTGAGGGTGCCGTATCGGCCGAACTGCGGAGCCTTCGCGTTCCGCCCGAAGTCCACCACATCCAGCTTCGATGCCTCGGTCCGGCGCAGACCCCACCCATAGATGACCTTGAAGAGGGTGGCGTCGCGGTAGGCGGCAAGGGCTCCCTTGCGCTTGGCCCGTACCGCCCGTTCAACCTGGTCGTCGGCGTAGTCGAGAAAGCTCTGGATCTCCTCGCGGGTGAACGGCCTCGCCTCGGGGCGCCCCTCATAGTCATTGAGGTGAGCGATGGTGTTCCACTCGTGGCAGATGGCCACGGGGTGGGTGCCGAAGGCGTCCTCGCAGGCCACCGACCAGCCGTAACGGCCGTCGATCAGGAACTCGCTGAACAGGCGCAGGCTGCCCTGGTAGCTGCGGATCGTGGACGGCGCGAGGTGTTTCTCGCTGGTCAGCCACAGTGACCACTCGTCCACGTGGCCGGGCGTCCAGGACCACGGATATTCGTTGGTGTACTCCAGAAACCGGCGTACGAGTCGTTCCCGGGCCGTGACCGTGTCCTCGCGGAGCCCACGAGCAGCTTGTTGAGCGCGCCAACCCCGCACCATCGCCTCGACCATCGCGTCCTGCGGACGCAGCTGGGCCACCCCGGAGACCAACTCCAGGTGAGCCGCCCCAGCCAGGTCGGCACGTCGCTGTAGACCCGCTTCCACCCTCCCTTTCAGAGGGCAAATCCTGCATTAGATGGGATCTGATTGCCAAACTCCCAGTTCAGGCCGCCAAGTTGTAGGAGGATGGAGTCCTCGTCAGGCCCCGCTCCGACCTGGCGACCTGCGACTCCTCGCCCGTCTGATGCAATTCCTGAGGGTTCTGGTAAATGTCCCGCGTGATGCGGGTGTCGCTGTGCCCGAGGGTGTCCGACACGATCTTGATGTCGATGTCGGCGGCCAGCATGAGGGTGGCCGCGCCGTGGCGCAGGTCGTGCAACCGGATCGGCGGGAGACCGGAGGCGGCGACGAGCCGCTCGAAGAGAGCGGTCACCTTGCCGGGGTGGAGCCAGGAGCCGTCCTCCTGGGTGAAGACGTGGCCGGTCTCGACCCAGGCCGATCCCCACTCCGCGCGGTTCGCTTCCTGCCGCTCACGGTGCCGCTTCAGCACGCTGACCGTGTCGTCGTCGAGCGCGACCACGCGATAACCGCTGTCCGTCTTCGGGTCGGATGCCTCGACCTCCCAGCCGTCCTGCACGAGTTGGGATGAGGCGGTGAGGGAGTGGGTGTCGAGGTTCGTCTCCGACCACGGCTGCCCGCACGCCTCGCCGCGGCGCAGCCCGCGAAAGGCGATCAGGTGCCACATCGCGTACAGCCGATCCTCGGCGACGAAGTCAAGGAAAGCGCCAGTCTGTTGGGGCGTCCAGACCATCACGGGCGACGGCTTCTCGCCCGTCTGCTCCCACTCGGCGATCCGCTCGTCCGTCCACACCAGCGCCTTCGGCTCCGGGGCAGGGCAATGGTCCTCGGCGATAGCGCTTCGGAGGGCTATGGAGGCTGCGGGTCGGGTGGGGGCGTCTCATCTGAGGCCCGCTTGCATGAGCAAAACCCATCTGAGGTAGAACGATTCTGCTACATGGTGGCGCACGAGTCTCGTCAACGGGGAGGCGAAGCTGATGGAGATGCCTGCCGATCTCGGCATGATTACCAAGGACATGATCGGCGCGGCCATGGAGATGGTGAAGGCGGTGATGCCGGGCGCCCGTGACACCACCATCGCGCTCTTCCACGACCTGGACCGACAGAAGGGCGTGGCGGGAGACGACGACGCCGGCCGCGAGTTCGCGAAGGTCTACGAGTCCGCAGCCTCCACGACCCTCGACAAGATGGGTTTCAGCGCTCTGGTCATGAGCGAGACCGGCCGCGGCCTGATGCACACGGCACGTGAGTTCATGGCCAGGGAGAGCCACATCGCCTCGCAGATCCTGGGCCAGCAGGTCGACATGACCGACAGCATGGGCGATCCGTACGAGGACTGCGAGGAAAGCTTCCTCGGGCGCGGCCAGGAGCTTCAAGGGGTCGTCGGGGACACCGCATGGTTCGACCAGTACGCGCCAGGAGGCAGGAGCAGCCGGTTCCGGGGCTCGCCCGAGAAACTGCGTGATGTCGCGGAGTCGTGGCGCCGGGGCGGGAAGCTGATGGTGCGCTTCCTGGAGGATGCCCAGGCGTGCGCGCATACCGCGGACAAGGCCCACAGCGGCGAGGCCGCGGATACGTTCCGCAAGTACTTCAACAACTTCGTGGGCTTCGCCGCACCGCCGGACAACGCGCACCCGGACGAGACCCTGGTCGCGAATCTGGTCGCTGCCTGTATCCAGCTCGCGAAGGCGTGCGACCGCTACGCCGACCATGTCGAGGACGCGAAGAAGAAGATCCAGCAGCACGAACTGGACCCCTTCCACCTGGACATGCCCTGGGACTCCCCGATGTTCGGTGGGAACGGGTACGACGGCGGGCTGAAGGACGCGGTCCTCGACGACCCCTGGATCCACAGGCTTGGCGACGTCGCCCACGCCCTCGACACCTCCGAAGCGCGGGTGAAGCTGCCCGACGGCTCGCACAACCGCCCGTGGTTTCCCGGGCTGCCGCTCGTGCCCGGCCTGCTGCCAGAGGGCATTCCTGTGCTTGTCGCCTCCTACCGAGGCGGCGCGTCCGGCATCATGCCCGCGTCGTACGTCAATCCCGACCCGAGCATCCCCATCAAGGACCCCGTGCCCCCGGTCCCGGGCACGACCCGCTTGCTGAGCATCGACGAGCGGAAAGAGTTCGTCTCCTTCGTCAACACCCTCAAACCACTCGGCCTGGGCAGCAACGCGAAGACCCCCAATTCGCCTGAGAACGCCTACCAGTTGAGGACGGCCGGCTACCCCGAGCGCAAGATCCCGCTGCTGCCCACGTCCAAGCGACCCTTCAAGGCGGCCGACGGAATGCGACCCGTCGACGGCTACATGATCGACTCCAAGTACGTGAAGAACGACGGCAAGGATTGCTGGCGCAAGCCGGAGACCTTCGACCAGCTGGAAGACAAGTACGGCGCCGACGGCAAGAAGAAGTGGAACAAAGGGTCCTTCTTCAAGGGCCTGGACGAGGGTGAAGTCGGCCAGTACCGCGACGCCATGACCGCCCACAAGGAAATCCGCGGACTGTCGATCGTCACCAACGACAAGGACGCGGCGGCCTACTGGCAGACGCTCATGGCGCAGCAGGGCGTCAAGGGAACCTCGCAGTACGTCCCGTAACCGAGAGGAAGCACCCCCGTGGATTTCGACGAGTACAACACCGCGTACCTGCTGTACGCGCCGGCGAAGAACCCGCAAGGGTGGAACCTGGACCTGTCCTCATTTGGCCAGGCGCTCGACGACGCCTTTCCTGAGGTGCGCTACCAGTCGGAAGAGGGTCATGCGGCTCGCCTGTCGTTCTGGGCCATGACCGCAGACGGCGAGGAGTTCGACGGATTCGCCGACAATGAATCCCGCGCCACGATCGCACTGAGCTCGACCACGGTCGACGAGGCCGCCACCTTCATCCTGTGGCTTCGCGACTCGTATCTCCCCGCACCCGACCTCATCCGCTTCACCTCCGAACTCGCCTACGAGCGGGAGATGGACACCGACTGGCGAATCCCGGCCACCGGAGACCACGCGCGGATCGCCGACGAGATCAAGCACCATATCCAGGTCGTCGTCGGCTGACCGACGACCCGGCTACGCGCCGAGCTTCGCGACCGCCTCATGCGGGTGGGCGTCAACCAGGGCCCGCCTGCCGGAGACCACCACGACCACCGCCCCATCCGCACAGCCGCCTGCTTGCGCACGCTGCGGCACCCGCCGTTGGTGAAAGTGAGCAGCTGGCTCCACCGCTCGTTACCCAGCCTCGGGGCAGGCACCTCCTGAGTCGTGACTGGGGGTATCGCCAACCACCACCTGATGCGTGGCGCAGGTGACCATCGCGTCGGAGATCCGGCCCATGCCCTTGGAAGGCTTGTCCTCAGTGTCGCTGGACAGCTCTTCGGTCACCTCTGAACCGCTGGTGCCCACGTAGGTGAAGGACGCCTTCGCCTTGCGCGGGAAGTTGAAGCCGCAGCCCACCGCAGCTTCGCCTCCGAGGTTCTCCAGCGCTGGCAGCCGATCATCGTGACGTCGTCATGCCGCTTGGGCTGCTCCGCCCTGTGGATGTAGCCCTCGCCGAGATCGCCCGCGTCGAGGAGCCACTCACTCAGCACGGCCGAGGAGAGCAGGGTGGGTGCCGCGGCGCTCGTGCCCTCCTGTCGCGCGGTGGCCGAGGAGCCCCGGGTGCCGCCGGGCGCGTCGCCAGTGGAGCAGCCCGCCAAGGCCAGGAGGCACAAGGCGGCACTCAGGCTGAGGACTGTCGTGGTGTGAAGACGCATGCGATATCCCAAAGTTGATGCGGTGGGATGGTCTGACTGGGCCTGCCCTCCGGGCGCCGGCGATGCGTAGGGGTAGGGGCGAGGGGGCCCGCGAGGTCAGTGGCCGAGGTGGCGCAGGCCGTCGTCGAGGGTGGGGTGGAAGTGGTCGACCGGGCCTGAGTTGCGGTTGTACCAGGCGGTGTCCAGGCCCGTCTCCTTCGTCTCGTGGCCCGCCATGCAGCGCAGCCCGTCGCGCATGTTGAACACGATCCAGTTCCGGTACGCACCGCACTCGCGGCACTCACGGACCTCCCCATCGATGACGAGCGGCCGGTCCCAGCGCATCATGAATCCGGCGACGTCCTGGCGGGCAGGCGCGCGAAAGTCCGGTGGCAGGAAATCAGGCGCCATCGTCCCCAGGTCCGAACCGCTCGGCGCCGGTGCCTCGGTCTGGACGGTGTCGAACGGCGGCGGCTCGTGTGCGTGCATCTGCAGCAGTGCGAGTGCCTCGCGCTGGGCCTCACGAAACTCGCGCTCGGCGCGGGCACGGCGTCGGAACATGAACTCTCCATCTCGGTCATCTGACGGGCACGGGGAACGGGCCACTCAGGGAAAACAGCGACAAGCAGCACAGCAGCTCTGGGGGCGCGGATCGTCAGCTGCGGCGGACGATGCTGAGCCGGCTCCCAGCGCTCGCGGGCAGAGTGCGGCGGGGCACCGGGACCGGCGAGGCGAGCGAGCCAGCGAACGCGGCGACCAGGTCGTGGGGGACGCTGGCGCTGAAGCTGGCGCACCACAGATACGGGGCGCCGAGAACGGGTTACGCCCACGCCTGCCAACCCACCAGGTCAGGGCGCGGGTCGGCATCCTGGACGAGCGGCGGCAACAGCTCCAGCGAGACGCTGCCGGAGAACCCGGGGTCCACGGCGGTGGTGGTGCGTGGCCGGTCCACGTCGCGGAGCCAGCCCTGGGCACCGAGCGCGTTCAGGACCGTCTCGGGCCCCTCGAATCCGGCGTCGGGCACCTGGTGGGCGTCGATCGCCACGAGGAGATCAGCAAGTGCCTCGTACGGGACGCCAGGGGTGAAGTACGCGTTCCACTCCGTCATCGCAGAGCCGGCATCCGGGCGGGCGCTCAGCTGCCAGGCGACAGGCAGTCCACGCAATTCGAACGGCGAGGCCGCGAGGAGCCACTCGGCGCCGCACAGCTCGTCCGGGCTCACGTACAGCAGGGTGTGCCGGGCAGTGGGCCACATCCGCCAGCCCAGGCTGGTCAGACAGTCGCCGATCCGCTCGGCCAAAGTACCGTCGTCACCGGCCAGATGGCGTGGGGCGACCCAGTACACCGGGCCCTGTGAGTCAGGGCGGGAGGGATCGTCGGAATGGTGCGGGTGCAGGGGCGCCTCCGAGGGCTTGAGGTCGGTCTTCCAGCAGGAACGTCGTACGTTGACATGCCCTGCGGCAGCGCACCAGTCCCCCTTGGGGGTTCTTCCTGTCTGCCCCTGGCGAACTGGCGCAAAGGTGGCAAGACGCTGCCCGAAGGATGATGGGCCATTCAGCGTGGGAGGGGCACCAGGGAACTCACGGCCTGCCGGATTGCGAGATGTTCTGCACGACCTGGCCCACGGCGTTCAAGACGCCCTGCCCAAAGCCCGTCGGGGCGACCAACAGGCCGAACACCATCACAATGACCACGGTCAGCCACTGGTCGGACCGACTTCGGGCCTGCACGCGTCGGCGTATTCGCACGAAGATGATGACGGCCAGCAGGACCGCCACGTTGATCGTCATACTCATTGGCCCAGTCCTCCCATCAGGCATGACATCGAATCTCCCGGTCCTCCTGCATAGCCCGAACCAGGCGCTGTAATGGTCCAGTTACCGGGAGTTGGCGATAGAGCTCCTGCCTGGGGCCTGATTTACGTGGCACGTGCGCAGCGCATGCGAAGGAAGCCACGTCACTTCGCACCGTGTGACGGCCGGCGGGGAGGCACCCTGCAGTGCCCGGACGCGAGCCGAAAGAGCACGCCACTGCACCAACGCGTGGTCAGGACAGAGCTGTCGGCCGGCGGGGAGGCGGGATGCGGTCGAGCAGGTCCCACAGCGGACGTGATCCTGCGGCCCACTCGCCGAGCACGCGGCGGTCGACGAGATGGATCCGGTTCTGTTTCCCCCAGGGAATGGCCTTTGAGGAGAAGCGGCCGTTGGTGAGGACGACCGCGATGTCTGCCCCGTGGATCTGCCGGGCGGTGCCGTTGACCTGTTGCAGCACTCCGACGCCCACGGCGGAGCCGCGGTCCCCGTCCCGGCGGTGCTTGCACTGGATGGCCCAGACCCGGCCGACAGGGTCGACAGCGCGAACGTCACAGGCATTGTCGCCAGCACCGCCGAGCTGCTCAGCCTTACACCCGTCCCGGCGCATCAAGTCCCGTATGGCGAACTCGAACGCGCGGTGATCCAGGGCGTCTATCTCGGCGATGCGCAGCCGCAGGGCCTGGGTGCGTGCTCGTGCCCACTCGCCCCGTTGCCGGACCTGCTGGAACCAGAGGCCACCCGTGCCGACGGCGACCAAGGCAGCAAGTGCGAGGATCCACCAATGGGCGAGCAGCCATTGCACGACGGCAACGACCAGGCCGACCGCGATGACCGCGGTCACCAGCAAGGTGGCTCGCTCGTCCTGCCTCTTGGAACGACGGCGGACCGGGCGGCGCCGGTAGGTACGCCGTACGGGGCGACGGCGGCTCACAGTGCCACCCCCGGCTGATCTGGAGCGGCGGGGGCGGGCTGGCACGATGGCGATGGCAGGACCTTTGCTTCACCATCGAACGCGCTGCCGCCCTTAAAGCCTCCCCATTTGCACGCCGGTACTCGTAACTTCATGAATGAACACCCCTCGACCCAAGCTCGTCGGCCTGTCCCCGCACAGGTCGTATGAGAGCACGCGACACTGACACAACGTCACTGAACGATCACCAGAGGCGACAGGCTTTCAGTCAGTGGGCCTCTCCTGTCGATGCGTCTGGAAGCCAGCGACCTGCGCGTTCAGCGGCTCGGTCGACCAACTTTCAGCCGTTTCCACATCCTGGGGACAGCGCCGCGGGCGACAGCCGAGCAGCGGCCTCCCTCCCGCGCGTCGGTTCGCGCCCCGGACTCGGGTTACGCGGATGGGCGGCGCAGCTCGGCACGCCAGAAGATTTCCTTCAGCTGCCCAGCTCCTCCTCGATGGCCATGGTCACGGCCTGCCATGGGACTTTCGGTTCGCCGAACAGTCGCCAATAGCGGTACGACGCGCGGACCAGGGAGCTGACGCCCAACCTCGCCGAGGCAGGGTCGATCGTTCCGATCACTCGGCGGGTGATCCCGCCGGCTCCTCGCGCGGCGGGACGGACGCCGTGCGCGAGGAGGAGAGTGGCAGTGCGGACGGCATCCAGAGTCGGCGGTGGCCAGGGACGCGAACCTACCGAAGATGAGGTCCCTCCACCCCACCCGCGTCCGCGCCCAGGCCAGCCGTTTCCAGCCCGGTGTCGAGGTCCACCGCCGCGACGCACTGATCGAACGTTGCAACGAACCCCTCGACGCAGGCCTACGCAGACTCACCGAAACAGCGCCGACGGCGATCTCCGCGATACCGGTGGGCGGCCCACCAGGGAGCCGGCATGACCGGGCACGACCTGTGCCGACTGTTCCTCAACCACCAACCCGGCGCCGACCACCCCGACGACCGACGACCGCGCCCTGCTCCTCCTGGCATGCGCGGGCGGCGACGCGCGGCTCAGGCACGGGCTGCCAGGACGGTGTTATCAATGCACCCCGGCGCGAAGGGGGCGCGTAGAGCCACCGCACCCCAGAAACAACTGACAGTTCGCGCAGGACACAGGGCCACGGGTAGAGAGCGTTGGTGCGCCTGCGGCCCTGTTATGGCGGTGGTGAGCCGCTGGCGCACCTCACGGCACATCCACGTGTCTGAACTCCTCGGCGCTTGCGCCACCATCGATCGCACGGTTACCGCAGCGGCGCCCGGGCTCGGGGGCCCAGAGCGGCCGGCGCGTGCGTCGAGCCAAGCTGTCGCCATGCGCAGGCCTGAGCGGGTCGCGGCATCGCGAGGACGGCACCCTTGTGCGGGTGTCAGTCGTAGCGGCTGCCCCGCCGTGCACCTGGCGAGCGGGGGCTACTGTGCGCGCGCAGGCGCAGTCTGGTCTGCCTTTGATCGCCGCGAGCGGGCGAAGGGGAGGGCCGGGCTTTCGATGTCCGGCTTGGCTTGTTGCGTCTCATGGAGCACGGTGGTGGCAAGTTGACGTAGGGCATCAGCGTGTTCTGTGAGAACGCGGTGAGTGTGAGAGTCGTCCGGGTCGGTGAGTAGCAAGCGCGCGGCGGTGTTGATGGCCCGCAGCCGTGGCTTCTGGGCGTCCCGGTGGCAGGCGGGCAGGCACCGCCAGGCGGTGTTGGCGATCGTGACGTGGCGCCAGGTGGGCGACGAGGACGGTTCCACCTCGTAAAAGCGCAGGGCGTGGCGGCTGACCAGCCAGTACGACAGGGCCAGCGATACACCGGCGAGGGCGTCGAAGACCAGCCACAGGTACGGGAGCCGGCGGTGTCCGGTCAGTTCGTCGGCCAGCCATGCAAGACCTGCGCCGCCCGCGCCGAAAAGAGTCAGGGCGGCCAGAGTGAAAAGCAGCACCGCAGGAAGGAGGCCAATACAATTATCGCTCTCCAGGCGGGTCAGACCTTTCCAGTGGGGCGCGAGATACCTGGCGTACCGCACTGTTCTGGGGGCGGGCTCGATGACGGCGATACGTCTCGCCCAGCTTACAGCCATAGCGATTTCACTCCGAAAGTCCTGGCTTTGCACATATTGGACGTTGGAGAAACGAGCGAAGCGGGCATCCGACCCTGCCAGAAAAATGAAATAACGTTTCTGCGTGAGATGTTACGTCGAATAGCAGGGGCGCAATAGAGGCGCATAAGGGAGGCGCTTCATGAATTGCGCGCAGGGGGCGGAGCCGCCCGTCGGTCTGCGGCATGAAATAACGTTTATTCATGAGTCCTGTGCGGCTCAATGCCGAACGGGTAACTATCCAAGCATATTGCAGCTCGTGCGATGGGTCTTTCGGCCGGCCCCGGGCAGTGCGCCCAAGCCCGGGCTGGCACGCGCAAGAGGTGCGCGGCGGCGGCCGGGCCAACGGGCACGAACCGTCTGGCCGGCCGCCGTACGCGGGCCTACTGCGGCGCGTGGTGAGCCATTTGCCAGTGGTTCAGGATCCCGTCCCAGTTGTAGGCAACGGTCGGGGGGTCTGCCGGAACGTAGGGCTCGTAGTATTCCTGCGTCCAGGCGCCGGGGTGGCCTGCTACCGGCTGGGGCGGAACGGCGCCGACGCCAGAGGACGCGTACCTGCGGTGATCGGACGAGTCCTCGTCGTACCCAGAGTCCTCCTCGTGTCCAGCCTGGCCCCGGGAGCGGCGGTGACGGCCGGTCTCCCGGGCCTGTTGCTCGCTCAGGCGCCCCTCGGCGGACAGTTGCTGCACACGGGACACCAACTGCACCAGCTCCAGCCCGAACTGACTCGCCAGGACAGTCAGGTCGAGACCCTGCTGCCAGCTGTTGACCAGCAACGCGTCCAGCGCCGCCGTCCACGGCTGCCCACCCCCCGCAGCATAGGAGGGCGCGGACGGCCTGACAGGCGGAGGCGCGGGATGGTCATACGGCTCGTGCGCAACCGGAGGCTGGGGTTGATTCTGAGCGGGCTGAGCCGGTGCGGGTGGAGCCTGGCCGGCCTGCCCCTGAGCAGGCTGGGCCCTGCCGTAAGCCTGCCCTTGCGGACCCGTCCCCGCAGGAGGCGTTGTCGATGGCGGGGCGTAGGCGTGTCCCGCGGTCGGCGGTTCGCACGCCTCGTACGCCTCCGGTACAAGTTCGTCCTGCTGGCGCGGCGGGGGCACGAGAAGCGAATCGGCGACACTGCGCGCATTGTCCTTGCCCACGGAGCGCCGGGCCTGCCGCACCTCCCGCTCGTGGAGCCCGAGCAGCCCCGCCACCACCCCGTCACTGCCCACCGTGACGGCGAACGCGGCCAGCGTCTGGCTCCGATTGGCTTGCGCCTCGTCCAGCGACACCTGGGTTTCCCGCACATGGTCGTCGCTCATACAAAACGCCTTCGCAAGCACTGCATGGCGTTCCCACAATTGCCTAGGTTCCATGCACACCTAACGCCTTGAAACCCGTTCGGCTCCGCCCCGATCGAATCGCCACCCGATTGGGCGCTCCGGCCCGCCCCCCGCGCCTCGCTCCAATTGTGCCCGGGCCCCCAGATGGTCCAATCCTTTCGCAGAACAACATCGTTGAACGGAGGTGCATGAAATTAAGACGCCTCTGCTGCGACGCTTGGGTCCCTGGATGATGTACTCCGCCAGCCAGGATGGCGGCGCTGCCCTCCCGCCCTCCGTATACCTTGAGCATTCTGGTCAAGTCGTCAAACTTGAATATGCTGACGAACCGCTTATTGCCCTTCTCGCAGCGCTGGACCACATCAAGGACAGCACGCGCGCGCAATACACACTCCAACCGCGTCTGACCCTGGCCGGCGTACCGGCACAGAAGGCACGTACCTCATCGCCCGAGTGAAAGACCGCCCGCGGACCCCGATGGGCCGGCGAGCGGGGTGGCTTGCTGCCGTCCCCTGCCCCGTCACCAGCCCGGCAGGAACGGGTTCTGCGGAGCCCGGCCGCGGCTGGGTCGAGCACCCCTTGGTAACGCGGTGAAGCCGACAGCGGCATAGGGACCAACCAGGCGATGCGACCGCCCTGTTGCGGCGGAACCGCCCCCGCCGCGGTCGCATTTCTATTGACCGGGGCTCCTTCACGCCTAAATCAGGCGGAGCGTTCTTCCTGGCCTCGTCGCTCTTGGTGCGGTCAGGTGGATGAGCACGCCGGAACGCTCGATGACGTTCTCGGCCAGGTCGATCGCCTGGCTCCAGTTGATCCGGGACCGGCCCCGGTGGAGGGGGCCGTAGACGAGCTCACCGATGAAACACCGGTCGAAGAGGATCCGCCCGGGCCAACGAGGATGTTCTTGTAGCGGGTGCCCAGGTCGAGATGGTCGGGTGTCTTCGAAGAGTGCAGCACGGCGAAGTCTTGGTCCGTCGACAGGCGTTCGCCGAGCGTGCTCTCGCCGACTCCGTCGCAGCCTTCCAGGACCAAGGTCTGGTACTCGCCGACGATCTCGTCGAGGTTCATGTGGCCAGCCAGGACAGTGCGGCGTCGCTGTTGTCGAGGTGAGCGTCGGCTGCGTACTGGATCATGAGGTTCCGCCAGTTCGGCTCGCGGCCATTGGCGTGCGTGAACGGCGGGCCCGGTTGGAACGCTGCGATCCGTACGCCGCTGGCCGCAGCCGCACCCATGAGCAGGGCGGTTCCGGGCGGTGTTTCCGGGGAGGTCGGAGCCAGACGAGCCACCTCGAAGAGGAAGGCCACTTGCCGGGATGGAGCGAGGAGCCGTCCTCCCGAGTGAAGGCATGGCAGGTCGCGACCCAGACCGAGCCCCACTCCTTGCGGTCTGCGTCCTGCCGTTCTCGGTACTGCTTCAAGGCCTTGCCGGTGTTGTCGTCGAACGCGATCACGCGGTATCCGCTGTTGGTCTTGGGGTTGGGCGCCTCAACCTCCAGCCGTCCCGCACGAGCTGCGAGGACACGGTGAGGGAGTGGGTGTCGAGGTTCGTCTCCGACCACGGCTGCCCACACGCCTCGCCACGGCGGAGGTGGCGGAAGGCGATCAGGTGCCACATCGCATACAACCGGTCCTCGGCGACGAAGTCGAGGAGGACGCCGTTCGTTGAGGTGCTCAGACAATCTCGGGCGACGATTGCTCGCCAATCCGCTCCCGCTTGGCGACCCGCTCGTCCGTCCACACCAGGGCCTTGGGCATACGCACGGGGTCGATGTCGACATGTGCGACCGGGGGGAAGGTGACGGTCTGTTGCCCGATTCGTCGTTCAACGCGGATCGCAGCGTGGTCTTGATACGCAGCCGGGGAGCCGGACCGGTCACACGCATGAACGGCGGCATGACATCGTTGTTGGTCCCTTTCCACGGCACGATCGTCAACCCCTCGGCCGGGGTCCCGGGGTTGGTCGTTCTGCTCAAGAATCTTGGTATTGGCGTCAAGGACGGCCGTGAGCATCTCGTTGAGATGCCTCGCGCGCAGCCGACCGAGATGGTGGTGGCCGATCCGAGGCTCCAGATGAAGCCGGATGTTCGGTTGAGTAGCGGCTGTGCCCCCGACTTGCGGATGACCCTAGCGTGGGCCATCGGTCGAACCACTCGCTGGCGGTCAGGTGGCCGATCAGGTCCTGACCGAATGGTTCGCGGCCCCGCGGACCGTCCGCCCGATACCGTGGAACGGGTACCCCCGACCATTCGACCTCCGTCGCCAAGTACGGTGCCGCAGTGGGCCGCTGCCACAGGGAAGCGCCGAGTCTGCGGCTTGCGCGCGTGAGTCTCCTCGAAGACGAAGACGCCTTGCATGCGCTCGGACATATCGGTAGTCCGTAGCAACGGCGCGACGGGTACCGCCGCGCCGTTGGTCGCCACCCCCACCTGCCGGCGTGCCGCACGCAGCTTTTCCAAGCTGTCGAGGACCCCGGCCTGGCGGCACGACACCGGGGCCGCGATATCGGTGCAGCACGTCTGTCACAACTCCGCAGTCGACCATGCGCAGTCGGTACCGGTGCGGACGCGCCCAAGGGTGGATGGATACGCCTGCTCAGCCACGATGCTCAGAACGTACGTCTGCTCCTCCACCTCCAGACCATGGCGGGTGGCGAAGCCGGCCCGCGAGTCGACGAGCGCTCCCCGCCGGTCCACGAACGTGTTGTCGAGGTCGAAGAGAACCAGGCGCTACCGCAAAGCTCGCACCCTACGCGCGACGGTCAACTCTGTGCTCGGGGCCGCTGCCAAATCCTCGGGTGGCAAGCAGACGGCGCTCCTTCCCCAAGGCTGAACAGAGCGGTGGGTGGCAGGCCTGCCCCGAGAAGAGGAGCCAAGGTCGGTGCCGGCATGCCGTATGGTTAGGGCACCGACGCGGGGTGGAGCAGCTCGGTAGCTCGCTGGGCTCATAACCCAGAGGTCGCAGGTTCAAATCCTGTCCCCGCTACGAGCGTGATGTCTCAGGGCATCTTGGACGGCCGAACTTGCTAGTTATGAGTTCGGCCGTCTTTAGTTACACCGGACGGGGCCGGGGGGCGTCTACCCAACGCCACACTCACTCCGCATCAACTACTCCCGAAGGTCTGCTTGCCCCCTGGCCTGATCTTGCTCGGGGCCCTGCGCGCACCCCGCGGCGTACTCGCGGTTGGCGGCGGCGATTTGCGACGGGCGGCTAAGGTTGTGCCGTGACGGATGACTCTACGCGTACTCCCAGTGGCCCCGAGCACCAGCAGGTGCGGGCGCCGGTACTCAAGAGCCTCATGGAGGCAGGTTGGGATTCGGCCCAGCTGCAGTGGAAGCCTGAATGGCGCGTACCGCAGTCACCCCACGACGCTGCGAAGCGGGAGGACGGCAAGTCCTTTGCTGGTTGGCCTGTAGATCTGGCTATTTTTGATGATGTGCAGAATGCAGGTGATTGGGAACATGTCCTGGTCATCTGCGAATTCAAACAGCCTACGATCGATGCCGGCATTTCTCAGCTTGAGATCTATCTCAGCCGTGAACCGCGTGCGCGTATGGGTTATTGGACCAATGGTTCCGATGACGCCAGGGTCTACAAGTTGGCCGACGGCAGGTTTCAGTGTGTCCGAAACCGCGGCCTGCCGCAGCCTGGGGAAGGATTTACGCGCCCCTCCAAGAAGCCGTTGACATTCAAAGACTTGGTTACGCCAAAGAGCGGACAGCTGCGGTCAATCTTTGGGCGACTGTTGGATGTCGTGGTTGCGAGAGACAGTCAATCAACCCGTTCAGAAGCGCAACTTAACGAACTTTGCAACCTCCTGCTACTTAAGCTGGAGTCAGATTCAAACGCATCGTACGACCCGAGTAAGCCGGTCGCTTTCCAACTCTCTCAGGGGGGCGAAGTCGCGACGGGTAAGGCCATGCGGGCACAGTTTGATGCTCTCAAGAAATTTCGACCAGAAGTTTTTGCTGACCATCGCGAAGGTGCCCTCGAGCTGGATGATCACACCATTCAGGAAGCGGTGTATGAGCTTTCTAATTTGAATCTGAATGACGCGGGGCCTGAGGCGATTTCCTCCGCCTTTCAGGTGTTTCGTCGGGCAAACCTGAAGGCGGGGGAAGGGCAGTATTTCACCCCGCAGCGCGTCATCGCCGCTGCCGTCAAAATGATGGATATTCGCCTGGAAGACAGGATCATCGACCCGGCATGTGGAACGGGAGGATTTCTCACCGAAGCATTCCTTTCGCTGGTCGATCGGATCCCTGCTGGCGACTCTGCTGCTGCAGCGAGAACCTGGGCCCACAGGAACGTCTACGGAGTGGATAAGGATTCCATCAACGTCAAGCTCACTCGGGCGATCATGGTGGGTCTTGGTGACGGATCTGTCAATGTGCACACTGGCGATTCGATAAGGGGGGACCGGTGGGCGAAGGATTATCCTCAGCTTGAGCGGCCTCTTAGTGACGAATCGTTCACGGTGGTGATCACAAACCCGCCCTTCGGTAAGAACCTGAAGGTCAGCAAGATTGATGCGCGCCGTAACGATTACAGCATCGCGGCAGCAGCCAATCGGAAGCCGGGCGAGTATGCAGATCTAGAAATTGGGCTTGTCTTTCTCGAGCGAGCGCACAGACTCCTGATGAAGGGGGGCAGGCTCGGCATTATTTTGCCGGAAACTTACTTTTTTTCGCCTACATATAAGTGGCTACCAGAATGGCTGAGCGACCGGTTCATCCTGCGGGGCGTCCTCAATATTCCCATGGAAGCCTTTCAAGGGTTCTGCCGAGCAAAGACCAACTTCTACGTCTTTGAGAAGAAGTGATTTCCATGGTGCATAGGCCCGCCTGGTTCCGTGAAGGTCAGGTATTCGTCTCCTACGCCCCGACCGTAGGTATCAACAAGGACGGCGAAGATCTATTCGTCGTTGCTGCTGATACTGGAACTCGAACGGGCGTGATCGACGACCAGATCGCCGCAGATGTCACTGCTCTGGTGGACGAGTTCGGTACGACGGACACGAGTCGTTGGGTGGAGAGCGGTGAGCTCACTGAGCAGCTGATCGCCGTTCCAAACTATTTCGATGAACGTTCAGTGCGTAACTTCTTCACGCTGATGGATGCGCCAGAAATGCAAGGTTTCGCAAGTGCTTCCATCGGAGAGCTGGTTGACGATGGATTGCTGATCTCGATGCATGGGCATGGAAGCCCGTCAGCAGACTTTAGAACCGGTCACGTCCCTTACATTAAAGTCTCCGATATTCGCGCCGGGCAGGTGAATATCAATCCGACGAATCGTGTGCCCGATGTGGTTGCCGAGCGTTTCTGGAGGGGGAGCGAATCCGGGCTCAAAGAATATGATTTGATCACCCCGATCCGCACCAGTAAGAACATCGGCGATTTTGCGGTAGTCATGCCGGGGCAAGAGAGGGTCGTGCTGACCAAGGAGGTTCTGGTTCTGCGGGCCTCAGAGTCCGCTCCCTTCGATAACTTCTACCTCCTGTGGGCAATGACGTTGAAGGCGGTGCGTCGGCAGTGGGATCGCGTCGTCTTTATGCAGACCAACCGTGAAGACGTCGGCCGACGGTATAAGGAAATCCGTATCCCTGTTCCTCCCAGCCGCGAAGTGGCAGAGGAGGTCTCGAAGGCGTTTCGGGACTATTACCTGGGGACGCAGCGGCTGCGCGAGAACCTGGTGACCTATCTGGCGAACGATGACAAGCATCACATCTTCATGTCGAGCGTCGCTGCGGCGGTGGAAGAGCTTGAGGATGAGGCTGACGGCGCTGAGTGAGCGTAGGCAATCTCATGGCTGCAACGGTGGGCTATGTACGGATCTGCACGAGCGACGGGGCGGACAGTCCAGCACTCATTGGACGGGGCAGCACGCTGCCGAGCTTGGCAAGTCTCTGACCAGGGGAAACCGAATCCAACGTGATCACGAATCTCTGCCCGTCGTGATCGTGCAGGCTCAATTTACGTAGGTCGCGGGTTCGAATCCCGAAGGCGGCTCTGTAGAACCCCCAGGACTCACTCGCCGTGACCTGGGGGTTTTGCTTTTCGCTGGATACGGCGTCGGCGCCGGGCGCGGGTCGGGCGCCGGTCATCAGTCTCAGTTCTGGGCAGTGGCCGGCCGTTGTGCTGTCGGTTCTGTCAGGGGTGGGACCCGGTGGGCCGGCCCCTTGCCGGCCCCTTGCCGGGGCCGCTCCGGCGGGCTCGTAGCCTGACGGGGTGACGATATTTTGGGTGGGGGTCTGCATTCTGGCGGCCTGCGGCAGCCTCTGCTTCTTCCTGACGCGGCAGCTCATGGGGCGCGTGCGCACGGTGCGGCGCGGGATCGCCGTGGAAGGGCGCTGTGTACGCAGGTTCTCGACCAACGGCAGCGACGGCGACACCTACTGGCACCACGTCCATGGCTTCACCACGCTCGAAGGGCAGTACATCGAGTTCCAGGAGGACGCCATGCTGCTCGCGGAGGGCAACGCGGTGACCGTCCGGTACCGGCCCGCCGACCCCGCTCGGACCGCGACCATCATGGGGTCCGGGGGGAGTTGGGCCCCGTTGTTCGGGAGCCTGTTCGGCATCCTGGTCTCCGGGATGCTCACGCTCCTGGGCGTGCTGTTCGTCTTCCTGGGTTTCAGTCAGTAGGGCGGATCAACGCCGTATTGCTGCCAAGGAGTTCGGCTCGGGGCCGCATTCCTGCCGGTGAGTTCGGCTCCGGCCGCATTCCTGGTGCAGGACGGGTCAGATCCAGCCTGCTCTCGCCGCCTTCGCGCCGAACTCGAAGCGGCTGGACGCGCCGATACGGTCGGCCAGTTCGGCGACCATGCGGCGCTCGGTGCGGAGTCCGATGCCCAGGGTGCGGGCGATCGCATCGTCCTTCGCGCCGGACGCCAGGAGACGTACCAGCTCGTGCTCCTGTGGCGTCAGGCCACCGTTGCGCGGCGGCGCGGGCGTGCCGAGGCGGGTGGCGTGTTCCCAGTACGACTCGAACAGCGCGGTCATCGCCGCCACGATCGCCCGATTGGTCAGCACCAGAGCGGTCGGCCGGCCCTGCTCGAACCCCTCACCCACCACCGCCGACGCCCCGTCCACGATCAGCAGCCGCATCGGCAGGGACGGCGCGGTCCGGATCTCCCCGCCGCGCTCCTTCACCCACCGGACGTACTCCAGGGTGGCCCGCTCCTTGCTGATGCTGTCCAGGTAGATGCTGCGGAAGACGACCCCACGGTCCAGCGCGCGCTGATTGAGCGGCTGCGCCGCCTCGGTGCCCTCCACGGACAGCACATTGCTGGGGTGGAACGCCAGGGCCTCGATGCGGCACTCCTGCGACAGCATTTCGAGGCGGGTACGGATCTGATCCATCCCCACCAGCCGCTCCGTTCCGGTCAGGCCGCCCGACGCGCCCTGCGCCGAGTACTCGGCGGCCAGCGCGGCGAGCGCGGCGCGGTGCTGCTCGATCCGCCATTGCCGGGCGGCCAGTTCGCGCTGTTCGGCCTGGACCAGGACTTCCAGGCCGAGCGCCGGGCTCACCGCCCGCAGGCTGCCGGGCCGGTCCCAGGAAGGCTTCAGGAGGGTCAGCGCGATCAGCCGCTCCACCGCGTTCACCACCCGCTCCTCGGGCATCGCCAGATACTTGGCGAGCTCGGGCACCGCTTGCTCCTGGTGGAGCAGGATCGCGCGGTAGACCGCCAGCGAATCCTGATCCAACTCAGCAGGCATCCCCACAGTGCATCCCCTGTCCCGGGCCGTCGACCCGACGGACCCACCCCCTGGTCCCGCCGGTCCGCGGCACCACCCACCCGAGCGTGTGCGGGACCGTCGCGCCCCGCCGTCCGCGGCACGCCCCGATCCGGCCGGCCGCAGGATCGACGACCGTAACCGACCCCGTGGTCGAGACCGTCCCCGAGGCCGAAATCGACCCCGTGGTCGAGGTCGCCCCTCGGGGTCGAGATCTACCCCGTGGCCGAGACCGGCCTCGTGGTCGAAGTCGGGCAATGCTAGTACGAAATCTGTTGTTTGCACCGTGAGTTGGTGCGGGCTTCCCAGTCAGGATGGCCTTTCCGGAGGCATCGCAGGCCCCCTCCGGGAACCCTCCGGTAACCCGCTGGGAGCTTCGTACGGACAAATTTCGTGGTCCTGCCGGGAGCCTCGCACCCCGCTTGTGCGGCCTTCCGCGGCCGTTCCGGGAACCTTCTGCGGTCTTCCTCGGCCCTTCCCGGAACTTTTCGCGACTGTTCCGCACGCTTTCCGCCACCCGCCCGGGGTCTCTCTCTCCCCCTCGCGATTCATCGGCGGGGCTTTTTCGGGCCCCTCCCGGGACTCTCCGGGACCCCGTACCGGCCCTCCGGGACCCGCCCGGCCCCAATCGGTCCCGTTCGGTCCCGCCCCCGGCCCCGCCCCAGGCCCGTCCCCGGGCCCGTTCGGCAGCTTCATGCCGGGCAGCTTCCTGGCTCGCGCAAGCCGATCCCGAACCCTGCGCTCCGGTGTTTTCTATGGGTGTCGCCAGACGCCGCACATCGGCTTTCGGCCAGGGCGGGCGCGACGAAATCCGAGGCGGAGCACCGGCAGGGGGCCGGCGGTCGCCATGGCACCCGCGAGGAATCAGGGGGATTCACATGCGTACCAGGTCCACCGCACACCGCGCCGCGACCCAGCTCACCGCCATCGCCTGTACGACAGCCGTCCTGCTGCTGGGACTGGTGCTCGGCGCGTCGTCGATCATGGGCGGCGGCCGCCACACTCAGGGCCCCGCATCCCGTGACACCACGGCGAGACGCGTCGTCGACGCCGGGACCGACGGCTCGGCCGGCCGGACCACCGTCGTCGACGTGGACTTCCGCTGGGACGGCAAGCCCACCCAAGTACGCGACTGACCACCCAAGTACGCGACTGACCACGCCAGTACCCGGCCGACCGCGGCTGACCGCGGCCGACTGCGGCTGACCGCGCTGCGGATGACTGCGGCCGGCCGCGACCGACTCCTTTGCCTACCCCGAGGGAAACGCCCGTGCCTCACGCCTTCTCCATCTCCCCTTCGGTCCTGGTCGCCAGTGAGGCGACCCGGACCGCGCGGGACGTTACGGCGAGCCTGGGCAACCTGGGCGCGACGGTGGCGGTCTGCGCACCCGAACCAGTGAGCGCCGCCTACCTGTGCCGCGACCTCACGGCATCCGGGGTGCTCGCTCTGCCGTTCCACAGCAGGCCGGGCGACATCGAGGACATCGCACGGCTCCTCGTGGACCTGGCCACCGACGTGGGGCCGCTGGACGCGCTGGTCGACCTCTCGCCCGTCGACGCGGCCGAACTCGCCGCGTTACCCACCGATCCGGACGCGCCCTGGCCGGCGCTGCCCACGTCGCTCCGGCTGACCTGGGCGGTCGCCCAGTCCATGCGGGCCACCGGACGGCCGGGCCGCATCGTGCTCCTCGGCCGCCCGGGCACCTCGGGCGCCGCCCGGACCGTACGGCTGCCCGCCGGTGGCCGGGTCGACCTGCACATAGTGGAGCCGGCCGACCCGGAGGACTCCAAGGGCGCGGGGGACGGCGTCGATCCGTACCCCGCCGAGTCGATCGTGCGCCTGCTGTGGCCACGGCCCTGAACCCCGCCCCGGCCGTGCCGCCGGGAGCCGCGGCCCCGAATACCGCCCCGCCCCCGCGGCCGGGCGGCGCCGGGCGTGCGGCGGGGATGCCGGAAGGAAGCGCAATCGGACAGGAGACCGGCATGAAACCGACCGGTGGGGAATCGCTGTGCGCCGAGTTCTTCGGCATCGGGATCACGGTCACGGCCGCCGCCGGACTCGCCGCGCTGCGCTTCCGCTTCGCCCCGCACCTGATCCCCGAGCCACGTGGGGCCGACCGGCTCCACGTCGACCTCGGGGCCGAACGCCCGGACGGCTCGGCCCAGTTCGCGGTGCGTGACGCCGACGGTACGCCGTTGCTGCGCCGCACCTTCCGCGCCTGGACCAATGTTCCGCCCCCGGTGCCGCCGTTCGCCGCGCTGGCCCGGCGGTTCTGGATCGCACCCGCTGTGGTGCTGGCGAAGGGCCCGGTCAGCGTCGCGCTGCTCGGCAGTCCGCACGCACCGCGCGCCGAGGTGGCCGTCGCGCTGGCCCAGCGGTCGTGGCAGTTCGTCTCGGGCCAACTCCTGGTGGTGGACAGGGCGGTCGGGCACGTTCTGCCGTACCTGGTGCCGTTGGAGTTCTACGGTGCTTCGGCGGCGGCGGTGAACACGGACGCGCTTCCCGAGGGGACCTGGCGCCACCGGCCATCGGCCATCAGCGACGGGGTGCTCCAAGTGCGGCCCGAACGCCTGGGTGCGGTGGTGCCGGTGCAGGCCAGGCTCGGCCCGCCGGTCCTGGTGCAGTTGTGCCGGGCCGCGGGTGAGACGGCCCGGGTGGCACCGGCTCGCGGCGGCCCGGCAGTCTGGCCGCCGGAGGCCGCCGCCGAGACGGCGGGGCTCGCCTCGTTCCGCGTCGACATGCCGGGCTCGGGGGGCGCCGAGGAGGCCGCCTGGCTGATCGACGACCAGGTGGCCGCGTCGGGGGCGGCGGGCGGTCTCTACCCGCAGGCCGCGGACTCCCTCCGGGTCTGACCGAACCAGACCCAGGGCCGGCCCTAGGGACCTGTGCGGGCCATTATTTGCGGTTCCCCGCGCCCTCCCGCAGGGCTGGTGCGGGCCATCATTCGCGTTCCCCGTGCCCCCCCCCGCAGGGATGGTGCGGGCCATCATTCGCGGTTTCCCGCGCCCCCGCGCCCCCCGCGCCCCTGGCGGGGCTGGTGTGGGCCATCGTCGATCGCCTCAGGCTGTCCGTCGTTTGAGGACGGGTGGGTTTCGGGCGTGGCCGGGGTTTGGGGCGGGGCCCCGGTGGGGGTGGTGTTCGCGGTGCGGGTCGTGGGTGGTTGCTCGCGCAGTTCCCCGCGCCCCTGGGGCGTCTGCCGCTAGGCAGGGCGGCCATCCGAGGCCGCCTCAGCCCGTCCGGCGTTTGAGGACGAGCGCCGTTCAGGCGCGAACGGGGCCGGGGGCGGAGCCCCGCCTTCGGGTGCGGGTCGTGGGTGGTTGCGCGCGCAGTTCCCCGCGCCCCTCACCCCCTTTCGACTGCGGGCCGTGGTCGCTTCCCGCGCAGTTCCCGCGCCCCTGGGGCGTCTGCCGCTAGGCAGGGCGGCCATCCGAGGCAACCTCAGCCCGTCCGGCGTTTGAGGACGAGCGCCGTTCAGGCGCGAACGGGGCCGGGGCCCCCGGGAGCCCCGCCTTCGGGTGCGGGTCGTGGGTGGTTGCTCGCGCAGTTCCCCGCGCCCCTGGCAGGGCCGGTGTCAGCCACCCCCCAACGCGTCAGCCAGTCCGTCCCGGCTCCGGTATGTCGCCCAACTCCCTCAACGCGTCGGCCAGTTCGACTCGGCCCCGGATTTCCAGTTTGCGGTATATCCGGCCCAGGTGGGTGTCGACCGTTCGCTTGCTGAGGAACAGCCGCTCGGCCACTTCCAGATTGCTGAGGCCGGTGAGCACCAGGTCGGTCACCCGCCGCTCGCTGGCGGTCAGGCCGACCCGGCGTCTGGTGTCGCTCGGGATGCCGGGCCCGTCGGCCGGGGCCGGGTTGTCGGGACGGGCACCCTCCCCGCTCCCCACGCCGGAAGCCGCCGCAGCCACGCCCGCACCCACCCCAGAACGGGCCACACCCCAACCCGCACCACCCGCACCACCCGCGCCCCCCTCGGAACCGGCGACACCCACACCCATACCCGTCCCCGCACCCGCCCCCCGCGGCGTCAGACGTGTGCTCGGCAGGGCGGGGGCCGCGATCGCCAGGGCGGCTTCCGGTTCGCCAAGGGCCTCATAGGCGCGCCCGGCGTCGGCACGCCACCGTACGCACTCCGGATTGGCGATCCCGCGTGCGGCCAGCGCGTGGCCGCACTCCAGGAACAGCTGCAACGCCTCCCCATGGGCGCCCCGGCCCGCCGCCACCAGGCCACGTGCCTGGAGGAACAGGGCCCGGATCAGCGGGTGCGCCCCGGCCGGGAGCGGGGTCCTTGACAGCACGGTCGCCGCCGCTTCGTACTGCTCACGTGCCACCAGCGCACGGGCCGTGCAGGCGGCAGCCGCCGCGGCGAGACCGGCGGCCCGTACGGACTCGGCGAGCCGCAGCGCCTCCCTGGCGTCGCCGAGAGCGGCGGCCGTACGGTCCAGGCGCAGCGCGATGTCGGCGCGTACGACCAGGGCGAGCGCGAGTTCCCCGGGGCGCGCGGCGCCGCGCGCGGTGAGCACCGTCCGGTCGGCGAGGGCCGCGGCGTCCGGCGCCCGGCCGGTCCAGGCCAGGGCGAGGGCGGCGCCCGGTGCGCCGGTGTCCACTCCGATGAGCGCGGCCGCGTTCGCGCACCGCTCGGCGAGCCGCTGGGCCCGGCGCGGGAAGCGCCCGCCGGCCGCCGTGAGCGCGGCGAGCGCGCCGAGGAAGGCGGGCGCCGCGACCTGGTCGTCCGGTGAGCGGCGCAGCGCGGCCAGGGTGCGGTGGGCGGTGCCCCGATGGCCGGCCAGCAGGGCCTGGGTGGCCAGGGGCAGACGCAGAGCGAGCGGCACCTCACCGGTGTGGCCGGCCTCCAGCGCCGTTGCGGCCTCCACGAAGGAGTGGGCGGCCATCGACGAGTCCATGGTGAGGACGGGCCCCGCGAACGGCAGCAGTGCCCTGGCCCGTTCGGCGGGCGGGCGGATGGAGGCGGCGACAGTCGCGGCGTACCGCGCGCACGCGGCCACGTCCCGGTGCAGCTCGACCGCGCCGAGCTGGCTCGTGACCGCGAGCACCACCTCGGGATCGGCGGACTCGGCGAGCGCCCGGCGCAGATAACGCGCGGCGTTGGCCCAGTCGGAGCCCGCGGCGGCCTCGCGGGCCGCGGTGCGCAGGATGGGCAGCGCCCAGGCCTGGCCGGTCGCGCCCACCGACATCAGGTGCTCGGCGGTCTGCGCGGCCGGAGCGCCGAGCCGCAGCAGGAGGGCGGCGGCGCGGGCGTGCAGGTCGAGCCGGGTCTTGGGCTCGATGCGGGACAGGATCGCGGTGCGGACCAGTTCGTGCCGGAAGCGCTGCGGCGGCCCCGGGTCGATGAGCCCGCTGCGGCGCAGTTCCTCCCCGGCCAGCGCGGTCTCGAACTCGCCCTGGTCGGCGAGGGCGGCGGCCGTCGTGATGTCGGCGCCCGGGCCCAGTACGGCCAGGTTGGCGAGCAGTTCCACGGCGGCCGGATGGCGCCGGCTCAGCCACTCCACCGTGGTGTCCGACAGCGTGGCCGCGCCGATCTCCAGGACGGCCGCCTGGTCGGGGGAGCCGGCCGATACGCCTGCCGCGAGCAGCCGGTCGGTGAGCTCCCCCAGGACCAGCGGGTTGCCGAGCGACAGGGTGTGGCAGGCGGCGGCCAGTTCGGTGTCCAGCGGCGCCCCGAAGGCCTGCGCCATCCACTGCGCGGCGCAGCTCTCGCAGAGCGGCCCCGGCCGCAGCAGCCGGGTGTGGGCCAGCGCGTCGGACTCGGCGGCCTGCGCGTCGTGCGCGTCCGGCGCGGCGGTGTAGACCAGGGCCAGCGGCAGCCCGTCCAGCCTGCGCACGATGTACGAGAGCCAGGCGAGCGATTCCTGGTCGGCGAAGGTCAGGTCGTCGACGGCGATGACCACCGGTTTGCCGTCGGACAGCGAGCGGGCCGCCTGGAAGAGGTCCTGAAGCTGCTCGTGCACCTCCGCGCCGCCGGCCCCGGCGTGGGCGCCTGGGCGCAGTTCGAGTCCTGCGGTGCCGGTGCGCCCGGGCCGGCTGAGCAGCCGGTCGAAGAGCTGGCGCACCACGCCGTACGGGAAGTTCCGCTCGCTCTCGTGACAGCGGGCCCGCAGCACGACGGCCTGCCGCGGTACCCGGGCGAGCGCGGCCCGCAGCAGCGCGGTCTTCCCGATGCCGCGCGGGCCGTGGATCGCCACCACCGATGAGCGGCCCTCGGCGAGCTCTTCCATGGTCCGGTCCAGCTGGGCCAGTTCCTCGTCCCGGTGCAGCAGCCCCGCCGGTCTGCGCGGTCCGCCTTTCGCTCCCCCGTCGACTGCTGCCACTTCGCCCCCCTCTGAGGACTCCGTCGGTCGGAGCCGCATCCGCGCGACGTCGGCCGGGACCGAGACCGTGACCCCGACCGAGACCGTGACCCCGACCGAGACCGTGATCCCGACCGAGACCGCGACCCCGACCGGACCGTAATCCCGACCGCGACCTGGTCCCGATCGTGCCGTCAGCCGTCAGCCGTCAGCCGTCGTCAACTGTCAGCCGTCAGCCGTCGTCAACTGTCAGCCGTCAGCCGTCGTCAACTGTCAGCCGTCAGATGTCAGCCGTCGTCAGCTGTCAGCCGTCAGGCCGGCCGTGACGTCGGTCGCGATGACATTGCGATGACATTGCGATGACATCGCGACGCCAGTCACGACACCGGTCACGACACCGGTCACGACACCGGTCACAACGCCGGTCACAACGTCGGTCACGACGCCGGGCCCGTGACGTCGCCCCCGCGGTGTGCACCGCGAGGTCAATGAGGTCAATTATGCGGAACTTCCGCCTTTTCGCAGCGTGTTGATGACACCGAAGGCGCCGGTCAGTGTCGAGGGGTCGGTGAACGAGGCGCCGGGGCCGTGCGTGCGCCGGAAGTTTTCGGCGAGGCCCGTGAACGACGGGTCGACGGTGGCCCGGTATCCGGCGAGCAGATTGACGCGTTCCGGTGTGGCGAGCGCCCCCTCGGCGCGCAGTTCGGGGGAGCGGGCCAGCAGGAACATGCCGGGCACCGTGTACCCCTGGTCGAGCCAGTCCTGCCAGATCGCGTCCCGGTCCTCCTCCTGGCCGGTGAAGAACTCCACGGCGCGCGGGCGCGGCCCGGCCGGCATCAGCTCCGCCGCCCGCTCGTCGCCGGCCCGCAGCTCGATGCGGCGGCCGCACAGGTAGAGGATCCCGATGCCCTTGCGTACACAGAAGTTGAGGGCTTCGGCCGCGGTGTCCACGATGGCCTCGCCGCGGTCGTTGAGCGAGGTGTTGCACAGGATCGGCACGCCGGTCGCGTCCCGGAAGGCCGAAAGGGCCTGGTGCAGGCGCGGGTTGGTCTCCTTGTGGACGACTTGGTGGCGGGCCGACCCGTCCAGGTGCAGGATCGCCGGGACCTGCTCGCGCACCTCGTCGCGTACCTGGACGGCCTCCAGCATGTACGGCGAGTCGCGGTCGCTGGAGAACCACTCCCCGACGTGCTCGGCGAGCACCACCGGGGCCACCGGACGCCACCACTGGCGCTGCTTGTACCCGTTGAGCAGGTCCTTGACCTCGGTGGAGCGGGGGTCGCCGATGAGGCTGCGGTGGCCAAGCGCGCGCGGACCGATCTCGGCGCGGCCGTCCACCCAGGCGAGTACCGACCCGGACACGTCGGCCACGAACCGGTCCGCGTCGAACGGCTCGACCGAGCCGATCCAGGGCGCGAACTCCTCCAGCGCCTCCTCGACGCCGCCCACCTCGCGCCCCAGGTACGCGGACTCCACCCGCACATCGGCCTCGTCGAGGACGCCGGTGCCGTGGAGGCCGAGCAGGCCGAGTCCGATGCCCTGGCCGGAGTCGTTGGCGCACGGCGGCGTGAGCAGGCCCCGGAAGCCGAAGTGGTCCATCAGGAGCGTGTTGGTGGGGCAGTTGAGGGCGTAGCCACCGCTCGTGGAAAGGTAGCAGTCCTCGGCGCGCAGCCCGCCCAGCTCCAGCAGGTGCTCCACATTGCGCACGGCGACCAGTTCGGAGCAGCGCTGCACCACCTTCATGGCGGCGCTGCGCAGGTTCTCCTCGCGTGAGAACGCCGGGTCGAGCCGTACCGAGTCGAGCTGCGCATCGGCCGCCTCGACCACGGACCGCACCAGGGCGAACGCCTCCTTCCACGGCTGCACCTGGCCGCCGTACAGGGCGATCCGGGCGACCGCCGACTCGGCGTCGAAGGCGATCTCGGTGGTGCTGGCCGAGGCGAGCGCCATCAGGGTGCCGGGCTCCTGGCCGAACAGCGTCTCGGCGGCGGTGTAAAGCGGCGCCGGGGACTCGACGGGGGCGAAGGTGAGGGAGCCGCGGTCGGCGACGGCGCCCGCGTACCAGTAGCGGGTCGGGCCGCCGTCCTGGACGTAGTCGGGCAGCGCGTCGATCGCCATCGCGACGATCTTCTCCCGCTTGAACAGCGCGGTGTCCATCATCAGCCCGCTGAACAGGTGCGCGAGGCTGTGCACCGGGAAGTCCCCGGCGCCCGGCGGGATCGGCACGGGTTGCGCGGCCGGTAGCCCGGGGGTGCCCCAGCAGACGGCGATGTCGGCGAGCGTGAGGCCTTCCTCGGCGAGCAGCGCGCTGAGGAACGTCTCGGCGCGCGCCGCCGTGTACAGCGGCCAGAAGTGGTGTTTCTGGCCGCTGACGCGCTCCAGTTCCCACAGCCGTACGAGCTCGACGGACGCCCCCCGGCGCCGCCACAGGGCCACGTTCTGGTCGTGCCTGACCGAGAAGACGGCGCCGGGCCCCGGCGGGGTGAGGTAGCAGGACAGGAAGTAGTGCGCAGGGCGTTCAGCCATGGTGCGTTCCCTTCGACTCGCGTTCCGCGTAGGACAATGGGTGGCGCCCCGGGCGGGGGCGCCTGCCGGGATGCCGGGCGCGTGGCCGCGCCCGCCGGCTATCGGGCGCTCGGCCCCGGCCGGTCGCAGCGGCGCACCTCGACCCGGTTGCCCGGGCCGGCCGGCACCTTCGCGCCCCACTCCAGGGCCTCCTCCTCGGTGGCCACCTCGATCAGCCACAGGCCGCCGAGCTCCAGGGCGCCGTCTCCGGCCCGGGGTTCTCCGGCGAGCACGTCGGGGCGGGCGAGCCGGGCGCCGTAGCGCACGCTCACCCCGGCCTCGGCCAGGGCGCGGCCGAAGGCGCGGTTGGCGGTGAACCGCTCCGTGCGCTCCTGCTCGGACATCCGGTCCCAGCTCTTCTCCTCGCCGAAGATGAGCAGCGCGAACTCCACGGGATCTCCTTCCGGTCAACCAATGGGAAAAACAGGGGTGTTCAGACAGGGGCGGCGTGTTCAGGCAGGGACGGGGTGTTCAGGGCAGGGGCGCGGCGTTCAGGGCAGAGACAGGGACGGGGTGCTCAGGGCAGGGAGACGGGGTGTTCAGGACAGAGGCGGGGCCTTCAGGGCAGAGACAGGGACGGGGTGTTCAGACGGGGGCGGGGCGTTCAGAGCAGAGACAGGGACGGGGTGCTCAGGACATCTGGCGCTGGGCGAGCCGGGCGAACAGGCCGCCGGAGTCGGCGAGCAGTTCCTCGTACCGGCCCTGCTGGACCACCCGCCCGCCGTCCATGACGACGATCTTGTCGGCGTCCGCGACGGTGGAGAGGCGGTGGGCGATGACGACCCGGCTGGCGTTGAGCCGGCGGGTGGATTCGGCGACCATCTTCTGGGTCGGGTTGTCGAGCGCGCTGGTCGCCTCGTCGAAGAAGACGATGCGGGGCCTGGCCACCAGCGCGCGGGCGATCATCAGCCGCTGCCGCTGTCCGCCGGACAGGGTGCTCGTGCCCTCGGAGAGCACGGTGTTCATGCCCATCGGCATCGCTTCGATGTCGGCGGAGATGCCGGCCATCTCGGCGGCCGCCCAGGCGTCCTCGACGGTGTAGCTGCTGCTGCCGACGATGTTGGTCTTGATGCTGCCCGCGAGCAGCGCCCCGTGCTGGAGGACCACCCCGCACTGGCGGCGCACCGCCGAGACGTCCAGCTCCGCGAGGTTCTGCCCGTCGTACAGGACGGACCCGGCGCTCGGCTGCTCGAATCCGAGCAGCAGCCTGAGCACCGTCGATTTGCCGCTGCCGGACGGCCCGACCAGAGCGACGAACTCGCCGGGTTCCACCGCCAGGTTGACGTCGTCAAGGACCAGCGGGCCGTCCTCCTTGTAGCGGAACGCCACATGGGACAGCGCGACCCGGCCCGACAGATCGCCCGGATCGGCCTGTACGTCGTTGACCTCGGGCTCCGCCTCCAGGATCGGCCGCAGCTCCTCCAGCATGGGCACCACGCCCATCGCGATGATGGCGGCGGCGGTGAACTGGAGGGAGGCGGCGAGCAGCAGGTTGAACGCGGCGAAGAAGGAGAGGAAGGCCGCGATCGGCACCGTGCCGCCGAGCGGGCCGCCGACCACCGCGAACAGGATCGCCGAACACAGCACCGGGTAGGCCGCGTTGAAGGTGGTGACCATGTTCTGCACCCGGCGCGCCGACGCGGCCTGGGCGCGGCCCTTGCTGAACTGGTCGGCCCACACCCCGAACACCCGCTCCTCGGCGGCGGTGACCCGCAACTTCGGTATGGCGGTGAGCAGTTGGAAGACCCGGGAGGACATGCGCTGTTCGTGGCTGTAGAGGCGGCGCTGCCAGCGGACCTCGAAGTATCCGGCGACCAGCGCGAACGCCCCGCCGGCCAGCACCAGGCCGGTCGCGAGCAGCGCCAGCCACACGCTGTAGAAGTACACCAGGCCCAGATTGGCGAGGCCCGTGAGCAGCCCGAGGGCCGCCGTGGTCGTCATCCCGGACAGCATTTCCTGGGCGGTGCTGATGCCGAGGACGGTGGTGCCGAGCTCGCCCGTGGAGTAGCGGGAGAAGAAGGAGGCGGGCAGCGAGAGCAGCCGTGTCCACATGCCGACCTGCATCGCCGCCGTGGAGCGGCTTTCGATCCGCAGCACCGCGATGTTCTGGAGGATCGACAGGGCCGCCACCACCAGGGCGGAGCCGATGACCACGCAGGCGCCCTGGACGATCAGGTCGCGCCGGGCCTCGGCGACGAAGGTGCCGAGCACCGCGCCCGTCATGATCGGCACGAGCAGGCCGATCACGGAGACGGCGACGCCCATCACGGCGAAGGTCCACAGGTCACGGCGGTTGTTGCGGAAGCCGAAGCGCAGCAGGCCGCCGATCGACTTCACCGTCGCCGGCAGCGGCCGGTACAGCACGGTGCCCTGGTTGGTGAGTTCGTCGGCGAGCTCCCGGGTCAGCGGGGTGACCCGGCCGCCTTCGGCGACGACGTACCCCCGGCCGATCGGGAGCAGCGCCACCGGCACGTTGCCGATCTTGCGGAAGCCGATCATCGGGCCGAGGTCCTGTTTCCACCAGGTCCCGTCGAGGCGGACCGTGCGGGTGCGCACGCCCGAGGCGAGCGCGATGGCCTGGAGCTCGGTGGTGTCCCGGCCGTGGCCGCTGCCCGCGACGGGCGCCCTGACGGTGAACCCCTGGTGCGATGCGACGAGCCGGGCGGCGGCCAACGTGTCGGGGTCGGCGGCCACTTCGACCAGTTTGATACGGGCCTCGGTGTCCCGGATGACGGACTCGAAGCCCCGCGCGGCCGTCGCCATGGTGGCCCGGTCCCGGTCCCGTCGGCGGCCCAGCGCCTCGCGTTCGGCGAGTCGGCGGCGCTCCACCCTGCGGTCGATCACATAGAGCAGCCGGGCCGCGTGGGTCACCCAGCGGCCCCACAGCTCCCCGTTGGACAGCAGCTCCTGCACGGAGCGGGAGCGGAGCCGGGTGGCGCCGTGGGCGATCAGCCAGTCGCGTTCGGTGACGCAGATGTCGGTGCCGGGCCCGATCTGCCCGGCCACTCCCTCCACCATCTCCACATGGCCCTCCTCGATGAGGACCCAGCGCACCCCGTCGACCGACCGGATGGCCTCGCCGTCGGCGGCCTCGGTGGCGCCTTCGGTCGCCATCGGCACGAACTCGCGGGGCGGCAGCACTTTGCGCAGTGCTTCGGCGAGCGCCACGATGCCCTGTTCGACGCCGGTCACGAACTGCTCGACGGTGGCGCGGAACTCGGCTTCGGGCAGTGCCTGCCCGGCCGGTCCCGACAGCGACTCGACGTGCGAGAACGGCAGGTGCGAGAGGCGGGAGCCGAGCACCGGGCGGCCCACGATGCGGTGGTGCGGGCCGTAGGGCGTGCCGATCAGGATGGTGCCGTGCTCGACCCGGTTGAGGAAGGTCCAGCGGCCCTGCGGTACGCCGTCGCGCATCTCGACCGCGAACAGGTCGACGGCGCCGGATTCCACCACCAGCACCCGGCGGATGTCGTCGAACCGCAGGAAGCGGTCGGCGGTGAGCTCGACGGGGGTGGCCTCCTGGGTGAGGAACGGCATGAGCGCGGGGCCGGCCGGCGGCGGGGCGATGGTCATGCTGCCTCCTGGGGGCGGCGGCCGGCCCGGGACGTGCCCCTCATGCGGCGTCCTCCGTCCGGCGGCTGGACTCGATGAGGGCCGCGTACTGGCCGGCGACGGCCAACAGCTCCTCGTGGGTGCCCCGTTCGGCGATGCTGCCGTTGTCGAGCACGATGATCTCGTCGGCGTCGCGGACCGTGGAGAGGCGGTGCGCGATGGTCAGGCAGGCGCAGCCGCGGCGGCGCAGGTTGTCCATGATCAGCCGTTCGGTCTCCGGGTCGAGTGCGCTGGTGGCCTCGTCCAGGATCAAAAGGGTGGGTTGCAGGGCGAGCGCGCGGGCCAGTTCGAGGCGCTGGCGCTGGCCGCCGCTGTAGTTGCGGCCGTCCTCGGCGACGAGGCTGTTGATGCCGCCGGGCCGGGCCGCGACGGTGTCGAAGAGCGCGGCGTCGTGCAGGGCCGCGATCACGTCGTCGTCGGGGATGTCGGTGTTCCACAGCGTCAGGTTGTCCCTGACCGTGCCCTCGAACAGGGCGATGTCCTGGTCGACGTAGGCCAGCGATGAGGCGAGCCGGCTGCGCGAGACCTCCTCGCGCGGTCGCCCGTCGAGCAGGATCTGCCCGGACCAGGGCTGGTGGAGCCCGGTGACCAGACGGCCGAGCGTGGACTTCCCGCTGCCCGAGCTCCCCACGACCGCCACCCGCCGCCCGGGGACCAGGCTGAGGCTGAGGTCCTTGATGACGGGCTCGGCCAGCGGGTTGTAGCCGAACCGCACGTCCTTGAACTCCAGATACCCGTCGAGCCTGCTGACCTCCCCGTCGTCGGGCAGCTCGAACACGGTGGCCACCGGGTAGCGCTCCACGTCGTACAGCCGCTTGATGTCGGCGGTGACTTCCTGAAGTCGGCTGCCCAGATTGGTGAGTTGGGTGACGGGACGGCTGAGCGCGGCGAGCAGGGTCTGGAAGGAGACCAGGATGCCGACGCTGATCACGCCGTCCACCACCCGTTCGCCGCCGACGAGCAGGATGAGCCCGCTGTTGAGGGCCGCGAGCATCGCGGGCACCACGGTCAGTACGGCGGTCGGCGGCCCGAGGCGCTGCTTGGCGGTGATCACCTTGGCGAGGAAGCCCGCCCAGCGGGTGAACGCGTCCGGCTCGGAGCCCGTCGCCTTGACCGTCTCGATCAGGCTGAGTGTGGTGAACGTGGTCGCGGTCAGATTGCCCCGGTCGGCGCGCAGCGCGACCACCGCGTCGGTGCGGGCCCGCGACACCCAGCGCAGCACGGCGATGTTGAGCAGCGCCATGCCGATCCCGATCACGCCGAGCAGCACGTCGTACCGGATGAGGACGGCTGCGTAGAAGATGACGAGGACGAGGTTGATCACGGAAAGCGCGAGGTCGCGGGAGAGGATTTCGGCGACCACGTCGTTGCCGGAGACGCGCTTGGCGACCTCGGCGGGCCTGCGTTGCAGGAAGAAGTCGACGGGCAGCCGCAGCAGGTGCCGGAAGAACCGGGCCGAGCTGGAGAGCCCGAGCCGTATCTCCAGGCGCAGCAGGTAGTGCCGCTGTACGGAGGTGAGGATCAGGATGCCGAGTGCGGTCGCCGTCATGGCGATGACCAGGGGCAGCAGATAGCTCTGCTGGCCGCCGGCGAGCACCCGGTCGATGAAGACCCGGCTGAAGGCGGGCGCCGCGATGCCCGGCAGCACGAGCAGCGTGCTGGCCAGCAGGACCAGGGGGAGCGCCCGGCCGGACGGCAGCCGGCGTTGCAGGAGCGCCGCGCCGACCTTCGCCTCCTTGCCGCCGGGGCGGAAGTCGGGCCCCTTCTCGAAGGACAGGACGATCCCGGTGAACCCGGAGTCGAACTCCTCCCAGTCCATCAACCGGGGCCCTGCGGCCGGGTCGTTGACGGCCACGACGGTCCTGCCGAGGCGGGTCCGTACGCCTTCCACCACCATGAAGTGCTGGAAGGCCCAGAAGATGATGACCGGCGCCGAAAGGTCCTTCAGGGTCTCGGCCTCGGCCTGGTACCCCTTGGCGATCAGCCCGTGGGCGCGGGCCGCGGCGAGCACCGTGGAGGCCTTCGCGCCGTCGCGGGAGACCCCGCACAGGCCGCGCAGCTCCTCCAGGGGCACGAACCGGCCGTGGTGGCCGAGGATCATGGCGAGGCTCGCGGCCCCGCACTCCACCGACTCCATCTGGATGACGGTGGGCACCTTGTGGCGCCAGCGCACCGAGCGCCTGCCGGGGGTGAGCGCGGCGGGCGGTGCGCCGGTGTCGGGTGCGGGACGCGGGGTGTCGACTGTCTGTGTCATCGGGGCACCTCAGCGTCCGAGAATCAGGCTGAACGGTGTCTGGCTGCCCAGGTTGATCGTCGCCTGGACGGAGACCTGGGTGCCCAGCGCGTTCGGCGGCCCGTTCGTGGTCGACCAGGCGTAGCCCGACCGGGTGGCGGTGTCGCGGACCAGGTCCACGATCACCAGGCGGGGCGCGCTGGCCGACGCGTAGGTCTTCGCGGCGAGGTCGCCGCCGACGAGCCCGGTCAGTTCGCCGGAGGTCAGCGGGTAGGGGCTCACCGAGGTGATCCGGCCGCGCAGCAGCCCGAAGGAGCTGGCCGGCGCGGTCGACACCGACAGGTCGACGGGGCGTCCGGGGGTGAGCCCGACCGCGCGGGCGGCGGGCACGAAGACCATGGCCACCATCCGGTCGTCGGGGGCGTCGGTGCGCTCCACGGTGGCCAGGGTCTGACCGGTGGGGATCACCTGCCCCTCGTTCACTCCGAGCCCCACGACATGTCCGGCGAAGGGGCTGGTGATCTGCGCGGACGTGCCGTCGAGGGATTCGACGCGGGCGATCGGCTGGTTGGCCGCGACGCTGTCCGTGGGGCGTACGAGCAGCTGCCGTACGGTGCCGGGCACCGGGCTCTGCACCTGGGCGCTGCCCAGCGGCCGGGTCAGCAGGCCCGGCGCGGAGACGCTGATGGGCAGGCTGCCGCGGAACGCCCAGAGCGACGCCCCGGCCATGATGATCATGACGACGAAGACGGCGATCCAGCCGCGCGGGGCGGCCAGCAGGGTGGGGGAGTCCAACTCGTCGGGCTCCCGCATCCGTTGCAGGGCCTTGAACCGGAAGTTCATGGTCTGTCCTCGGCGGAAGAGGCTCCGGGGCGCGGTGCGCCGGACGGGCGGGCGGCGGGGGCCGGGGCCAGGAGCTCCGGCACCTTGAAGGGGTGGCTCAGCCGCTCGGGCCGGCTGCCGACGACGAGTTCGCCGACGCCGCCCTCGGCCAGCGGGTCGAGTCCGGTGGCCGCCGCGAAGTCCGCCGCGTCGCCGCCGCCGAGCCCGCACACCGCGAGCCCCATGGCGGCGCCGACCAGATACATGGTCTGGTAGAGCACCCCGACGTGCTTGAGCAGCAGGGGGTAGGCGACCGTCTCGTACTTCCACATCACCCGGCCGAACCGCGCCGACACCAGCAGGACGACCTGGGGGTCGGCCTCCATCAGGGCGGATTCGCGGGCGCCCCGGACGAGCGCCGCGGTGGCCGGGCCGGGCTCCGCGACCCGTTCGAGCTCGTGCCGGTCGGTGCGGTAGTGCCACAGGCCGGGCTCGATGCCACAGCAGGCGCTGATGAGCGGATAGATCTCCAGCTCGTGCACCGCGCCGCCGCTGGGATAGGGCCGGTCGGCCAGCTCCTGACCGTCGTGCCCGGCGAACGTCTGCCGGCAGCGGACCGTGCGGTAGAGCAGTTCACCGAGCTGTACGTCCGTGAGCGGCGCGGAGCCGTCGTGCTCGCGGACCGAGCGCCTGCGCTCCAGCACCTCGGTCAGCGAGGGGTCCGTGCGGGCGAGGGCCGCCAGGTCGGGGACGGGGAGCGCGATGCGCCGGGTGCCGCGCGCGGGCGGTACGGCGGGCGGGGGCGCGAACCGGTCGCGGCCCGGGTAGGTGCCGCCGTATCCGGCGACGGTACGGGGGTTGCGGCTGCGCGCGTGCAGCCACAGCTCGGCCGGTGACCACTGGGCGCCCGGCAGCGCCGTGACCTCCAGGTCCTTTTCCGGTGTGCCGGGGGCCAGCAGACCGGCGGCGTCAAGGAGCCGCAGCGCCGCGCCGGCTCCCGGCCGCGCGAGCCGCTGCCCGGCCTCGCGCGGCGTCGTCCAGTCGGCGAGTGCGCCGAGCAGCACGGCCGCTTCGGGGGCGAGTTCGACGCCGAGGTGGCTGCCCGGCTGGGAGAGGGTGAGCCGTCCCTCGCGCGCCTGGGCCAGGGCGAAGCGGGACAGTTTGACGGGCAGGTCCTGGGCGGGTTCGGCGCCGAGCACCGTCCGCCCCCGGCCGACCGGGACCAGCCGTGCCAGCTCCGACTCGCCTACGAACACGGCGTGTTCGAGCAGGCCTTCGTCGTCCAGGCGCCGGACGGCGAGCTGGAGCCGCAGCAGCGCCCGCATGCCGTCGGCGGCGACGACCCGCACCCCGAGGGCGTCCAGGCTGTGCTGTTCGCAGGACAGGGAGACGAGCGCCGACCGTACGCCCAACGGCAGTTGACGCAGCGTCAGGGACGACTGGGGTCCGGTGATCCGTACCGTGTCGTCGTCGGGTGTGGCGACGAGCGCGTCGCGACGCAGCCGCACCAGGGTGGTGGCAGAGTCCGCGGCAGGTGGCGGGGCGGGCGCGGCGGGGGCCGGCGCCGGGGCGGTCAGAAGAACACGTTCCATGGATTCACCTGCTCCTCGCGCGTCGGCTCGTCCAGCAGGCCGAGTCGTACGGGTACGTCGTAGAGGCGTCCGGGGCCGAGCCGCCGCCAGAAGTGGCGCATCCCGGGCGCGATCACCTTGACCACGTTCAGGTCGAGGTCGGGCTGGGTCTGGTCGAGCACGATCACCTCGATGCCCGCCCGGTCCGCGCGGGCCACGCACTCGCGGATGTGCCCGGCGAGGTCATGTCCTGCGAAGCCCTGGTGGTCGGCGAGGGTGGTGGCGGGCCGCGCCGGGTCGGGCAGCAGCCAGGGCTCGTCGGCGAGCTTGGCCGTGCGGCACCACTTCAGGGTCTCGACGTCGTCGGTGCGGTACTCGGTGTTGCCGTCGGCGTCCCGTCGCTCCACGAACGGCAGGAACTGGTTGACCTCGGTCAGCGCGCGCATCGCGGCGATCGCCGGATCGGGGTGGGCGCCGAAGCCGACCATGATGTCCTCGACGGCGTGGCGGCGGTGCGAGAGCGCGGCGAACGTCGGGATGCCGAGGTCGGACGTGATGTCCAGGACCCACAGATCGCGGCCCATGCCCGCGTAGAAGCGGCGCAGCGCGTCGATGTAGGGGTCTTCGAGCGAGTCCAGGTCGAAGGCGGGCCTGCGCAGCCGGTTGTACCACCACACGGCGACCGCGTCGCGCTCGACCACCTCGCAGAAGCCCTGGAGGACCGCCTCTTCGAGGGTGTTGCCGCTGGCCCCGCCGTTGGAGTCGCCCACGCAGTAGAAGTGCTGGGCCAGATCGGGGTGCCCGTAGTAGGCGTAGCCGGTCGGCACCAGACGCTCGGTGTCGTGCGTCAGGGACCAGGCGGTGGACCAGTCGAGGGGCAGCTCGGTGCAGAAACGTTCCGGCACAAGGTGGATGCGGTGTTCGGGATCCGCGTTCCAGGCGTCGCGCCCGGCGAACTGGGCGGGCGAGAAAAGCAGCAGCTGATCCATGTGCAGAGCGACCGAGGGATCGAGGTCCGCATACGCCGCCCGCTGCACCGGCTCGCCGCCGCGCCACACCGCCGAATAACGCTCGATGGCCTCGCAGAGCGCGCTGACTTTCGCCTGTATCTCCGACCTTCCTTTTCCTCCGCTCTGCCCGCGCATATTGCGGCGCAGCAGATCCATGTTGTCGTTGACCATGGCGAAGTTGTGGCCGGCCGTGAAGGCGTAGGTGATTCCGTTTCCGATGTCGTCGTGCGCCCCGAGTTTGGTGATCGCGCCCAGATGCGGACTCACATGGTGCTTCAGCCGCTCGTGGGTCAGCTGCGGGGGCAGCGTGCGGTAACCGCCGTCGGTGGTGTGCCGGGCGGCCCCCGGAGTCAGGACGATCTTGGGGCTGCGCTGCTCGGTGAGCGCCGCGTCCCCGCAGGAGGGGCACTGCGGGCGGCGCACCAGGGTGTGGTCGGCGGTGGCGAGCGCGGCCAGGTCGAGCGTGACCATGCGTCCCGTCAGGGCGGCGGAGGCGCCGGTGGCCAGGAAGCGGGCGGTCTCGGTGGCGAGCAGGCCGGCCAGTGCCCGGTGGCCGCCGGGGAGCGCGGCGATGGTGGTGCTGCGCGGGACCGTGTCCCCGCGCTTGCCGGACAGATAGCGCTCGACCTGGCGGTTCTCCGAAACCCGCTGGGCCAGGCAGGACCAGCAGCCGGTCTGCCCCGGCCGTATGAGGGGGCCGAGCCAGGCCGTCACGCCGGCGGGTCTCGCCAGCAGCCAGGGCCGGCCGTCGGCGAGACGTTCGCCGTTGATCCGCGCGAGCTCCGGGTCCAGATAGTCCTCGACGAGAACGATCTGGAGGCCGCCCTCCCCTTCCTCGACGACCCGTACCCCGCACGAGTCCAGCGCCTCGGTGACCGGCGCCGGGTCCGCGCCGCCGAGCACGGTCAGGCTCACCCCCCGGGCGCCCGCTTCCAGCACGGTGAAGGGGTCGATGCCCTGCGCGTCCCAGAACGCGAGCGCGGCATCGGGGAGTTCGGGCCGGCCCTCGGCGAGGTGGCCCGCGGCCTCGTAGTGCCGCAGCGCGGTCAGGGTCGCCGGTATCGAGAGCTCGCCGTGCAGGGCCTGGACGATCTCGCCGACCGTCCTGCGGCCGTCGAGATGGGGCAGTACCGCCACCGGGCCCCGGCCTTTGAGCATGTAATGCTGATCGTCGGCGACGAGAAATACCCGGTCACCGTTCACGATTTCCGCGCTGAAGTGCGCTTTAAGGCGAGGACGTTCCAATATTCTGCCCCCCTGGAGAATGACCTCGAATTCGAATGCGAGATCAGTCAATCACGCAGGGAATGCTGTCGAACATACTTCAGTTTTTGGCTGGGATGCGTATGTTCGCGGGCGGCCCGGCGTACGTATCCGGCCGGTCCGGACGCGACGCGGCGGCGGTGAGGCCGAACCGGGCGCCGTTCGCGTCACGCAGCAGCACCGAGTCCCCGGCGGCGGGCCCCGCCACCCGGGCCCCGGCCGCCAGCGCCGCGCCGACCGCGCCGAGCAGCGAGTCCACGCCGAAGTACACCAGCCAGTGCGGCGGCGCCGAGCGGTCCTCGACGATCCGCAGCGAGCCGCCGGGGCCGCCCCCGGCCCCCGGGTCCGCACCCAGCCCACGGTAGAAACCGGCCACCGCCGAGGGATCGGGCACCCGCAGCTCGTAACCGCACGCCGCGCCCGGCTCGTCGGCGAGGACCACACCGTCGGCCCTGGCCCCCTGCCAGCAGCCCACCAGCGTGCCCGCCGGGTCGGTGGCCAGCAGCAGCCTGCCGTTGGGCCCGGCGTCCAGCGGCCCGAGGACCAAGCGCCCGCCGAGCTCCACGACACGCGCCGCGGTGGCGTCCAGGTCCTTCGCGGCCAGGTACACCGTCCACGCCTCCAGCGGCCCGGGCGCCGAGCCGAACCCCGCCACCAGGTCCCCGGCCAGCCGGGCCGTGCGGTAGCCGCCCTCCTCGGCGTACGTCCAGCCGAACACGGCCGCGTAGAACGCCTCCGCCGCGTCGGGCCGGGCCGAGATCCGGTCGATCCAGCACGGATCACCGACCCCATAGGTGGTACGCACAGGCATGATGTCCCCCTGTCATGACGTGAGTTGATGTGCCGCCGTGCGCGGCCACGGCCGGGCCCCGGCGGCACGGGTCCCGGCCCACGGGTTCCGGCGCACGGCTTCCGGGTTGCGCCGCGGCGCCGGGTCAGCCGCGGCGGATCCCGAGCCGGCCCTCCGTCATCAGATGGAGCCCGGACGCGGGGTCGTACAGGTCGTTCGGGTCGAACTTCATCGGCGCGGTCGTCACGCCCGATGGCCGCCGCCCTTCGGCGACGCGGCCCCTGGCAAGACCCGCCGCCTCGATCAGCCCGAGCGCGGGGGCCACACCGCCCGTCGTGGTGGCGTCCTCCAGATCGGTGAGCCCGGCCACGATCGCGCCGAACGCGCTGTCCGGCTCCTCCGCCGCGCCCTCGCGCAGCAGGTTCTGGGCCAGCCAGAAGTAGTGCTTGCGGCCCTGGTACTTGCGGTACATCCCGGAGACCAGGGCGAGCATCCGCGCGTAGGAGTCGCGGTACAGCGTCTCGTAGAAGCCGAGCGCTTCCTGTTCGCTCACGTCACCGTGCTCGATCGCGTTGATGGAGGCCGCCGACAGCATGCCGCTGTACATGGCGAGATGGACGCCGGTGGACAGCAGAGGGTCGAGGAAGCAGGCCGCGTCGCCCGCCATGAAGTAGCCGGGGCCGCAGAACCGGTCGGCGACGTAACTGAAGTCCTGCTCGACCCGGACCTGCCCCTCGAAGGTCCCGCCCGCCACCAGCTCGCGCACCGTCGACGACTCGGCGACCAGCGCGTGGAACATCTCCTCCAACGAGGCGAACTTCGGGCGCCGCTGCTGGAACTGGGTCTGGTGGGTGACGAATCCGACGCTGTACTCGTCGTCCTTCAGCGGGATCACCCAGTACCAGCCCTGCGGCGAGGAGATCACGTCGATGCCGCCCGAGGGGGTGTCCGGCAGCAGTTTCGCGCCCCGGTAGTAGCCCCAGACGGCGACGTTGCGGAAGATGTCGTGGCGCTCGCGGTTCTTGAACTGCCGGGCCGCGAGCAGTCCGGCGCGCCCCGACGCGTCCACCACGTGGTCGAACTCCGCACGCCGCGCGCGCCCCTGGTGCTCCCAGTCGGCCGCGACCGCGCGCTCGCCGTCGAAGTGGATCTGTTTGGCGGACGCCTCCTGCACCACCTCGACGCCCTGGTCGGCGGCGTGGTCGAGCAGGACCTGGTCGAAGTCGGCGCGGTCCACCTGCCAGGAGCGGATGTCCTCGCCGAACATGTCGCGCCAGTCGACCGCCCAGTCCTTCTCCGCGCCCCAGCGCAGCAGCACGCCCCGCTTCACGGTGTAGCCGCGCGCCGCGACCTTCTCGGCCACCCCGGAGTACTCCATGATGGCGCGGCAGGACGGGGCGATGGATTCGCCGATGTGGTAGCGCGGGAACCGGTCACGCTCCAGGAGCGTGACGCGGTGCCCGGCCCTGGCGAGCAGGGCCGCGCTGGTCGAGCCGGCCGGCCCGCCTCCGATGACGAGCACCGTGCCTGTCATGTTGTCTCCTCGGGGTCCTTGATGGCTTGAAGTGCCCTTGGCGCTGCGGGTGTTGGGAAACGCTGGGCGTGTGAAGGGGGTGTTGGTGAGCTGATGGATCGGGTCGTACGCGGCGTACGCGGCGTACGCGGCCCGGGGTGGCCCCGGCGGACCGGCCGGGGGCCCGGTGGTTCAGGCCAGGTGGGCGGCGAGGGCGCCGGCGACCGCGTCGGGGCGTTCGAGCAGCGGCAGGTGGCCGGCCGCCGCGACCGTGCGCACGGAGCAGTCCGGGACGGTGGCACCGAGCAGGCGGGCGTTGGCGGTGAACGTCGGCATGTCCTCGTCCCCGACGACGACCAGCGTGCGGGCCCTGATCCGGGCGAGGTCGGCGGGGGAGTGGGTCCGGGTGGTGAGGTGGCTCATGGCGCCGTCGTCGAGTTCCCGCCAGGAGTGGCGGGTGATCACGTCGTGCAGCCGCGCGTGGAGCTCGGGGTGTTTCGCGGCGCCCCGGAAGATGTCGGGGGGCGAGCTCATCCACAGATCGGCCAGCGGCGCGGCAGCCCCGGCGAGCCGTCTGAGCATGACCAGCTCCTGATAGCGCCGCTTGGCGTGCGGCTCGGCGGGCGCACCGCCCAGCGTGGGCGCGGCCAGCACCAGCCGTTCGAGCAGCCCCGGTTCGTCGATGGCCAGCTGCGTGGCGGCGAGCGACCCGAAGGAGAGCGCGACCATCCGTACCGCGTCCTCGCGACGGGCCAACTCGCCCAGCTCGGCGGCGAGTTCGGGCAGCGTGAGCCCGTCGCGTATGGGCCCCGAGCGGCCGTGGCCCGGCAGGTCGACACCGACATGCCGCCAGCCGGGAAGCAGCCGCCACAGCGGGCCCCAGGTGCTGGAGTCCATGGTGTAACCGTGGATCCACATGACGGTGGGGCCACTGCCGTGCACGGTGGTGGCCAGCGCGGGATGCCTGCGGCGCGGCACCGGATCGACGTGGCGCGCGGCGTCGGCGGCGACCAGGCGGGTGCCGGTGCCGGTGCCGGTGCTCGTGCTCGGGCCCGGGCCCAGGCCGGTGTCGGGGTGCGTGCCGAGGCCCGTACTCGTGCCGGTGCTGGTGTTCGTACCGAGGCCGGTGTCGGGGTGCGTGAGGCCCGTACTCGTGCCGGTGTTCGTGCTCGGGCCCGGGCCCGGGCCCAGGCCGGTGTCGGGGTGCGTGCCGAGGCCCGTACTCGTGCCGAGGCCGGTGTCCGTACCCGTGCCGGTGTTCGTGCTCGGGCCGAGGCCCGTACCCGTGCCGGTGTTCGTGCTCGGGCCCAGGCCCGTACCCGTGCCGGTGCCGGTGCCGGTGCCGGTGCCGGTGTTCGGGCCCAGGCCCGTACCCGTACCCGTACCCGTGCCGTTGTTCGGGCCCAGGCCCGTACCCGTGCCGGTGTTCGTACCCGTACCCGTACCCGTACCCGTGCCCGTGCCCGTGCCCGTGCCCGTGCCCGTGCCCGTGCCCGTGCCCGTGCCCGTGCCGGTGTTCGTGCTTGGGCCCAGGCCCGCGTCCAGGCTGGTGTCGGTGCCCTTCTCCATTGCCGCGCTCGCGTCGGCGCCCGGGCGCGCGTTCACGCGAGCCGTCCGAAGCCTGCGCAGAACGCCTTGAACGCGAGTACCGGGCGGTCCCCCGCGTCGTAGTGGGGCTCGGCGGTCAGGTCCAGGTTCTCCCAGATGGAGATGTCCTCGCCGATCGCCTTGTGGCTGCCCGCGATCAGCATCGGCAGCTCCGCCTCGTGGCCCGCCGACACACCGATCGCGACCCGCGCGGTGCAGCCCGTCGCGGTCGGCACGGCGGCGGTGACGATGACATGGGTGCGGCCGGGCGGCCCGAACTCCGTGACCACCACGCCGGGGCTGAAGGCCCGCGCCAGGAACCGGGGCCGGTAGTCCCACCGGACCACCCCGGTGCGGACCGCCTCCCAGCGCACCGCCTCCTTGGCCCGGTCGTCCTGCCAGGGCGAGGTCTGCATGAAGAACTCGCCCTCAATCACCAGCTCGCCCGCCTCGCCGGGCCGCGTCTGCATCCCGCCGACCTTGGGCACCTTGTGCAGCGCGGTGAAGTGGTCGCCGTCGAAGGCGTTCTCGACGATCAGCTCGGCGGGCGCGGCGATGTCCCGGGTGAGCGCGGCCACCAGCGGATGCGTGGCGTCGAAGGCGGCGAGCGCCGCGGGGAGCCCCCGGTCGTCGGCGTCGTCCTGTCCCAGCCGGGTGAACAGCGCCTGACCCCAGCGCAGTACGGGGTGCTCCCGCACCGCCCAGCGTCTGCCCGTGGTGTCGCCCAGCGTGATGCGCTTGCCGTGGAAGGGGCAGATGACGCAGTCCCCGTCCACGGTGCCGCCGATCCCCAAGTGGGCGCCCCGGTGCGGGCAGTTGGCGTCGAAGAGCCGCACCTCGTCGTGCTGACGTACCGCCATCAGCCGGCGCGGGCCGATGGCCAGCGGGGTGAGGTTGCCGGTCAGCTCGGAGAGGAAGGCGAACAGATGCCAGCCGGTGTGCACGGCCGACGACGCCGACCCCGCCGCCGCCGCTGCCAACGGCGTTTCGTTCGCGGGCGCGGTGGCCGTGCGGGCCGGGGACGTCGTGGCCGCGGTGGCCGTGCGGGCCGGGGGTGTCGTGGCCGGTGGTGTCGTCATGGGCGCACCGCCGCGAGGACGTCGTGCGCCGCGCGCAGCCCGCTGTCCAGCGCGCTGTGCATCCAGGGCAGCCGGTGTCCCGCGGCCGTGGCCTCGCCCGCGAAGAAGAGGGTGCCGTCCAGCGGCCGGGCCCAGGCGTCGGCGGCGGAGGCCGCTTCGGGGCCCGCGTGGGTGAACCCGCCGAGGCTCCATGGCGAGGCGCCCCAGTCCGCCACCGTCACCCCGGTGACCCGGGCCCGTGCGGTCCAGGGCAGCGCGGCGACGAGCAGCCGGCCCACGCTCTCGTGGGAGTCGGACGCTGCGGTGCGTACCGCTTCGGCAGCCGCCGCCTTGGCCACCACGAGCACCTGGTGGCGCCCGGCGTGGCTGGTCACGAAGCCCCGTACGCCGTCGGCGTCGAAGACCACGGTGGGCGTGAGGGGTGCGGCGGGCGCGGGCCGGGAGTAGGTGACCACGAGGCAGCAGGCGTCGCCCGCGGGCAGTCGGGCCGCGGCGTCGCTCTTGGCGGCGGGCAGTGCGGCGATCTTCAGTCGGCCGGTGGCCACGACGGCCGGCGGCACCGTCACGACGAGGGCGCGCGCCGTCGGCCCGTCGTCGTCCGTGACCGCGTGCGCACGGCCGGGGCTCCACTCCACGGAGCGCACGGGCACCCCGCACCGCACGTCGAGTCCGGCGGCGAGGCGGTCCGTGAGCGAGTCGAGGCCGCCGGGCACCGCGTACTCACCGTCCCCGACGCCGTCGCCCAGGTGGGCGGCCGCGACCGCGTGCGTGTCGAGCCGGGCCGGGTCAACCGCCCAGTGCTGGGCGAACCATTCGTGGGCGGCGCGTGTCTCGGCGGGGCTCAGATGCTGTGCGGCGAGCCAGTCGGCGACCGAGCCGCCGACGGCGCCGGGCGCCCCGTTGAGCCGGTGTTGCAGCGCCCAGGGGGCCCGCCCGCCGTGGGCCAGTACGGCCAGAGCGGCCGCCTTCCCGTCGACGACGGCGCGGGCGTCGACGGTGCGCGGCACGAGGTCCAGGGGCCCGGCCAGTGCGTGCACCCGGCTCTCGGCGCCGTGCACGACCTGCGCGCCGAGTTCCAGCGGCGGGCCTCCGTCGGCGGGGCGGAACGTCCGGATCCGGCCGCCGATGCGGGTGCGGGCCTCCAGGACAAGCACCCCCACCCCGGCGTCGGCCAGGGTCCTCGCGCACATCAGCCCGGCCGCGCCGGCGCCCACCACGATCACCTCGTGCGGTATCGGCCCGGCCGCGTTCTCCTTACCGGACATCGGTGCTCCTTGTCTGGACCGGACAGCTCAGCAGCCGCCGGGGTATGGGGCGTGGGTCCCAGCCGGGTGCGCCGGGCGGCTGTGCGAACGTGAGGCCGCGGTGGCGGCGCACGAGCCGGGTGAGCAGCAACTCCAGTGATGTACGCACCAGTTGGGCCGCGAGGCAGAAGTGGGTTCCGGCGCCGAAGGCGAGCTGGGGGTTGGGGCCGCGGCCGGGCATCAGGTCGTCGGGGTGCTCGAAGACGGCCGGGTCGCGATTGGCCGCCGCGATGACGATCAGCACCCGCCCGTCGCGCGGTACGGTCCCGCCGGGCAGTGCCACGTCCTCGACGGCGACCCGGGCCGTGAACGGGATCGGCGCCTCAAGGCGCAGCAGTTCCTGGACGAGCAGCCGTGCCTGGTCGGCGTCCCCCTCGCGCAGCAGGGCGACCGCGTCGGGCCGTGGCAGCAGCCAGTACAGGGCGTTGCCGACGGCCTCGGCCAGCGGCTGCCAGCCGCCGACGACGGCCAGGCCGAGTATCCCGGTCCGTTCGCGCTCGGTCAGCCGGGTGTCGGCGGCAAGCCGGGCCAGCGGCCCTTCGGTGACCGTGCGGGCGTGGGCGGTGAGGAAGCGGCTCAGCTCGCCCATCGCCGCCCGCCCCACTGCGGCCACCGCGGGCCCGGCCAGCGGGTCGAGGTTCACCGATGCCGCGCGGGCCAGCGCCTCGAAGGCCGGCCGGTCGGCGCCGGGCAGTCCGAAGAGCCGCGCGAACACGGCGGTGGCGAAGGGTGCCCCCAGGGCGTCGACCCCGTCGGCCTCGCGGGGCAGCGCGTCGACCAGCGCGTCCACGTCCGTGCCCAGCGGGTCCTGGAGCTCGCGGATCGCGGCGGGCCCAAGAAGCAACTGGCCCGGCGCACGCAGGCGTTGGTGCTCGGGCGGGTCGGTGGTCAGCATGGACGGCGGCAGCGCGTCGTCCCTGGCCCGCTCGCGCTGTCCGCGCGCCGCCGACAGCCGGTCCTCGCGCAGTGCGGCCGCGCACGCGGCATGGCTGGTGAGCCACCACATCCGCGAGTACGGGTCGTAGTGCACCGGGTCGTTGGCGCGCAGCCAGCGGTAGGCGGGCCCCGGGTCGGCGCGGCCCGCCGGGGAGAACGGGTGCGGCACGTCGGCGGGCAGCCGCACCCCCGCCGTCGCTCGGCTGGTGGTCATCTCAGTTCACCCGGGGCCCGCGCCACCGGAACGTCAGCGCGGACAGCACCGCGCCACCCAGCGCCCACAGCGCCAGCAGCAGGGCGATGCGGCCGAGTTCCCAGCTGCCCGCGGGTTCCACCGCCGCGAACGAGTCCGGAAGGAACACCGAACGGAAGCCCTGCGCCATCCACTTGACCGGGAACAGCGCCGCGACGCCCTGCATCCAGGACGGCAGCTGGTTGAACGGGAAGAAGACCCCGGAGATGAACTGAAGGACCATGAACACCGGTGTGACGATCGCCGCCGCCGAGCGGCTGTTGGGGATCAGCGCGCTGTACGCCACCGCGATGAGCGAGCACGCGACCGTGCCGAGCCCCAGGTCCCAGCCGAGCGTCGCCCAGCGCGTCGCGGTGCTGGGCAGCGGAAGCCCGAACAGCACGACCGCGATCCCGACGAGCAGCACCGTCTCCAGGACGGCGGTGACCACCGCGCGGACCAACTTGCCGACGAAGTAAGCCGACTTGGGCATGGGCGCGATGCCGAGCCGGCGAATGGTGCCGGTGTCGCGCTCGATCGCGATGCTGATGGCGAGGCCGGAGAACGCCGTGCTCATCACGCCGGCCGCGATGATCCCGGCCATGAACACCTGCTTGACGTCGGTCTGGGTGCCCTTGACGGTGCCGGAGAAGATCGAGCCGAACACCAGGAGCAGCAGGACCGGGAAGAGCAGCGTGAAGATCAGCGACTGCTTGTTGCGGAAGAAGGCCTTCAGCTCGACGCCGGACCTGGCGAGCCCCGCGCGCCACATGCCGGGCATCGAACGGCCCTGTGCCGCGTCCTTGCGGGCTGTCATGGCGGCCCGGCCCGACGGCTGGGTGGTGGTGGTCATGAGGTCCCCAGTTCGCTGTTGCGTCGGATCAGATCGAGATAGATCTCTTCGAGGCTGGGCCGGTGCACGCGCAGGTCGGGCAGTTCCGGCAGGTTCGCGGAGTCGGCCCAGGCGAGCAGGATCCGCAGCACCTGGCTCGGCTGCTCGGTCAGCACGCTCACCGCGCTGCCGTGCTCCTCGGCCCGCGCGCCCGGCGGCAGGCCCGGCAGGGCGAGCCGGTCGAGGGCGGCCGGGCGCTGGAAGGACACGGTGGCCGGTGTCCGCGCGCGGTCACCGAGCTGGTCCAGCGCGCCGACCTCGACGACCCGGCCCTCCACGATGACGGCGGCCCGCTGCGCGAGCGCCTCCGCCTCGTCGAGGTAGTGGGTGGTGAGCACGGTCGTGGTGCCCCGGTCGGCGAAGAACCGCACCAGGTCCCAGGCCTCTCTGCGGGCGACCGGGTCGAGGCCCGTGGTCGGCTCGTCCAGGAAGATCAGCTCGGGGTCGCCGACGATCCCGACGGCCACATCGAGGCGCCGCTGCTGCCCGCCGGAGAGCGCGAGGCTCTGCTTGCGCTGGTGCTTGGCGAGCCCGACCATGTCGATGACCTGGTCCACGGGGAGCGGCGCAGGGTAGAACGCGGCGAAGTGCGCGATGACCTCACGGACCGTCAGGTCGGGGTAGTTGCCGGTGGTCTGCGGCACCACGCCGATCCGGGCCCGCCAGTCGCGCCGGTCGCGGTTCGGGTCCTCACCCAGCACCGTCACCTCGCCCGCGCTGCGGCGGCGAATTCCCTCAAGGATTTCGACCGTGGTGCTTTTTCCCGCGCCATTCGGACCGAGCAGCGAAAAGATCTCACCGGGATACACATCAAGGTCCACGCCGCGCACCGCTTCGTGGTCTCCGTATTGTTTTCGAAGTCCTCGTACGGTGATGGGGTTGCCCTCGTCGACGATCACCAGGCTGCTCCTCTTCCACTGAATCCTGATCCCTCCGGCAGCCTGCCACGGGGCTCGTACCAGGCCAATACTTCACTTCTGGGCGCCAGTACCGAAGTATTGAACCCCGCGGCCCGGGCGCGCTAGATTGCGGCGGTCGGCCCCGCCGGACGCATATGCGCAGTACGTATCCGGGCCCGGGGCCTTACGTATGCGCGGGCCCCCGTACGTATCGGGGAATGTTTGTTCGTACGTATCGCAGGCCCCGCGCACCCCATTGGTCCCGGCCCGCGCACGCGGCCCGGGTGTCCCGGCGCAGGCGATTTCCCCCGCCGTCCGTCCCTACGTACGCACCGACCCCATATCCAGGACAGGTGGTCCGTCCCATGCCCAAGCAACTGACCCTGCCTCCCGGTCCCGCGGACGAGGTCGACCTGGAGCGGATGCGGCAGGCGCCGCTGGAGTTCGTCACCGAACTCGCCCGCACCTACGGCGATGTGACATGCCATCGGGCCGAGGGCGACACGGTGTATCTGCTCAACCGCCCCGACCTGGTCCGGCACGTCCTGAAGGACAACGGCGCCAACTACACCAAGGAGCGCACCCCGGACGACCGCATGCTGCGACCGCTGCTCGGCAACGGCCTTCTGACCAGCGACGGCGCGGAGTGGGCCCGTCAACGCCACCAGTGCGCACCGGCGTTCAGACCCGGCGCGGTGAAGGCCTTCGACACCGTGATCACCGACGCCACCCGGACCCTGCTCGACCAGTGGAAGCCGGCGGTCGCGGCGGGCACCCCGCTCGCCCTCGACCACCATCTGGCCGCGCTGACCCTGACCATCGTGACCCGGGCGATCCTCGGCGCCGACCTCAGCGGCATAGGCGAGGGGTTCGGCGAGGCGGTCGACGCCGTCAACCGGTGCATCGGCCACTACGTACCGCCCGAGGACCCCGACCCCGCCGACACCGCCCTGCGCCAACGCGACTTCGCCCGGGCCCGCGCCTTCCTCGGCCTGGTCACCAGCACCCTCATCGGCGCCCACCGGGCGGCGGGCGGCACCGGCGGCGCCACCCTGCTCGACGCGATGCTCACCGGACCGCACCCGCTGAGCGACCGGGAGCTGCGGGACGAGGTGCTGACCCTGATCATGGCCGGCCACGAAACCACCGCGAAGTCGCTGACCTGGACGCTGTACCTGCTCGACCAGAACCCCGCCGAAGCGGACCTGATCCGCGAGGAGGTCGACCGGGTGCTCGGCGGGCGCACCCCCACCGCCGCCGACCTTCCCCAACTGGCGCACTGCAAGCGGGCCGTGCAGGAAGCCATGCGGCTCTACCCGCCGGTCTGGCTCACCACCCGGCGGGCCCGCGAGGCCGATGTGGTCGACGGGTACGACGTGGCGCCCGGCACCCTGGTCTGCGTCAGCCAGTGGGTGCTGCACCGCGACCCCCGGTACTGGGACAGACCCGAGGAGTACCTGCCGGGACGGTTCGCCGCGACGTCCCGCCCCAGCCACCTCTATCTGCCGTTCGGCGGCGGCGACCGGGTGTGCATCGGGCAGCACTTCGCCCTGGTGGAAGCGGTCCTCGTGCTCGCGATGCTGGCCCAGCGGGTCCGCCTCGAACGCGTCGAAGGATTCCCGGTCGAGCCGGAGGCCCTGGTGACCCTGCGCCCCAAGCACGGCATGCGCATGATCGCGAGGCCGCGATGAGCGCCCCCGCCCGCCCCGACGGACTCGCCGGATCCTACGACCCCGCCCGCACCACCGGCGGCGGCCTCGACGGCGAACTCGCCCGCCTGGAGACCCAGGCCGCCCTCTCCTTCGCCGACGAGCTGCGCGTCCTCGCGGAGCTCGGGCTTCCGCGACGGGGGGTGCTGCTGGAACTGGGCGCGGGACCCGGCGCGGTCACCCGGCGGCTACGGACCGCGCTGCCCGGTCTGACCGTCCTGGCCATGGACATCGACGAGGCGCTGCTCGCACACAACACCGCCGACGGCGCGGCTCGCGTGGTCGGCGACGCGGTGCGCCTGCCCCTGCGGGACGGCTCCGTCGATGCCGTACTGCTGCGGTACGTCCTGCAACACCTGCCCGATGTGAAACCGGCACTCGCCGAGGCCGCACGGGTGCTGCGCCCCGGCGGACGGATCGTCACCATCGAGGTGGACAACGGCTGTTGGGGCATGGCCGAGCCCGTCTATCCCGAACTGGGCCCCATCCACGCCAAGGTGGCCGCCGCCCAGCGCGGCGCGGGCGGCGACCGCACCATCGGCCGGCGGCTGACCAGGATGCTGCGCGCGGCGGGCTTCGACGAGGTGGCCCTGCGCCTCTTCGCCACCAGCAGCGACGACCACCCGATGGCGGACTTCGCCCCGCACCTCGGGCCCCAGCGGCTGGAACCGCTGGTCGCCGCAGGCCGGCTCTCGCTCGCCGAACTCGCCCTGGCCGCCGACCGCTGGCGCCGCTTCAGCAACGACCCCGAGGCGTGGGTGATGCTGGTCGGGTTCGTCGCGTCGGGCGTCGTGAGCCCTGCCGGTGGGCCGGGAGACCGTCACGAGCAGCGGCCCGACACCCCCTGAAACGCCGAGGATCACGGTGCGGGGCAGCGCACCGTGATCCTTCGTACGGCCTCGGGGCCGGGGCGGGCCCCGGAGCCCGGGGTCAGTAGCGGGGCTTGCGGGTGAGGGCCACGCCGCCGAGCAGGAACACCACGCCGATCACGCCCGCCACGATCGCCGTGGTCGATTCCACGGGCTTGTGGATCGCCGCCGTCACCGCGCTGAACAGCCCTGCCACACCGCTGATGTAGCAGAAGATGGTGATGAAGATCTTGAGGTTGGGATTCACCGGAAACTCCTTTGCGGAAATGCGTACACCACCGGATCGACACGTATCCTCGCGCCGCTCGCCCGGCGGCACTACGTATGCAAAATGGCTCCGTTCCGAGAATGTACCGGAACCCCTGATGCCGCTCAATGCTTAACAACCGGGCCCGTAAGATCGCGCGTTGCCCGCCCGGCCCGACGCCGGACGCCCCGCCCGCCCCTGATCCCGTACGCATACGTACGCGTACGTACACCCGCCGCGGGCCACGGCGGGTGACGAGGGAGGGCGGAGACCTACTCACCGCCGATTCGAATACGCAACAAAGCCGCGCAGCACATTAAGTCTTGGCGCCGGGACGAACGCGTGTCAGATTTATGGATGTCGCCAGGAGGAACCCGCTCGACCGGTCGACGGAAATGCTTCGGCAATTGTCGCGACAATTGCCTCGGCCATTGCCTCCATGCGCCGCCGGCACCACGCATCGACAGTAATGGCCGATGCTCGTCAACTCTCTCACTGCTCTGCGAAGGAGAATCCCGTGGCTTTGGATCCCCGTGCACGTGCTGAATTCGTGAACGGTTACACCCGTGCACTGATCACCGCCTGGTCGAGTGAGACGTTCGCGGCGAAGCTGGGCAGCGACCCGCGGTCGGCGCTGGCCGAGGCCGGGCTCACCGTCCCGGAGGGCGCCGAGATCGTCGTCGTCCGTACGGTGCCCGAAGGGCAGGCCGACGGTGACCTGGAGGTTCAGGTCCAGCTGTGGGAGGCAGGCCTTGCCTCGGGCCGCTTCGAGTTCCACATCCCGCAGACGCCGCAGATCGACATGGCGGAGCTCTCCGAGGGCGACCTGGCGGACGTCGCCGCCGGTGGCACCTCCTGCTGCTGCCCCTGCTCCTGCTGCACCTGATCCCCTCGGCGGCAGCGAGGCGGACGCCCCGGACCCCGTGGTCCGGGGCGTCCGCCTGTGTGCGCCCAGGGCCGCGCCGTCAGCGCCCGGGCCCGCCTGCGCCCGACGCGATGCCGCGCACGACGTCCCGGTACCAGGCGTAGGAGTCCTTGGGCGTGCGCGCCAGGGTCTCGTAGTCGACGTGGACGAGACCGAAGCGCTGCCGATAGCCCTCCGCCCACTCGAAGTTGTCCAGGATCGACCAGATGAAGTAGCCGCGGACGTCGACACCGTCCGCGATCGCCCGGTGCAGCGCGCGCAGATGACCGTCGTGGTACGCGATCCGCCGGGCATCGGCCACCCGGCCCCCGGCCGCCGGGTCGGGGCCGTCCCCGTAGGAGCAGCCGTTCTCGGTGATGAACAGCGGCGGCAGCGCGTCGCCGTACCGGGCGCGGAAGGCGACCAGCAGCTCGTGGAGCCCGTCGGGCACCACCGGCCAGCCGAAGTCGGTCCGCTCGTAGCCCTCGATCTCGTGGAGTCCGAAGGGCAGACCGGGCGGGAGCGCGATCCCGGCGAGGCTGGTGGCGGCGTCCGGGGCGGGCGCGCCGACGAGCGCCGGGTTGTAGTAGTTGATCCCGTACCAGTCCAGCGGGGCACGGATCACCGACAGGTCCTCGGCCACCGGACCCGGCATCAGCGCGGCCAGGCCCTCGTCCGGGTAGGCGCCGGTGAGGATCGGATCGGCGAAGAGACGGTTCATGAGGGTGTCGTACAGACCGGCGGCCGCACGGTCCTCGTCGGTGTCGCCGGCCGTCCACACCGGACTGTGCGAGGCGGCGATCCCGATCTCACGTGCCCCGGCGGCCCTCAGCGCCTCAACTGCCCTGCCGTGGCCCAGCAGTTGGTGGTGGGCCGCGGGCAGGGCGTCGAAGACCAGACGCCTGCCGGGGGCGTGCTCGCCGATCCCGTACCCGAGCAGGGTGACCTCGGCGGGTTCGTTGAGGGTGATCCAGCGCGGCACCCGGTCGGCGAGCCGTTCCGCGACGAGCGAGGCGTACGCGGCGAACCGTTCGGCCGTGTCCCGGTTCAGCCAGCCGCCGCGCTCCTCAAGCGCCAGCGGGGTGTCCCAGTGGAACAGGGTGGGGACGGGCGCGATGCCGGCGGCGCACAGTGCGTCGACGAGCCGGTCGTAGAAGTCGAGGCCCCGCTCGTTCACCGGGCCCGCGCCGGTCGGCTGCACCCGGGACCAGGAGACGGAGAACCGGTAGGCGCCGACGCCGAGCCCGGCCATCAGCGCGACGTCCTCGCGGTAGCGGTGGTAGTGGCCGGTGGCCACGTCCGCGTGCGAACCGTCCTTGATCCGGCCGCCCTGCCTGGTGAACGCGTCCCACACCGAGGGCCCCCGCCCCTCGGCGTCCACCGCCCCCTCGATCTGGAACGCGGAGGCGGACACGCCCCACAGGAAGCCGGGCGGGAAAGCGGGCAGCGGCGGGAGCGGCGGCGGCGTCATGGGGGAACTTTTGGGCGCGGGGACGGGTCCTGTCAATGGAAAGTGAACAAGTATCAGGTTCTTTGGGGTGAGGCCGGAGGCCGGCGGCCCTCGGTGGCGGGCGGGCGGCCCCCCGAGGCGCAAGGAATGAGGTGAAACATTGTCGGGGGCCCGGCGCATTAGTGGGGTGTAGGGGCGGGACGAGTACGGGGTGGAGGCGGGGGCGGTCCGTGAGGCAGCCGTGGCGAAGAGAGCTGGAGTGGCAGGCGAGACGGGGGCAGGACGAGTGGGCGCGCAGGGAGCGGATCGAGCGGATGCCGCGCTCGACGCGCGCCGATGCGTTCATCGAGTTCGCCACGGGGCGTACGGGCCAGCTCTACCGTTCCGCCTGCCTGCTGACCAGCGGTGACACCCATCTCGCCGAGGACCTGGTGCAGGAGACGCTGGGGCGGATGTACGTGGTGTGGGGACGCGTCCACGGGATCGACAACCCGGCGGGTTATGCGCAGACCGTCCTCGTACGCACCTTCCTCGCCCATCGCCGGCGCCGCTCGGCCACGGAGCGGCCGCTCGGTGAGCTGCCCGAGCGCGCCACCGCCGGCGAGGACCCGGCGCTGCGGGTGGCCCTGCTCGACGCGCTCGCGGAGCTGTCGCCCAAGGACCGCGCCGTCATCGTGCTCCGCTACTGGGAGGACCGCAGCATCGAGGAGACGGCCGACGTGATGAACGTCAGCTCGGCCGCGGTCCGTACCCGCTCGGTACGCGCGCTGGTCAAACTCCGCGACCGCCTCGGCGGCTCGCTGGTCGAGTACGTCACGCTCTGACATCTGACATCTGACATCTGACATCCGACATCTGACATCCGACATCCGACATTTGACCTCTGACCCATGGCCCCGGCCTCTGACCTTCGGCCCCCTCCTCCCCCTCCCCCCCTCCTCCCCTCCTCCCCTCCTCCCCTCCTCCCCTCCTCCCCTCCCACCCCGACAGCCCATGTTCAGCGAGAGAACAGAAAGGTGTGGTTCGCCATGCCCTTTGAGGACCGACTCGGCGAAGCCATGCGCCACACCGCGGACGGTTTCGAACTCGGCGACCGCGCCGACCTGGTGGAGTCCGGCGTGACCCTGGGCCGGCGGCGGATCGCCCGGCGCCGCACGGCCGTCGTCACCGGCAGCGTGCTCGCGCTCGGCCTGGTCGGGTTCGGCGGCGCGTACATCGCGGGGGCCGTCGGCGAGGGCGGTGGCGCCGACAGTGGCGGCTCGGTGGCTGCACCACCGAAACCGGGCGGGTCGCCGGACGCGGGCGGCGTCCACCAGCGGATGGTCGCGCTGTTGAAGTCGCTGGTGCCCCCGGGCACCCTCGACCAGTCGCAGGGGAGCAACCCGGAGGGCGGCGGCTCGGACGCTCCCGTGGTGTCCGGGGTCTTCGACGACGGGAAGGGCGCCGGGCTCCTCTCGCTCGGCCTGAGCAGGGCCGATCCCACCGGCTCTTCCGGTACGGAGCGGACGACCTGCCCCGCACGGGCCTTCGTGGACTACGACGCATGCCTGACCGAGAAGCTGGCCGACGGCTCCCGCTACCTCCTGGTGCAGGGCTACGAGTACCCCGACCGGCGGGAGCCGACCAAGAACTGGCGGGCCGTCCTGCTCACCCCGAAGGGCATCCTGGTCGAGGCGAGCGAGTGGAACGCGGCCGCGGAGAAGGGCGCGGGGATCTCCCGCGCCACCCCGCCGCTCACCGCCGCGCAGCTCAGGGCGCTGGTCACCGACCCGCGGTGGATCTCCCTCGCGGACGGTCTGCCCGAGCAGGCGGACCCCTCGCACGGCAGCTCGTCGCACGACAGCCAGCCCTCGGCCGGCGCCGTGCAGAAGGAGTTCGTCGCGCTGCTGCCGGGCAAGCGGCTGCACATCGGCGAGCAGGGCGCCCAGGACGGTTACGCGTTCGCCGTGGTCGACGACGGCAAGGGACGCAGCCTCGTACAGATCAATGTGCAGCCCCGGATGTCGGACGTCGTGCCGCAGGGCCAGACATCGACCCTGCCGGACGGCACCCGCGTCGGCATGGACAAGAAGGCCGCGGGGAAGGGCGCGGGGGTGGTCTGCTGGACGGCCGACACGGTGCGCCCGGACGGCCTCCGCGTGATCGTCTCCGCCTTCAACACCGGCAACCAGTCCGCGCCGGCGACCCGCGCCCAGCCCGCCCTCACCATGGACGAACTCAAGGCCATCGCCCTCGACCCGCACTGGCCCACCATCACGTAGCCGAAGGGTCACTTCGCGTCCGAGTAACGCTCCACCACCGCCGTCGTGAACGGGAACCGCACCGGTGTGTCCCCGAAGGCGATCCGCCCGGCCAGCTCGCCGGCCTCACGGATCGCCTTCGCCACGGTGGCGGCCTCATCGGCGGGGCAGTGCACGATCACCTCGTCGTGCTGGAAGAAGACCAGCTCGGCCCGGAGCCCGGCGGCCGTGATCGCCCGGCGCAGCGCGGCCAGCAGGAGCAGCGCCCAGTCGGCCGCGCTGCCCTGCACCACGAAGTTGCGCGTGAAGCGGCCGCGCGCACGGGCGTCACTCGATGCGTAGCCGTACGTGAACTCCCCACCGGTACTGGGCAGTTGGGCCTCCTGGTCCTGCGGGATGCCCGCCTCGTCGGCGTCCTCGGTGCCGGCCGCGGGCGGGCTGGTGCGGCCGAGCCAGGTGCGCACGAGCCGCCCTTCCTGGCCGGCCTTCGCCGCGTCGTCCACGTACGCCACCGCCAGCGGGAAGCGCCTGCGCAGCGCCGCCAGGTTCTTCAGGCCGTCACCCGATGTCTGGCCGTAGATGGCGCCGAGCAGCGCCAGCTTGGCGTGGGTGCGGTCACCGGAGAACGCCCGGTCGGACAGCGCGGTGTACAGGTCGCCGTCATGGCCGGCCACCTCCATCAGGCCGGGGTCGCGGGAGATCGCGGCCAGCACCCTCGGCTCCATCTGGTCGGCGTCGGCGACCACCAGGCGCCAGCCGGGGTCGGCGACGACCGCCTGCCGTATCACCTTGGGGATCTGAAGGGCGCCCCCGCCGTTGGTCGTCCAGCGGCCGCTGACCGTGCCGCCCGGGGTGTACTCGGGGCGGAAGCGGCCCTCGCGCACCCAGTCCTGCAACCAGCTCCAGCCGTGTGCGGTCCAGATCCGGTACAGCTTCTTGTACTCGATCAACGGCTCGACCGCGGGATGGTCGAGCTCGGCGAGCTCCCAGCGCCGCGTCGACTTGATGCGGATCCCGGCCTCGCCGAACGCCTTCACCACGTCGGTCGGCAGGTCCGGTCTGACCCGGCGCCCGAACGCCGCCGACACCTGGTCGGTGAGCTCGGCGAGGCGGCGCGGCTCGCCGCCGCCCCCGGTGCGCGGCGAACCGCTCGCGTAACGCTCGCCCAGCAGCCCGTCCAGGAGGTCGCGGTGCACATCGGCCCGCCACGGCAGCCCCGCCCGGTGCATCTCGGCGGCCACCAGCATCCCGGCCGACTGGGACGCGGTGAGCAGCCGCATCCGGTCGGGGTGCTCGGCCGCGCCGTGGCGGCGCTGCTGGTCCGCGTACACCTCAAGGAGCGCGGCGAAGGGCAGGCCCGCGGTGCCGCGTGGCTCGAAGGACTCGAAGAGCGAGGACTGCGAGCCCGGCTCGGCGGCACGCGGCGGCGGGTCGGGCGGCACGGGTCTGTTGTGCAGCCGGGCCCATGCGGCGGCCGCCGAGCGGGGTGCGCCGTGCCGGCCCTCGTGGCCGAGCAGCAGCAGCTCGGCGTCCTCGATGTCGTAACACCGCTCGATGCGGACGCCCGCGGCGAGCAGCCGCGGGTACAGCTCGGTGGTGGACCGCCACACCCAGCGGGCGACGCCGGGGCGCGCGCGGACGGCCGACACCAGGTCCGCCTCCGTGCGGATCTCGCCGACGGGCAGCCCGTCGTCCCCGAGGGGGGCGAGCCGTGCCCCGCCGTCCTCGGTCGCCTCGATCGCCCACCGCTCGTTCACGCGATCGAGTCTGGCACCCGCCACTGACAACGGCCGTCCGCCGCGACGGGGCACCCGGCCGCACCCCGCGGCGCTGCGGCCTCGCGGCGACCGGGGCCGCGCCCGCCGCCCCGGCCCGCGCCGCCGCGCAACCCCTCGCGCCGGTCCGCCCCTGACCTCACGCCACCGCGTGCAGCATCGCCGCCGCCTCGCCCCGCGAGCTCACCCCCAGTTTCGCCAGGATGTTCGCGACGTGGAACTTCACCGTCGACTCGCTGATGTGCAGCTCCTGGGCGATCGTCCGGTTGCGGTGCCCCTGGGCGAGGTGGCCGAGCACTTCCGCCTCGCGCGGGTGCAGTCCGGCCAGCGGGTCGACGCGCGGGCCCGGCGCGGTGCCCAGCGGCAGGGTCGTGGTGACGGTGGTGCCCCAGCCGGGCAGCGCGTCCACGGTGAGGGTGCCGCCGAGCGCGGCCAGGCGCTGGGCCACCTGGTGCGTGCCGAGCGCCGCGGGCGGCAGCTCGCCGGACCCGTCGTCCCGTACGGCCGCGACCAGGTGGCTGTCGTCGAGCCGCCAGCGGATGTGGATGCGGTGCACGCCCTGCTGTCCGGACATGGCGAGCGCCAGGGTGCGTACCGCGGCGCGTGCCAGGTGCGCGATCTCCGCGGGCAGGGACACCTCGGCGGTCTCGGCCTCCGGCGGCGTGAACTCGACGCGCAGCTCGCAGTGGCGGAACAGCGGTGCCAGGGAGTCGGTGAGCCGGGTGAAGGCCTCGGCGGCCGGCTCCTGCGTGAGTTCCTGGTCGCGGTCGGCCACGGCGCGCAGCGCGACCAGGGCGGAGCCCGCGATGTCGACGGCGCGGGTCCGCGCGGCGCGGTCCTCCAGGCTCTTGCCGCGCAGCACACCCAACAGCGCGGTGAGCACGGCTTCGTGGGCCTCGCCCAGTTCGGCGATCACCCGGGCCCGCTCGGCGGCGGTGGAGCGCGACTGGGCGAGGGCGCCCGGCACCGCCTCGATCGAGATGCGCGCCCGGTGGCCGGTCACCAGGTCCCACAGGTCCTGGACGATCCTCGCGTCCTGCTCCGTCAGCACCTCTCCCGGCGCGGCGCGGACGAGCACCAGGAGCGGCGGCCGCACGGCCATCGGGGCGGCCTCGCTCGCGACCGCGACGACGGCGTGCTCCTCGCCGCCGACCACGGCCGTGCCCTGCCACGGGTGGCCCGGCACGACGAGCGGGCCGAGCGCCTGGAGGTCGGTGACGGCGACCCGCGGGGCCGCCCCCGCGACGCCGTGCACCTTGAACGGCGAGTGCGCACACTGCCCCGACAACTCGGCGGCCACCGTGTGCGCGACCAGCGGGGCGACGGCTTCGCTCAGGATCGGCAGGATCCGGTCCATGGGGGCGCTCACCAGCTCGGCGGCGCGCGCGAGCGCGAAGCCGGCGGGTGTCGTGGCGGCGTCGGTAAGGGGTGTGCTGCGGCTCGTGCGGGGCTCCATCGCGCCAGCGTACGGCCGGCGCGCCCGGCGGTGCCCCTCCTTGTGGCCAGGTCGAACCGGCCGTAAGGCGGGCCGCGTTGCGCACGCGGCCGACGGACGCTTGAGCCACGGCGCCGAGGACGGCGGACGAGCGATGCGAGGAGCGCGGCGATGGAAGCGATTGTGTACGAGCGGTTCGGCGGACCCGAGGTGCTGACGCTCGGCGAGGCGGACAAGCCCCGGCCGGGACCGGGCCAGGTGCGGGTGAAGGTGGTCGTCGCGGGCGTCAACCCGGTCGACCACAAGATCCGCAGCGGCTCGATGGAGCACTTCTTCCCGGTGGCCTTCCCTGCGATACCGGGCCTCGAACTGGCGGGCGTGATCGACGAGTTGGGCGAGGGCGTCACCGGGTTGGCGGTCGGCGACGAGGTGTTCGGGCAGGCAGACACCGGCGCGTACGCCCAGTACGCCCTCGCCACCCACGTCGTGCCCAAGCCGGCCGAGCTGACCTGGGAGCAGGCCGTCGCGCTGCCCATCGCGGGCGAGACGTCCGAGCGGGTCCTCGACCTGCTCCAACTCGGCGCGGGGGAGACCCTGTTGCTGCACGGCGCGGCGGGTGTGACCGGCTCGGTCGGTGTGCAGCTGGCGGTGGCACGGGGCGCCACCGTGATCGGTACGGCGTCCCCGGACAACCACGCCTTCCTGCGCGAGCTGGGCGCGACACCGGTGGCCTACGGTGCGGGGCTCACCGAGCGGGTGCGCGCGCTGGCCCCGCAGGGCATCGACGCGGTGTACGACGCGGCCGGCCACGGCGCACTGCCCGACTCGATCGCGCTGCGCGGCGGCGCCACCCCCCGCATCGTCACCATCGCCGACCCGGGGGCCGCCGAGTTCGGCGTCGTCTTCAGCGGCGAGGCCACCCCCGACCCCCGGCCCGTCTTCACCGCCCACGCCCGGCTGGCCGCCGCCGGCCGGCTGCGGGTCCGGCACGCCGGGACGTTCCCGCTCGCCGACGCCGCCAAGGCCCAGGAGCTCAGCGAGGGCGGCCACACCCGGGGCAAGCTCGCCCTCACGCCGTGACGGCCGCCGCCCGATAGCGCCCCGGCGTCGTGCCGTACTGCCGGCTGAAGGCGTGCGACAGGGCGTACGGCGTGCTGTACCCGACGCGCTGGGCAATGCTGTCGAGCGCGTCCGGGGTGGTGCGCAGCAGCGCCGCGGCCCGGGTCAGCCGCCACCACGTGAGGTACGTCATGGGGGCGCGCCCCACGAGGGCGGTGAAGCGGCGCGCCAACGTGGCGCGGGACACGCCGACTTGGGCGGCGAGGCTGTCGTTGCTCCAGCGCCGCGCCGGGTCCTGGTGCAGGGCGTGCAGGGCCGCGGCCACCGCCGGGTCGTGGAGCGCGGCCGGCCACGGCGAGGTGGTGCTGTCCGCCATCCAGGCCCGTACGAGATGGACCAGCAGCAGATCGAGCAGGCTCGGCACGGCGATCGCAGAGCCCAGGTGCCCGCCGCGGACCTCGTGCTCCAGCAGGCCGACGGCGGCGCACAGACCGGAGTCGCGGCCGGGACCGCTCGGGATGTGCACCACGTCGGGGAGTTCCGCGATCAGCGGGTGGGTGTGACGTCGGTCGAGCCGGTACTTGCCGCACAACAGCTCGGTCTCGGGCGGGGAGCCGGCCAGGGCCGCGGGCGACCACCGCTCGAAGTCGACGGCCCGCTCGACGGTGGCCCGGTCGGCGGGGCGGTCCGCGATCACATGGCCGCTGCCGTGCGCGAGCAGCACCACGTCCCCCCTGTTCAGATGGATCCCGGGGCCGGTGTACGGCAGATCCGGCAGCATCCAGCAGCTGCCGCTCAGCACGACGTGGAAGCCCGCGCCCTCGTACGGGGCGATCCGTGCGCACCAACGGCCGTTCACCCGCAGCCTGGTGGAGGAGGGGCGGCCCAGGCGTACCGCGGAGATCGCATCACTCACCACGTCCATCGGTGCAGCGTAACCAGGCCGCCCCGGTGAGTCGATCACGTATGCGCGTGAGGCGAGGGAGCATTGAACAGCTCATGCGCGCCTCCATAGGGTCGGCTCAGGGCAATCGGACAGAAGGCGGTAGGCGGCAGTGCACAGCATCGGTCTGGGTGACGTGGAGATCGTTCGGGTCATGGAGTGGCAGGGCGTGTTCGGACCCGCCCGCGACATCGTGCCGGGCGCCGGCATCGAGGTGTGGAAGGAGCACGAGGACTGGCTCGCGCCGGACTTCTGGGAGCCGGACACCGACCGGTGGGTCCTCGCGCTCCAGACGTGGGTGCTGCGCAGCGGCGGACGGACCGTACTCGTGGACACCGGTGTCGGCAACGGCCGCGAACGGCCCGGCAGGCCGGTGTTCGACCACATGGACACCGACTTCCTGGGACGGCTCGCGGCGGCCGGCGTCCACCCCGAGGACGTCGACGTGGTGGTCAACACCCACCTCCACTCCGACCACATCGGCTGGAACACGGTGGGCCGGGGCCCCGGGGAGTGGGTGCCCGCGTTCCCCAACGCCACCTACCTCATGCCCGCCGCCGACCACGCCCACTTCGCAGCGGCGGCCCGGCGCAACCCGGGGACCACCCCGGCCCTCGCCTTCCGGGACAGCGTCGAGCCGGTCGTCAGGGCCGGACAGGCCGTGCTGTGGGAGGGTGAACACCGCATCGACGACAACCTGGTCCTGGAGGCCGCACCCGGACACACCCCGGGCTCCTCGGTGCTGAGGCTCACCTCCGGCGGTGAGCGCGCCGTGTTCGTCGGTGACCTGGTGCACAGCCCGGTGCAGCTCGTCGAGCCGTCCTGCAACAGCTGCTTCTGCGAGGACGAGACGCAGGCCGCCGCCACCCGGCAGCGCATCCTGGGCCGCGCCGCCGACACGCGCGAACTCGTCCTGCCCGCCCACATCGCGGGCGCCGGTGCCTTCGAAGTGCGGCGCGAGGGCGGCGGGTTCGCGGTCCGGGACTGGGCCTCCTACAGCGCGTAGCGGGCGCCCAGTTCCCAGGCGCCGTGCAGCGCGTCGGCGAACGCGGCCGCCAGCTTGTGCTCGCCACTGGGCCCGGGGTGCGTGCCGTCGTAGGTGTCCACGCGGATGTCGTACGTGTCCGGGACCGTGGCGAGCAGCAGGGGTGAGGCGGCCGTGTCGAGGTCGGCGACCGCTTTGGCGAGCAGTTCGTTGAAGCGGTCCACCTCGGCGGCGAACGCCGCGTCGCCCTCGGCCCGGATGTTCGGTATGACCGGCAGACAGACCACCCGCACACGCGGGTTGGCGTCGCGGGCGCCCTCGACGAAGGCGCGCACGTTCGCGGCGGTCTGGCCGGCGTCGGTGTAGAACCCGAGGTCTATCAGGCCGAGCGAGACGAGCAGCACGTCCGCCCGGCTCTCCGCGACCGCGGAACCGATCAGCGGCGCCATGTGCAGCCAGCCCTCGCCCCACCCCGCGAGGTGACGTCGGGCGGGCGCCGGAAAGCCGTCGTCGGCGTAGTCGTGCGACACGGGCGCCCCGGCCGCCGGGTCGTACAGCGCGGTGCGCGGCCCGACGATCTCGTACGGGCCGCCGAGGGACGTGTCGAGGTGACGCCACATGCGGTAGCGCCAGGTGAAGTCGCCGGGGCATCCGATGGTCATGGAGTCACCGACGAAGAGAAAACGCATGGGGGTCATCATTACCGATCGGTACGCCGGGGGGCGACGTGACGGTGGACACCTCGGGGGGTGGGCCATCGGGGCGGGGTGACCGCGTGGGGACGGCCGGGCGGCCGGCACGAGCATCCGGAATCAGCGCGGCTGCGCTGGAGAGTCGAACATCGCTCGACGCCGGCGGATCAAGGTGCACCCGTTCGAACTCCGCCCTGCCCAGGCCGCGGGACAGGCTGCCAGGCGTAGGACGCGTGGGCCCGCTCCGCCTCGACCGCGTATGCCGTTCACTCGCCGGTTATTGCCCTGGACGAAGACGTAGTCGCCCACGAGCATGTCGCTGGGAGAGCAGAGCCCCATGCGTGTGTCCGCCGGGGCCGGCGGACGCCTGTTGTCCTCGGAGTCGGCCCTACTGCGGTCGTTCTCTCATAACGAGGCGCCATGAAATCATTCGTCCTTCCGGGTGGCGGGTGGTGGTAACTGGCAGATGATTTGTGGCTAGACTCCGTGTTGTCGCGCCCCCCAAAAAATGGAGATCTCTCATGTCGCAGATCACCCGCCAGGGAGGAAAGATCAAGGGGCCGGATGCTCCCAGAATTCCTACAGTGCTGCGACCGGCAGGTGATGTAAAGCTGGAGGACGATGCGATCCTCAAGCGCCTCGCCTTCGATGGCCAGGCGTTCGTGGGACTGGAGGCCGAGGCCGTCGAAGCTGACGGATGCACGTTCGCCAACGTCCGGTTCACGGGTACCGGCCTGCGTCAAACCCAGTTCAGTGACAGTAAGTTGACGACATGCGACTTCTCGCAGATGTCCGCAGGGGACGTGTCGTTGATCCGATGCCTGGTCGAGGGGAGCAGGCTCACCGGCTCCTCTTGGAAGGCCGGTACCTTCCGAGACGCCCAATTTGTCAACTGTGTTGCAACCCCCGGAATGTTTCGGAACATGAAGGTGTACGCGACCGTTTTTGAGGACTGCCGGTTCACGGGTATCGACTTTCAATTCACGGAGTTTCACAACGTCAGGTTCGTGAATTGCGACCTGACCGGTGCGCAATTCGGAAACGCGAAAGTCGGCTCCATGCGCATCGAAAATTGCACGCTTCTCGATGTCGGCGGCGGTGCAAACTTGAAGGGCACCTCCGTGGCAGGCCCAGGTTCGATGGAGCTGGCCCTGAGCCTGGCACGCGAGGCCGGCATCACCTTCGAGTAGGTGTCAGGCGGCAGGCCGGTAGCCCGAAAACTCCTCGCTCGTGATGCCCTCGCCGATCTGGAAGAAATTCAGAGGCTCGTCCTGGACCCAGACCGTCATCTCGTCCAGGAGGAGCCGGCCGTACGGCGTGAACAGGTCGCGTTTGGTCTGCATGTCCTCGCAGGCGTCGCGCAGGGACGCGGTGTACTGATCCACGAGTACGCGCTCGCCCTGGCTGTACTCCATGAACATCAAGGGCACAGCCACGGCCGCCGCGTGAAGTGCCGCATGCAGCGGCCTCCTCTCCCCGATCTTGACCGCCGACAGGGCGCGATGCTCGTCCTTCTCCAGCTCCGAAGGCGGCAGAACGAACATCGGGTACACCGAGTCGAGGACGAACAGACCGGTGTGCAGAGCTTCGTGCACGATGCACATGGCGCAGTCGAGCGTCTGCCATGTCGAACCGGGGCTCATCATCACCACGCCCGGCATCTGGTTGGCGGAGCCGCCGCCATCCGCTCCCGAGTTGAGCACCACGATGTCCGTGACCAACTGATCCACCAACTGACGCAGGCCGGGGTGGATTTCCTCGATCAGACCCAGGGCTGCGAGGACTTCGCGGTCCCACTCCTCACGCGTTGGCCCATCTGACGGGGAGGCGGGACCGACGATGTGCGGGAAGATGTCGTTCTGCTTGCAGTGATCGACCCATTCGCTGTCCTCGTAGCCGATCGTGATGCGGTCCAACGCGGCGGGGAGGTAGGCAGGACGCAGGGTGTTGACCGCCTTGATGTACGCGGGACGCAGCTCGGCATACGTCTCGACGTGCTCACCGTTGATCGCGTAGGTGAAGCGGGCCAGGGTCTCCACCAGGTGCCCGATGTTCAGCATGTGCATGGCGTTTCCTTCCAGAAGGACGGATGCGCGCCCGGGGTGGGGACTGACCCCTCCCCGGACGCTCTGTGCAAGGGACGACGGCGAGGACTAGTTGGTCCAGCCGCCCATCATCACGACGTGCGCGTCGGCCCGGGCCGCGGAGACCCGCGCCTTGATGCCGGCCGCGACCTGCTCCGGGTCGTCCTTGACGCCGGCGAGCAGACCGGTGAACTGGTCGTTGCTGCACTCGATCTTGACGGGCATATCTGCTCCTTCATTCGAACGTGATGGCACTTGCGACCCACCCCGTGTAGGGCGGGGGCTTAGGGGTCAGCCGGAAGCGATCCGGGTGACGCAGAGCGCGACGACGCTTGCCCAAAGGAAGCCGAGAGCGACATCGCTGCGGGTGGGACGCCGCCACCTCACGCCGCGCGCCTCCTCGGGGCGTTGCCGGCGCGATGACGAGGGCACTGACAGGGCGGGTAAGCGAAGCTCAACGGGGGGTCGGGGGGCTTCGTCCTGTCGAAGTCGTATGTGGTCTTCGCTTCGAAGCTCTGGCCGTTGTCCCGGGAGACGCGGACAGTCATGCTCCCTGGCACTGCGCCGCCCTACCGAGACGGTTCTTGTGCGGGTGGCGCAGCATCGCTCGATTGCACTCGCCTACCCTCCGCAAGTCGTTCTCGATGTACGCGTCCACGCGCTCCTCCATGAGCCGCAGGCACGGCATGCACCGAGGGTGTGGCGGGGGGTCTGACGACGGAGGCGCAGGCTCCGGTGACAGCCGATGCTTGGGATCCGTGAACGTCGCCACCATCTGCACCTCCGTAGTCACTCACCGTGTTGGCGTGACGTAAAGCATCGGGGTGCGCGATTGACTTCGCCACGACTTGCAGACGACATCTGAGACGACGCCATTGACGCTGTACTCGTCGGTAGGACTTCGTGCCGACTTCACGCCGTCTCATGCCTGAACAACACGCGAACTGGCCTGAGTTGGGGATACTTCTCAAGGGAAGCTCGACACGAAACGGGAGAGCCGACATGGCGGAAGAACAGGAAACGCTCTTGCGGAAGCTCGCACGAGATGAGCGCATCGAGTCGTACGCCCTGTTCCACCCGAGATACGAGCAGACAGCACGCCGACTGGGAGAGCGGAACCAAGATCCCAGACTGAGCCGAGAAAGTGTCGGGTCGCGACAGTGGACCCGGTGGCTCAGAGGGGGCATCACCCCACAGCCGTACGCGTGTCTCATCCTGGAGGAGATCTTCGGTCAGCCGTTGGAACGGCTGATGGCTCCGACGGGTACGCGGCAGGAGGAAAGAACATCCTCCCTGTCGGTAGTGCAGCACCCCCACATAACGGAAGAAGACCTGCTCATGACTGCACACGACGCCGCCTCGCATGCTGGCGACGCCGCCTCCATGTCCCTGACCGCCGAGGCAATCCAGCTCCTCCGCACTCAACTCCGCGGCTTGGCCCGCTGCTATCACCAGCGGCCGGCCGCCGAAGTGTTCGTCGGAGCCAGGACGATCCGGGACACGATCGAACGGCGAATGCCACTGACTCACCGACCAAGCCAGTCTGCGGAGCTGTACCTTCTTGCGGGTCAGGCATGTGCGCTTCTCGCGTCCGCAGCATTCGACCTGGGTTCGCAGGAAGCCGCAGAGACCTTGACGATTGCTGCCCTCGCTTACGTGAGGCCCATTGATCACGCCCCGCTGACCGCCTGGTGCGGTGGCAACCTGGCCCTCCTTGCGTACTGGGACGGTCGGCCGGCCGAAGCCCTGGAGCACGTCAAGGCAGCCCAGGCAATCGCTACCTCTGGCACAGCGAAACGCCGGCTCCACGGCGTGGCCGCACGCACCTACGCGCACCTTGGGATGCCCGAACAGGTCCGCTATGAGCTGGAGGCAGCTCAGGAGGTAGACCCAAGCATCCGAGACGACCATCACGACGACATGGGCGGGGAGTTCGGTTTCTCCTTGGAGCGCGCCGCGATGTCCGCCGGAAGTTCATGGCTTCTTGTGTCCGATGGGGGCAGGGCTGTCGATGCGTCTTCTCAGGCTTTGAACCTCGTTCGGTCCAGGCCAGAGACAGAGAAGTCGGTAAAGGTGGAGATGGAGGCGACTGCGGACCTCGCCTTGGCGCAGCTCCTGAACAGCGACATCGAATCTGCGGTCACGACGCTGGGGCCCGTGTTTCAACTTCCGCCAGAACAGCGCGTGGACGGCCTCCTGGCGCGTCTCAGGTGCGTTCGTACCCAGCTCACCGTTCCGGCCCTTCAGAGGCGCCGAGAAGCGTCAGAACTGGGCCACTACATCGAGGGCTTCAGCCGGGACTCCGCCAGGTCGACACTGCCCGGAGTCCCGCGCTCCGCAATCGGGAACTAGCGAGCGTCCCAGGCGGAGAGCAGGTCGGCTTCCTTCTCGGGGGCTAGACCAATGTGAGCTGCCCGTTCACTGTCGACGGCGTCCTCCCCGGAAGTAAACCAACCCCAGGTGTCGGCAACGGTCTCCGACAGCGGACGGCACACGAGCCCCGCGTCCTGCGCGCGCACACCTGATACTGCCCATGTACCTGGGTAAGTCCGCCACAGCGGAAGCTCAGTCCATTGCTTCGCACCGTGGTCGAGGAGGAAGTCTCCCTCCACCCACTCCAAGCTGGCGTCGGAACCAGTGACCTTGATGCACTCCTGGAGGAAACTCCCCATGGTCGCGTGATTCTTCGGGGCAGTGACGTTGAAGATCTCAGCGTCGCAACCTTCCTGCGCTCGATCGCAGGCGAACGTGGCGACATCCCGGGCATCCACGGGGGCAATCGTTTGCCCGGCCTTCCCAGGGGCCAGCACCCGGCCACCCCGCTCCACCCGCCGCAACCACCACGGCAGGCGGCCCACATACTCCTCCGGGCCCAAAATCACACCAGGGCGCAGAATAGTCAGTGCACGCCCCAGGTTCGCCTGGGCAGCCTTTTCCGCAGCGGCCTTGTCCACTCCGTACGACACGACCACGTCACCCGGCATGCCTGCGACGGGTTCAGCCTCCGCCAGAGTTGGAAGATCTTCTGTGAGAGGCAACAGCGGCCATCCCGCGTAGACCGAGACCGTGGACACGTAGACGTACCTACGTGTCGCCTCGGACAAGGCCTGAGTCGCCAGGTCTACGACGTCTGCGGACATGCCAGAGGTGTCGAGAACCGCGTCCCAAGGCCCGATGCCGGCCAGCCGACCCAAGTCCTTCCGGTTGGTGCGGTCGCCCTGGACGGCGTGAACCCCGTCAGGGTTTCTTCCTGTCTTGCCCCGGTTGAACACGGTTACGGACCACCCGCGACACAGAGCCTCAACCGCCACGGCGCGTCCGAGGAAGTGTGAGCCACCCATGACCAGAACGGAAGTCGTCATGGGGTGTGATCCTGCCCTGGTCGCAAGCGCGAGCGCCAGTAGCCGCCGCCACAGCACCCGCCTACGGGGGTACACCCTCTGTAAGACCGGGGCTTTTGGTTTGCCCGGAGAGACGGGGGGTTGATTCGTATGCATCGAAGTCCCGCGAGCCGTGATCCTGTTGGCAGCGGGGCGAGATGGACGACTACGGGGGCGCGCCTTCGCGGCGGCCAATGGACTTCCACGAGTCCAAGGTCTCTCGGATCGAGCATGCCGAGCAGAAGCCCAGCGAGGACGACCTCCGCGCCTGGTGTGCGGTTACTGGGCAGCAGGATCAGTTCCCACACCCGGGGAGACTGGGGGCATGCGTTCGTTTTTGAGAGTGTGCGGGGCGGCCGGGCTCGTCCTGATGTGTGCGGCGGGTCCCGCGGCGGCCGATGACGGGGGCTTCACCATCAAGGACCCCAGGATCAAGGAGTCCAGCGGGCTCGCCGCAAGCCGTGTCCACCCGGGCGTCTACTGGACGCACAACGACAGCGGTGACGGCCCCTATGTGTACGCCGTCGACGCGAAGACGGGCCGGACCGTCGCGCGGGTCACCATGACGGGCGTGGGCCGGCCGCGTGACGTGGAGGCGATCTCGATCGGGCCCGACGGAGACCTCTATGTCGGGGACATCGGCGACAACCTGGACGGCTCCTGGAACCGCGTGTGGATCTACCGCTTCCACGAGCCGGCCGAGCTGAAGGACCAGACGGTCGAGGCGACGCAGTACACCGTCCAGTACGCCGACGGGCCGCGCAACGCCGAGGCGTTGATGGTCCACCCCAGGACCGGCCGCGTCTACATCGCCTCCAAGCGTGAGAGCGGCGGCGGCCTCTACGAGGGGCCGGCCAAGCTGTCGGCGTCCGGCACGAACGTCTTCCGCAGGGTCGGCGATGTGCCGTGGGTGACCGACGGCGCGTTCTCGCCGGACGGTACGAGGCTGGCGTTGCGGGGCTACTTCTCGCTGGCCGAATACGTCTGGAAGGGCGGGGCGGGCGGCAGCGGCGGTGCGGGCGGTGCGGGCGGTCCGCTCGGCGACTGGCACGCGGTGCCGGGCACGCCGGTGCAGGCCCAGTCCGAGTCGGTGACGTACACCCCGGACGGCACCGCCCTGATGGTCGGCTCGGAAGGCGCGGACAGCGGCGTCGTGCGGGTCCCTCTGAAAGGTGAGGGTGCCAAGTCGCCTGCGGCGGGCGGGAGTTCCGCCGGTTCGGGTGGCGGCGCGGGCAACGGCGAGTTCGTGCTGGGCGCGATGGTCCTGGCGGGCGCCACCGTGCTCGGCGTGGGAGCGAAGCGTCTGCTGCGGCGGCGCGGTGGCGGCGACTGAGGGGTCGAGACGAGGGCCTGGCTTGCTTACGGTTGTGGGTGTGGGTGTGGGTGTGGGTGTGGGTGTGGGTGTGGGTGCGGGTGTGGCTGGCGGCGGCTGTGGTGGTGGTTGCGGCTGTGATGGAACGGCCCGCACCTGGTGGCGCGGGCCGCTGTGGTGCGGGCCACCGTGGTGCGGGGCTGCTTGGGGTGGGGGCCCTGCTGTGCTTGTGGGTCAGCGCGGGTTCGGGCACTCCTTCCAGGCCAGGTGGTAGATGGTCTGGATGTCGCCGTCGGTGGAGTCCATGGCGATGAAGCTGTTGGCGTGGGGGTCGGAGGTGCCGACGTTCGCGCGCAGCTCGGTGTTGATGTTGAAGTTGCGCTGGACACCGCAGGGGGCCCACACCAGCTGGCCCCAGTCGGTGGAGTCGGTGGCCTGCCAGTCGTCGTCGTAGGGGCCGGTGAAGGGGTGCGATCTGCTCGCCGTGTCGGACGAGCCCTGGAAGTAGTACGAGGCCTTCTGCGTCGCGCTCGCGCCGCTCTCCAGGTGGGCGTAGCCGCGGTAGTCGGCGCTCGCGACGGCGTAGGTGAAGCCCGAGGGGACGTGCACGATCAGGTTGAGTTGGCAGTTCTTGCGGAAGTCGGTCGGTTTGGCGCCGGCGCCGACCTGGGCCAGGTACTGGCTGTAGGTGACGGTGAAGGCGGTGTTGTCCGGCGCGACGGCGACCGCGGCGGTGCCGATCGGGCAGCCGGAGCCGTTGACGGTCGCGACCTCGATGACGATCTTGTCGGGCGGCGCGGTGATGCCGGACGCCGCGGCGGGCGCGGCCTGGGTGAAGAGCGAGGTCGCGAGGAAGGCCGCGGTCGCGGCGCCTGCGAGAAGTGCACCGGGCATGATGCTCCGATCGGTTGTCGGTGGCCTTGCGGGATGTGGGGGGTCCAGCCGCATGCCCATGCCGCCACGAGAACGTAGTTGAGGCATGAACATGTCAAACCTGCGATCGGTCCGGCCGTGGTGCGCAGCGCCGGATCGCTTTGGATGGTAGGGACCAAGTCCCTTGCGGCATAGGGCGGTTATCGGCCGTGACCGCGCGCGCACGCACAGGGGCCCGGCGCCAGAACGGCGCCGGGCCCCCGCGGGTGCTGTTTGCTCAGAGCTGCTCGATCACGTAGTCGACACAGGCCGTCAGGGCCTCGACGTCCGCCGGGTCGATCGCCGGGAACATCGCGATGCGCAGCTGGTTGCGGCCCAGCTTGCGGTACGGCTCGGTGTCCACGATGCCGTTGGCGCGCAGCACCTTGGCGATCGCCGCCGCGTCGATGCCGTCCGCGAAGTCGATCGTGCCGATGACCTGCGAGCGCTTCGCCGGGTCGGTGACGAACGGGGTGGCGTGCTTGGAGTCCTCGGCCCAGCCGTACAGGGCGCCCGCCGACGCAGCCGTGCGCGCCGTCGACCACGCGAGGCCGCCCTGGCCGTTGATCCACTTCAGCTGCTCGTTGAGCAGGAACAGGGTGGACAGGGAGGGGGTGTTGTACGTCTGGTTCTTCAGCGAGTTGTCGATCGCGGTCGGCAGCGAGAAGAACTCCGGCACGTGACGCCCGCTCGCGTGGACGCGCTGGGCGCGCTCAAGGGCGGCCGGCGAGAACGCCGCGAGCCACAGGCCGCCGTCCGAGGCGAACGACTTCTGCGGGGCGAAGTAGTAGACGTCGCTCTCGGTAATGTCGACGGGCAGGCCGCCGGCGCCGGACGTCGCGTCCACCAGGACGAGGGCGCCCTCGTCGGCGCCGGTCACGCGCTTGATGGGGGCGGCGACACCGGTGGAGGTCTCGTTGTGCGTGAGCGCGTACACGTCCACGCCCGCTTCGGCCTTCGGGTCCGGGTGGGTGCCCGGGTCGCTGCTGATGACGGTCGGCTCGGCCAGCCACGGTGCGAGCTTGGCGGCCTTGGCGAACTTGGAGGAGAACTCGCCGAAGTTCAGGTGCTGCGACTTGTTCTCGATCAGGCCGTGCGTCGCGACGTCCCAGAACGCGGTGGAGCCACCGTTGCCCAGGATCACCTCGTAGCCCTCGGGCAGGGAGAACAGGTCGGCCACGCCCTGGCGCACCTCGCCGACCAGGTTCTTGACCGGGGCCTGGCGGTGGGAGGTGCCGAGGAGGGAGGTGCCGGTGGCGGCCAGGGCGTCCAGCGCCTCCGTACGCACCTTGGAGGGGCCCGCGCCGAAACGGCCGTCGGCGGGCTTCATGTCAGCGGGAATCTGGATTTCAGCCACGGGGCGAGCGTAGCCGGTTCTGGGTGCCTCGGTTTGGCGGGTCCGCTCGGTGAGACGGGCTGCGCCGCGGGTTAGCGAGGGGTGTTTTCCCACCCTCCCGCCCGTGCGGCTACTTGAGGGTGCAGCGCCCTGGGGCTGCGCCCCAGACCCCGGGGACGTTTTCCCACCCGCCCGCCCGTACAGCGCATCGAATGAGCCGACCCCTGGGGCTCCGCCCCAGACCCCGGGGGTTTTCCCGCCCTCCCGCCCGTGCGGCTACTTGAAGGTGCAGCCCCCTGGGGCTGCGCCCCAGACCCCCTGCGGGGGCTCCGCCCCCTGCACCCCCGTTCGCGCCTGAACGGCGCTCGTCCTCAATCGCCGGACAGGC
>NZ_JBICXU010000017.1:0-146515 GCF_043200435.1 Streptomyces sp. NPDC048416
CGCTACGACAAGCGCGGCTACGTCTACCTCGGCACCGCAACCGCCGCAGCCCTCACCATCTGGCTCCGAACATGATCGGCAGGACAAGTCCTAGCTGACGAGGGGCATGCCGCCCCATGTGCTGTCCGGCCACATGGAGACGGAGTCACTCAAGTGACCGGCTCCGTCACCGGCGTAGAGGTGAAGGCTTCCGTCAGGCCACACGGCCGCAAGATCTGTCCTGCCGTCGCCCGAGAAGTCACCGGCTACGAGGTGTTCCACGGAGAGCCACGTATTGCCTCCGATCATCTGGGAGCCGGCAGACAGACTGCCGTGGTCGTTGCCGAAGTAGAGATGGAGAGACCCGTCACTCCACTCGGCCAGAAGGTCGGCGAAAGTGTCGCCGTTGTAGTCGCCTGCGGCCAGAAGTTTCATGTCGCCCCACTCGTTACCGGGCCACATGGATGCGGCGCCATTGAGGCCTCCTGTCCCACTGTTGGTGTACAGGTGCAGGCTGCCGTCACCCCAGATGGCCACCAGGTCCGTCTTGCCGTCTCCGTTGAAATCACCGGCGGTCAGCTGCTTGGCGGTTCCCCACGTGTTGCCCCCGGTCAGCTGCGTGACATTGGAGGCGTCCAGACCACCCTGTCCGTCGCCGGGGTAGAGGTGGAGGCTGCCGTCATACCACTCGCCCGCCAGGTCCGCGTTGCCGTCCCCGTTGAAGTCGCCGGTAGTCATGAGCTTCACCGCGTCCCACGTCTTGTCCCATATCTGGTGGCCCGGAACGAGGCGGCCCCCGGAGTCACCGGCGTACAGGTACAGACTCCCATCGCCCCTCTCGGCGACGATGTCGGGCCGGGCATCGCTGTTGAAGTCGCTCCGGCTGGTGGGCAGATAGGGCGAACCCTCGATGGACTGGGCGGTGGAGGTCCAGCCGCGCCGGCTGAGGTCGCTCGGAGCTCCAAGAGATATCAGGTCCCCGTTCGGGTTCTGGCCGGGGAACTCGGCCAGCCGGCCGTCCCAGCCGACAGCGAGCAGGTCGGGAAGGCCATCGGCGTCCAGATCACCGTCGCTGGTGAGCGCGGGATAGGAGAGTGGTGCCAGGCGGCTTCCGATCTGTTTGCGTGTATCGCCGTCACCGACTCCGGTGGGGTCTCCGGCACGGTTGGGGTAGACGTACATGGCACCGCTGGTCTTGTCGCGGGCCCAGAGGTCCGGTAGGCCGTCATTCGTGACATCACCGGGAGCGACCGCTGTCATCGCGTTCCAGCCACCGGGCCCGAGCAGGCGAGGAGAGAGAAGTCGTCCGCCGCCGTTGCCGGGGAACAGCCAGAGTCTGTCGCCCTCAACAGTGATCAAGTCATTGTGATGGGCGCTGTCGCCGTCGACATCGCCGGCGGCGATGATCTGGCCGGCCTGCGACCAGTCCGCCGCATAGCCGGAGCAGTCGGTGACCGCGGGGTCGCATGGCGGTCTGCTGACCGTTGTCGCCTCCGCCTTGATGAAGTTGCCCGGGCCGGGGTTGAGATAGATGTACAGCTTGCCGTTCTTGAGAACGAACAGGTCGTCCACACGTGCCGAGCCGTGCATGGCGCCGCGATGGGCGAGGATCGCGCCCTTCCACGTCTTGTCGGCTGTCGGCGCCTGTGACGTTGCGACGGGGACGCTCAACGCGGGGTCCGTTCCCACCGTGTAGAACCGGATTTGACCGTCCTTGCCGACGACGGCAGTGTCGGGGATGCCGTCACCGGTGAGGTCACCCGGAACGGCGTGGGCCGTCAGGTTGTCAGGGACGTAGAAGGCGTACTCGAACGACTGCGAGTGATTGCCGGCCTTGTCCACGGCGCTCACGACGAGGAAGTTGGTACCCCAATGGTCTGGTGCCACCTTGATGTTCGCCGAGCCGTTCGCAGCCGCGACGGTGCTGGCGCCGCCAACGGGAAGCGGCTTGTTGAGGGCGTACTCGAAGTGGTCGACACCGCTGTTGCCGTCAGTCGCCGTAACGGTGAAGTTCCCTTGGAACCCGTCGCCCATGACGTGAGTAGGGGCGGTCGTCGAGCCGGCGAGCGGGTAGTCGTCCGACGAGACACCGGGCTGGCTCGGCGGGGTTCGGTCGATCTGGAAGTGACATGCAGGGGTGGGGGCAGATCGGTTGATGCCGTCATCGGTACGCACGTTCCAGCTGTACGTGTGCCCATCCTCCAGCGCGCCCACCGCCTTGTCGACGGTCGTATTGCCGGAGACCCAGGGCGTGCTGGAGTTCGCATCGCCGGCCGAGATGATCCAGGCGTCGCTCGCGTAGTCCCACAAGGCAAACTGGCCACGCACCTGCTGGCCTGTGTCTGGATCGGAGATGGCGGCTCGCAGGTGGATGCCGTCACTGGCGACGTTGGTCGAGCCGATCCAGCCAAAGGGCGCGTTCACGCCGCAATCCGGCGTCGCCGGCGACTGGGTCGCGGGGACAGTGGCAGGCGCGCTCGGCACCTGCGGAGTGGAGTTGTACTGAACCGTCAGGCTCGGGTTCGTCGAGAACCGCTTGAACGCGTTTTTGTCCCCTTCATTCGCCGCGAAGACTCCCACCGAGAGACTGCTGCCGGCGTTCGACACCGCGGAAGTGATGTCGGCGACCGCGGGCTGGGAACCGGGACAGTCGTTGTTGCGCGTACCTGTGACGGACGCGCTCCCGATCCGCTCGTGAGTCGCCGGCGCGGTGTTCCAGGAGATTCCGGCGTTGAACGAGTCGGCGCGGTAGACGTTGACCCCGTACTTCTCACAGCCGCCTGACGCCGAGTAGGTCTCCAGCATGTTCAGTGTGGCCGAACTGATGGTCTTGCCCGAGTAGAAGGACGTGTCGAACTTGTAGAAGACACGCTCGATGCCGGTGGTTGATTGCCAGCCCTGGTAACCGACTCCGGGGTCGTCCCACTTGGCGGTGTCCCACGGCTCGGATTTGTGAGCCTCCCAGACACCACCCCAGGTTGCGTTGCCGGTGTTGCGTGGTATCCAGTTCGGGTCGATGTAGACGGGGAAGTGTGTGTCCGGCGCCGTCAGGAGCTTTTGATCGGGCGTCAGCGTGATTCCACCCTGCCCTGTGGTGGTCCGCAGTTCCGCCTGCTTGGCACCTTCCGGCGGGCCGGAAACCGCCTTGTCGGCGACGTTGCCCGGAGCCGGGTCCTGCATGAACAGCGCCCGTGACCTGGCCGGGGCGAGAACAGACGTGCCCGAGTCCCACATGACCGGGGTGGGCGCGGAGAAGACCGTCCTTCCCGAGCTGTCCTTGGCGTCGAGGGCGCCGGTGCTGTCGTTCGTCACGGTGAGACCGCTTGTCGTGGTGCTGAGCCGTACCACGGCGAGCTTGGGATCGCGCGCCGCCTGAGCGGTCTTGACGATGAGTACCTGAGTGAAGCCGCCCTGGTCCTGCGCGGTGACACGGAGGTCGACATCCGGAAGGACATCGGCATACAGCGCGCTGGCGCCGGACAAGTGCGGAGCGGGAAGAGGGTCGGGCCAGGTGAGGGCCAGTTCCTTCCCCTCAGGAGAAGTCATTTTGGCGAGGGGGCCGGTGCCCCCCGGGGAGAAGACGAGAGCGGTGGGGGTCGCGACGGTTGCGATGGTCCCTTCCGCGTTCCGCTGCAGGGTGGGGTCGATCGGGACCCAGGTCCCCCTTTTGTCGACCCGCACCGGGTCAAGGCTCTGGGTCTGGGTGAAGCTGCCATCAGGATTGGCGGTGAGGGTGGTGGTCGGCGTCGTCGCCGCGCTCACCGGGACGGCGATGTGCGCCGTCCTGGCCCTGGCCGAGGCCGAGATCGCTTCCGCTTGGACGGGGGACGACGGCGTGTCTGCCGAGCCAACCCCACTTGCCCGGAGGGACGCCGGCGGCCTGTCGTAGGCCAACGCGGTGCCTGGGTCGACGCCAAGCGGAACGAGCCCCGCACCCAGGCCCAAGCCCAAAAGTGAGGCCATGCCTCGTCTTCTATATCGGCTCTGTGTCTTCATGATGCTCCCAGACCACCCCTAAATCAACGATTTGCGTCGCGTAGCTGCGTGCTTTCCGGAGCATATCCGGCATGAAAGCAAGCGTTATCGAGGGGCGTCATCGAAGGCGATTCCGTTCGGCCTGCCGCTGTTTTCGTGCGTCAGATATGGCCAGTTAAAACGCAGATGCCCCTAAATCATACCTATGCGGTCAATCGGGCGCTCGTCTGTGAAGGCACTGTGCCCATTCTGTGCACTCTGTCGCCTTGTGTGTGCAGTTGCGCTCATTGCATTACCATTCTTTGGCCTATTATTTTCTGATCCCTTATCCCCACTTGGGGGTGCGAATAGGAACCCGCTGGTAATTTTCCCATCTCTTTTGTTTCCAGGGGTGGGGCTTTAGTGAAGAGCAATAGCGGAGGTTTCTCGCCGATTTTTGGCTGGATTCGACAGGCTTGCGCACGGCGTAATGCGGTCGTTCTGGCGACCTGTCTGGCGTTGATGGTCACCGCACTGGCGGGGGCGCCTGTCTTCGCCGACGGCCATAAACTGCCGAAACTGTGGTCACCTCGGCCGCTCGACAAAAAGCAGTCCGTATCCGGACATGACGGTGTATCAGCAGCGCCGTCCGTGGGATCGGCGGCGGCCGCCCCCGTGCGGTCTGCGCCCGCGCCGACGGGGGCGGCTCCCGTGGCCTGGCCCAAGGCCACCCGCACACTGGCGAATCCGGCGGGAGGCGCCCCTGGATCCGCCCGGTCCCTCATGCCCAGCACTGCTCCGTCCGTGGAGCCCGGACCCGCTCCTGTCCTGGGGACACCTGTCTGGCTGGGCCGCCCCGGATCCCTCACCAAGAACCGCCCGGCCGACGCCTCCGGTCGGACACCGGACGAGGTGGCCGTCTCCGTCGCGGGTCGCGACGAGGCGCAGCAGGCAGGGATCAACGGGGTCCTGGTGTCGCTCAGTGACACCGCGACGAACAAAGGGGACGGCAAGGTATCGGTAGGCCTGGAGTATTCCGGCTTCGCCAACGCCTATGGGGGTGACTACGCCTCTCGGCTCCAGCTGGTCCAGCTGCCGGCATGTGCACTGACCCAACCCGCGGCGGCCCAGTGCCGCACCGCCACGCCGCTGCCCTTCCACAACGACTATGCGCATCATCGACTGGTCGCCGACGTGACGCTTCCTGTCGCGGACGCAGCGCCCAAGACGGCTTCGCCGTCGGTGGCTCGGTTGAACAGTGCCTCCACCACGTCGCGTGCCGCCTCGGCCGCCGCGCAGCCCATGGTCCTGGCGGCCGCGCCGGCGCCGGGCGGCGCCGGGGGCACATATACCGCCACCGCCCTTGCACCGTCGGGCAGTTGGAGTGCCGGTACTTCGACGGGGGACTTCAACTGGACGTATCCGATCAGCGTCCCGCCGCCGTTGGGCGGCTCCGCCCCCGGCGTCTCGCTCTCCTACGATTCGGCGAGTCTCGATGGCAGGACGTCGGCCACCAACAACCAGGCGTCCTGGATCGGTGACGGTTGGGACTACGATCCCGGGTTCATCGAGCGCTCGTACAAGCCCTGCTCGAAGGACGGCCAGCCCGACACTGTGGGCGACAATTGCTGGTCGGGCGAGGACATGACCATGTCGCTGGGCGGCCGGTCGGTGAAGCTCGTCAAGGACGACGCCACCGGCACCTGGCGCGAGAACGGCGACGACGGCTCGAAGGTCGAACACCTCACAGGGGCGGCGAACGGTGCTCAGAACGGTGAGTACTGGAGGATCACCGCGACCAACGGTGAGCAGTACTACTTCGGACTGAACCATGCACCGGGCAGCTCCACCACCCCCGCAACCAATTCCGCCTGGACCGCTCCGGTCTTCGGCAACAACGCCGGCGAACCGTGCCACGGGTCGACCTTCGACACGTCCTGGTGCCAGCAGGCCTGGCGTTGGGGGCTCGACTTCGTCGTGGACGCCAACCAGAACGTCACCACGTACGCGTACAACACGGAGTCCAATTACTACGCCAGGGGCACGACCGACAGCCTGACGCCGTACGTACGGGGCGGTTACCTGACCGCCATCACGTACGGACAGCGGCTGTCGGATGTCGTCGCCGGTACGAAGGCGGCCGCTCAGGTTGTGTTCACCACCGGCGAGCGCTGCCTCCCGGATACGAAATTCACCTGCGCCTCGAACCTTTTGAACGCGACCAACGCGGGTCACTGGCCGGATGTTCCGTTCGATCAGAACTGTCCCGCCACCGGCACGTGCACGAACCACGCTCCGTCGTTCTGGAGCACCAAGCGTCTGACCACCATCACCACGCAGGTTCTCGTAGGTAACTCGTACTCCACCGTCGACACCTATGCGCTCACCCACCAGTTCCCGGCGCCGGGAGACACCGGCAAGCCGGCGCTGTGGCTCGCTTCGGTTACCCGTACGGGGCACGACGGTGGCACGGAGACCACTCCAGCGGTCACCTTCATGGGGCAGCGGATGGCCAACAGGGTCGGGGCGGCGGACAATCTTCCGCCGATCTTCCGGCTGCGGATCAATGCGATCAACACGGAGTCGGGCGGCCAGATCGACGTCGTCTACAAGGACCCGGAGTGCGTCAAGGGCACCACCATGCCCGCATCACCCGACAGCAACAGCATGGCTTGCTACCCCGTCTACTGGACCCCTCAAGGCGCGAGCGACCCCGTACTCGACTGGTTCCACAAATATCTGGTCCAGCAAGTCACCGAGGTCGACGAGACCGGGATCGGCGCGGCCGCCAAAACTACGTCGTACGACTACGTCGGTGGTGCCGCCTGGCACCATGACGACGAGGAACTCGCCGACCCCAAGAACCGTACGTGGGGCCAGTTCCGCGGCTACGGCGAAGTCATCACCCGCACAGGTGCCGCTCCCCAGACACTCACGCAGGCGTCCACGCTGTACATGCGGGGCATGAACGGCGACGTGAAGGCCGATGGCTCCAAGCGCTCCGTCACCGTGACCGACTCATCAGGCGGGAAGCTCGACGACAACGACCAGCTGGCGGGGTTCGCTCGTGAGAGCCGCACGTACGACACCAACGGCGGCGCACTGCAGTCGGCGACGTTGAACGACCCGTGGTCCGGTCGCGTCACCGCCACCCACAAGCGCACCGGGCTGCCCGACCTGACCGCCCGTCTGGGCGGAATCGGCTCCGTGCGCCAGCGTGCGCTGCTGGCGGACGGCTCCTGGCGCGCCACCGAGACCGATAGCACCTATGACTCCGATGGCTTGGTCGTCTCCGTCGACGACAAGGGCGACGGCACCGCCGCCACCCCCGAGACGTGCACCACGACCAGTTACGCCCAGAACGCCGCGGCGAACATGCTGGCGTTCCCCGCCGAGGCCATCAAGATCTCGGCGGCGTGCGGCACCACCCCGGACGCGTCCAACACCCTCGCCGACACCCGAAACATCTACGACGGCAAGGGCTTCGGCACGCTTGGTGCCACCGGAGACATATCCGAGACCCAGGCTCTGGACCACTACGACTCCTCGGGCGTTGCACAGCTCAAGACCATCGGCACCACGACATACGACGATTACGGACGTACCACCAGCGTGACCAACGCGGTTGGGGCCACCACGTCCTCCGCCTTCACTCCCACCACCGGAGCGCTGCCGACGTCGATCACCAGTACTCAGCCGGCCGTCGCCCCCGCCACCACCGGGTGGAAGAGCACGACCACCTATGACCCGATGCGCTCCGTTCCGCTGACCACGACGGACCCCAACGGGCGCATCACCGACGTCACGTACGACCCGCTGGGACGAATCTCCGCCGTGTGGCTGCCGGGCCGGGCCAAGGCGAACAAGTCGCCCAACACCAAGTTCGCCTACGCTCTCAACAACACGACCCCCAGCGTGGTGACAACGGAGACGCTGCGCGAAGACGAGTCCTACGGCATCGACTACAAGCTCTACGACGGGCTCCTGCGCCTGCGCCAGGAACAGCAGAACAGCGGTGACGGTGGCTCGGGGCGTCTGATTTCGGACACCTACTACGACAGCCACGGCTGGACGGTGAAGTCCAACGCCGACTACTACAACACGGCCGACCCCTCCACCACGCTCTACGTCGTCAATGACGACCAGGTGCCCTCGCAGACCGGCACCTACTTCGACGGAATGGGCCGGCCCGTCGCCCAGGCGCTCTCCAGCTACGCCGTTGAACAGTGGCGGAGCACAACCGCCTACCCCGGGGCAGACCGGGTCGACGTCACGCCGCCTCCCGGTGCGTCGGCGACGAGCACCGTCAAGGACGCCCTCGGCCGTACCACCGGACTGCTCCAGTTCCATGGCCCCACTCCCTCCGGATCCGCTGACACCACTCACTACCACTACAACTCCGCGGGCCAGCAGGATCGGGTGACGGACAGCGCGGGCAACACGTGGAGCACCAGCTACGATTTGCGGGGCCGCAAGGCTTCCTCCACGGACCCGGACACCGGAACCACGAAGTACACGTACGACGACCTGGACCAGGTCACGTCCACCACGGACGCCCGCGGCAAGACGCTGGCCTACACCTACGACGCGCTTGGCAGGAAGACCGCCGAGTACTCAGGGTCGGCCTCCGGAACCAAGCTCGCGTCCTGGACGTACGACAGCCTGGCGAAGGGCTACCCGACCTCGTCCTCCAGGTTCGTCGGCGGCAACGCGTACACGACGTCGGTGACCGGCTACGACACCGGCTACCGGCCCACGGGATCGTCGGTCACGATTCCCGCCTCCGAGGGAAAACTGGCGGGTACGTACAAGACGGGCATGGTGTACACGCCGAACGTGGGGCTGCTCGATTCCACGACGATGCCCGCTGCGGGCGGGCTGACCGCCGAGACCGTGTACTACGCGTACAACATCGCCGGACAGCTCCTCCTGGCCAGCGGTGACGCCGACTACCTCAGCGGCATGAACTACACGCCGTTCGGTGAGGTCCAGCGGAGCACCACCGGTGACGTCCCCAACCAGGTGGTGCAGACCAACAGTTACGACGCGGCCACCGGCCGTGTCGTGAAGTCGACCTTGGACAAGGAGACCAACACCGTCTCGTCGGCCGACGTCATCAAGTACACATACACGCCGGCCGGAGCCGTCACATCCGTCTCCGACGTCCAGGACACGGGCCAGACCGACACGCAGTGCTTCACTTACGACTACCTCGACCGGCTCACCGAAGCCTGGACCGACAAGGGCGGAACCAGCACGGAGCCGGCCCCGAAGGCCGCGGGCATCGGCGGCTGCACCAACACCCGGCCCAGTGCCGCGAACCTGGGTGGCCCGAGCCCGTACTGGCAGTCCTTCGGCTACGACCTGACCGGCAACCGCACCAGCGAGATCGACCATGACGTAACAGGCAACACGGACAAGGACGCCACCCACACCGAGGTCTATCCGGCCGCCGGCCGGGCGCACCCGCACGCCGTCCAGTCCATGACCACCACCAGCAAGGCAGCCGGGACGAGCACGGACACCTTCGCCTACGACGAATCGGGCAACACAACCGCCCACACAACCGGTGCCGGTACCCAGAACTTCACCTGGACCGACGAAGGCACGCTCGACACCATCACCAAGACACAGCAGGGCGACGGTACCGACTTCGTCTACGACGCCGACGGCAACCAACTCCTGCGCCACGACGCCGACACGGCGACCCTGTATCTGCCGGGCACCGAGGTCGTGCTCAACAAGGCGGCCAATACCACAACCGCCACCCGCTATTACGGCGCACCCGGCAGCCTGACCGTCGCCCGCAGCACCGACGGTCGCCTGACCTACCTGGCTTCCGACCCCAACGGAACCGACACCGTGGCGATCGACTCCGCCACCCTGGCCGTCCAGCGTCGCCCGATGACTCCCTTCGGCCAGAGCAGGAGCGGCGCCCCGGCGCCAACGAAGTGGCCAGGCGACAAGGGTTTCGTCGGCGGCACCATGGACACCGAAACAGGCCTCACCAATCTCGGGGCCCGAGAATACGACCCGAGCTTGGGCCGCTTCCTCTCCGTGGACCCCCTCTTCGACGCGTCCAACCCGCAGTCCATCAACGGCTACGCCTACTCAGGCAACACCCCGGTCACCAGCAGCGATCCGACCGGCCTCATGCAGATGTGCGGCGCGAGCGGAGCGGCCTGCTACCCAGACGAATGGAACAACGACGGCACGCCCAACACGGACGGCAACCGCAGCACCACGGCCGACAAGCCGAAGCCGCGCGCCAGCCACCCGAACCCGAAACCGAAACCGAAGAAGCACCACCACTTGTGGGAGAAGGCGATCGACTGGGCTGCGGACCACGTTGTGGAGATCGCGGTGACCGTGGTCGTCGTCTCCGTGGTCGTGGGATGCGTCGCCGCTACGGCAGGAGCCTGCGCCGGTGTACTGGTGGCGGCCGCTGAGGGATTCACGGCTGGCGCCGAATTCGGAGTGGCGACAGCGGTCGTAGGGGCCGCCGTCGGGGCGGGAGCCGAGGCCGTCTCGGTGCTGGGCGTCGGATCCGCCATCGTGGCCGGCGCTGCCAAGATGGCGAAGTCGGCAAGGAGCGAGGCGGGCAAGGCAGGAGCCGAGGGCGAGGCGGCGGCAGCCAAGGGGGAGGCCGGCGTGGCCGCCGGTAAGGGAGAGGCCCCTGCGCCGAAAGAGTGCGACAGCTTCCCGGCCCCGACGACGGTGCTCCTCGCCAGTGGCGCTGCCATTCCGATCAGTCAGGTCCAGGTCGGCGACACGGTCGAGGCGACGGATCCGCTGACCGACACGACAAAGGCCGAGAAGGTCACCGATGTCGTCGTCACTTTGACGGACAAGGACTTCACCGACACCACGGTCCGCACGGCAGACGGTGATCAGACGATCACTTCGACACAACATCACCCCTACTGGGATGCAAGCCGTGCACAATGGGTCGACGCGACAGACCTGAAGCCCGGCGAGCTTCTCCGTCAGCCCGACGGCGCGCTGATCACGGTCGTCAAGGTGCGGAGCTACCACCGTTCCGTCACCACGTACAACCTGACTGTTGACCACATCCACACGTACTATGTGCTGGCTGGGGCTACGCCGGTCCTCGTTCACAACTGCGGAGGCAGCACCGCAGGTCACTCGACTGCTTGCGCTTGCGCTACTGGGACTCAGCCCAGGCTGGCCAACGGCCAGATGGGTCCCAGTCTTAACCCGCGGCCGATGTCGGCTCCATCCACTCACGGAAACTCGCGCAACAGTACCGCGACGAACTACCTGTACGTTCTGGAGGACGCAAGTGGGGGTTACCTCAAGACGGGTATCACCCAAGACCCGGCAGGTCGGTATTCGGCGAGGGATATGGCCGCGATGGGCGCAGATCGCATGCGCGTTCTGACTAGCGGATCACGCTCGGATATGCTCGATCTTGAGAAGTGGATCGTGCAGCGTTGGGCTGGACCGTTCAATAAGGAATCGCATGCCGGCAAATTGGATCTAGGGTTGTGATGTCGGAAACTGATGGAAACGCGAACATGCCTCTCACCCCCCTGTCTCTGAAGTCAATCATCGGGGGAGGGCTTGAGGACAAGCGGTGGACCTCCGCACTCGACTCCTTGAGGGGGACGCCGTCAGGTATCGATACACTGTCTGATATTCCGTTCAACCTGACGGTTACCTTCCTCGTCCCAGGAGAAACGTACGGTCCGAAATTCTCCGGCGTCAGAGTCGGGTCATTCCTGGAGGGGTTTCGATCGCTGGTTGTTCAGGTAGCACTCCCAAGACATCCCGAGGGGGATGCGCGAGCAGAACTACTTGACCTTCTCGATGAGGCCATCACCAGGGCAGAGGGATGGGGAAAACGAAAGAAGCTGCTTTCTGGTCCGCTCGAGGCGGCCAGGAGGGTGGCGTCCAACCTGAGGGAAAATTCATTTTGATCGGAGAATAGTTCAGGGACGCGCCGCCGACGATGCCGTGAACATCAACTCCCTCGCGCAGCGAATTATGCAGTAGCAAATTGGAAGCCCCGCCAGGTGCGTCCTGGCGGGGCTTCTGCATGCTGTGACGGCAGTAGTCGACGGCAACGTCAGCGGACGACTGAGGCGCAGGGTGGCGGTTCGTCGCCGTCGGAGCGAGCCGTTTCGGTGGTCTCCCGGTCGACGAGCGCGGTGCTGAGGGCGTCGATGGCGTCGCGCTGGAGGCGGAGCCGGACGTGGGCGTAGACGGTGGCGGTGACGCCGATGTGGGCGTGGCCGAGTAGTTCCTTGATGACGACGAGTTCGACGCCCTGTTCCAGGAGCAGGGAGGCGGCGGAGTGCCGTAGGCCGTGAAGCGGATGCGACGGAGGCCGGCCTTGTGGAGGAGCGTGGTGAAGGCTCGGGTGAGGTTGGTCGGGTCGATCGCTCTGCCCTGCGCGGCGGCGAACACGTGCCCGCTGTCCTGCCACGTGGTGCCTGCGGCTTCCCGTTCGCGCTGCTGCCGCTCGTGGTGGTGCTTCAGCGAGTGGAGGCAGCGTGGTGAAGGGTGGTCGGGGTCGTGGGAGGGGTCCCTCATCGCCCGGCCACCGGAGGTGTACCAGGAACCCCCCGGGGGCCGCAAAGGCCAAGCGCTAGCGTCACCCGGTGAGCTTTGGCGGCCCCCGGAGAACCCTGGTACGGCGAAGCTGCCCGACCGACGAGGACCCTCCCGCTCAGGCCCCGATCTTGCCGGGGGCCCGGCCTGCATGCTCGGCGGCAAGCCGGTGATGGGTCACCGCTCCCGGCGAGTATCTGCCAAAGAGCCTCTGGTTGATTCGCCTGACCGGCGTACCGTGGCGCTGGAGGTGGTCAGCTGATGACTACGGAACTGGCGGACAACCTCGCTTCGTCCAGTCGGCCCTGGCGCAGGAGCAGCCAGCACATCCCGATCACGCCGGATCTCCCGGTGAGTGTGTCCCCGGCCCGGCGTGCGTCGGTGATCGCGCCGGCCAGCGCGGTGTAGGCGAGGTCGTACTGCCGTACCTGCGTCAGGTACCGCGCGGCCAGCTGCAATGCCTCGGCACCGCCAGGAGTGCCAGGCTGTGCTCCTCGCCGCTGTCGAAGTGGGCAACCGCGCTGTTCGCGTCCTGCAAGAGCGTGGGCAGCTGGGGTGCGACGCTCTTGTAGCTGTCGGAGTGGTAGAGGACCGCACCGTCGTGGACCGTGCGGTGGAAGCGGCGAAGGTTCGGCTCTACCTCCACGCTCTCACCGTCGGGGTCTGCGAGTCCCACTGGTGGGGTGAGGGCCACGCGAAGCTGGATTAGGTTGACGCGGTTCGGGTCCTCCGAGCGTCCTACCGGTTCAGGAGCGTACGGCGCAAGCAGCGTTGCTGTGGTCACGCTCAGCGCACGGGCGAGGGCGTGAAGGATTTCCATGCGGACCGTGCCGCCCTGCTCTACCTTGCGCGCTGTCCCCGGCGAGACGCCTGCGGCGTGGGCCAGTTCTTCCTGGCTCACCCCGGCCCGACGCCGGTACTTACAGCCGAACAACTCGCCTCCCAGACCGCCGACCTGATCGAACCGAGACTGTCCCGAGCGACGCCAGACGAATGCGCGGCATGGGGTGGCTGGCACTTCGCGCCGCGGCTGCCGCAGGCCGCAACAACCGGCCCCAGGAAGCCCGCCACTACCACCGCGTCGCGAACACGGCGGCATCCGCCGTGGGACGGGGAGTACACCGGCTCGTTCTTCCGGCACTAGACGACCTTCGGGCCGCTCACTGTCGGCATGAAGGGCGTGGAAGACGACATGATCGTGGGAGACGCTCGCGCGGTCGTCCGCAAATCCGGCGAGGACGCCATGTCACCCAAGGCGTGGAAGAGCGCAGGGCGGCCGAGCGGCGAAAACTGGAACCGCCATCGCCTGGACGTGGCCCGCGCGCACGTCCGGACCCAACGACCTGTCCGTGGCGACGGACGAGCTGACCGGAGTCCGCCGTGCATCCCCGGAGTGGCTGAGGCATCAGCGAATGGCCGCCGAGATCATGCAGGAGATCCTGAAGAAGCGCAAGCGAACCCTCACCGGAGAGATGCGCGACATGGCCTCCCACCTGACCGTGGTCGGATAGGTGCCACGCAACGCGATAGTTCCGACACCCACAGTCGCCAACTGGCATGTCTCGCGGATGGAGTGACGGACAGTAGGCCCCCACGGTCGCCGTATTCCATTCGGCGGCCCAGGTGGGGGTGCACGGTGAGCACATCTAGGACCGACGCGGACCGCATGCGCCGCAGAGATCACCACGACGCGGCAGCAGGCGTGACCGGTCCTCGCTTACTGCCATGGACCACTCAGGACGGGAACCCCTGCTATCTCAGCACCGATGGCAGGGGCTACCTCTCCTCGCTCGCCGACAGCATCGAAAGAGCGGCGTGTGCGGTTGGTGGGATCGAGGCGGATGCTGATCGGTGCGAGCCGGCTACTCAGAGCCATCCGCGGCGCTTGAAGACGAGGTACAAACCGGCGCATACGACGCCCATCAAGGCGATCGCGAAGGGGTATCCGAACGCCCAGCGCAGTTCCGGCATCTCCGTGAAGTTCATGCCGTAGATCGTTCCGACCAGCGTCGGGGCGAAGAGGATGGCTGCCCAGGCGGAGATTTTTTTGATCTCCTCGTTCTGTTCGAAGCCCGCTTCCGCCAACGCCCGCATCTCCGCGTTCTGTTGCTGGGTCACCAGGGTGGCGTTGACCGTCAGGATGTCGGCGAGCGCCTGGCGGAATCCGTCCACGCGTTCGCTGATGTGGGTCACGTGGTCCGCGACGTCGCGGAGGTAGCGCTGAAGTTCCTCGTCCGTGCCGTACTTCGCGAAGCCTGCCATCAGGCCGTGCAGCATGCCCACCAGGGGGCGGGTGGCGCGCTGGAACTCGACCATTTCCCGGGAGAGTTCGTAGATGCGGCGGGAGACCGCCGGGTCGCCGCGGAAGACCTCCGTCTCGATCTCGTCGATGTCGTTCTGTACGCCCGCGACCACCGGGGCATACCCGTCCACCACCGCGTCGAGGATGGCGTACAGCACCGCTTCCGGGCCCAGGGCCAGCAACTCGGGGTCCTCCTCCATGCGGCGGCGGACCGCGGAGAGGTCGGGGGCGGCGCCATGGCGGACCGTGATGAGGAAGTCCTGGCCGACGAAGACGTGGAGCTCACCGAAGTCGACCTCCTCCGGGGCGTCGAGATAGCGTGCCGCGCGCAGGACGACGAAGAGGGTGTCGCCATAGCGTTCCAGCTTCGGACGCTGGTGGGCTTCCAGTGCGTCCTCCACCGCGAGTTCATGGAGGTCGAACTCCGCTGCGAGGGAGCGGAGTTCGGCTCCGGATGGGCGTTGCAGTCCGATCCACGCCATGCCGTCCGGCGTCTCGCGCAGTTGGCGGAACGTCTCGGCGAGGGTGCCGGGCGAGGCGACGTGCCGCCCGCCCCGGTACAGCGCGGACTGCACGATGCTGCCGACCCGTCCGTCGGCCTGCCCGCCGCGCCGTCCGGTCTCGGCCGGTACGTCGCCAGGGGTGCGGGGCGTTTCCGGGGCTGCGTCCGCTCCTCCGCCGTCGGGGGCGCCAGTGGGAGGCGTGGCATCCGGGGAGGCCGTGGCCTCGGCCGGGGTTTGCCTGCGCCACGAGTGCTTCTTGGGCGGCCGCGCGGGGCGGGCGCGTCGTTCGGGCATGGCCACCTCACCTCCCGCTCCGCGACCGGCCCGACGCCGGCCGAACGTTCGCCTTTATACCCCCGGAGCAGGATATACGCCTCAAATGACGCGGGCCTGGGCGCAAGCCCGGGTGACGGGCCGGGGCCCAGCCAACGGGCTCGGGCCCACGCCCCGGCTGAGGCTCGGGTAGGAGTGCGGGCACGAGCCAGGCGTGGCCGCGTGCGGCGCCGCCGGCGTGCCCCCGCGCGCGACGCCCCGGTCGCAGCCTCCATACGGGCGCCGGACCGAGAGCGCGACCACGCAGCGACAAGGCTGGGCTTGCGGGCGTCGCCCCTGGCCTCCCGCATCCTGGATACGGTGCTGCCCCTGACCGCCCGCATCCTGGATACGGTGCTGCCCGTGGCCTCCAAGGCCGGCACCAGCGCCGCCCGGCGCTCCCACCCCGTTCTTGCACCCGACCGCGGCACTCTTGCCCGTCACTCCCTCTTGCGGCGCAGTGACGCGCTTTCGCTCAAGGGCGACGTCGCCCACCTGCTCTGGGGCAGGCGCAGAACGTCAAGCCGCCCTACTTCGCCCTCTGGTCGCGGCTCGCCGCCTTCGGGTCGGAAGCGCTCTCCGAGCTGATGGAGTGGCGCGAGCTGGTCCGGATCGTCAGCTGGGCAGGCCTCACCGCGCCGAGGTGGCCCGAGGAGGCGGCGTGGCTCGTCGCCGACATGACGTCGGCCACCTCGTACGACGTACAGTTCGGGGACTTCGCCGCTTGAGCGCCTCATGAGAGCCCGACTTGTTGTTGGCGGATGAGAGCGCGTCCGGCGGCCTGGGGCGGCCTCTGCCCGTGTGGAGACCTGAGAGCGCTTCCAGCGCACCGTCGCGTCCGCACCCCAAACCGCCCCACCCCCTGAGAGCGCTCCCAACCCAACCCAACCCTCCCCGCTAGAGCATCAGCGCGCGGCGGGCGCACAACGGCGGGGTCTGGCCGCCTCGGCTCTGCGGGGCGGGTGGCGCGAGCAGGGGGTCGATCGTCACCCGGGTGACGCCCAGGGGTGCCGAAAGCGCTCTCAACGCGGGTTCCGCGAGCCTGATCCAGCGCTGGTCGCAACCCAACACGGCGTTCAGTCGGTCCTGGCTGGTGAATCCGACCGCCGTGCGGACGCCGAACTCGTCGCGCAGGAAGCGCAGTTGATGTCCTCCGGCAGAGCCGAGCCGAACCGGCACATACAGCGGCCCTGCCGGGCGGCGTTCCTCGGGGTCGGCGTCCTCGATGGTGAGGCTGTCCATGATGTCCTCCGGTGCGGAAGTGCGGATGCCGTGCCGTACGCGTCGATGCGCCCGTACCTCTGAAGTTATGCCCCCGGCGCCGGCCCCGTGTCCCGCGATGGCACCGTATTGACCCCGCTGCCCTGGATTTTGACGCGTTCGTGGCGCAGGTCGGCGCGCGAGTGCCCGCCTGGGGAAGCCGTCCGTACGGGGCGGTGCCGCGCGGGGATTTCATCCCACCGGGTGTCGGCGTCGAGGGTCAGTCCGCGCGGCCGGTCGCCGCGACCGTCACGCCGAGCCCGATCATCGCGAAGCCCCCCGCCCCGCCGATCAGCGAGAGCCGGCGCTCGGAGCGGGCGAACCAGCCGCGGGCCGCCGCCGCTCCCAGACCCCACAGGGAGTCCGTGACCAGGCCGATGGTGATGGGGATCAGGCCGAGCAGCAGCATCTGGGACGCCAGGTGTCCGGCCGTGTGGTCCACGAACTGCGGCAGTACCGCGGCGAAGAAGACGATGCCCTTGGGGTTGGTGACACCCACCAGGACTCCGTCGGCGACGGTCCGCAGATCGCCGCGGGCCGGCCGCGTCGGTGCCGCGGCCTCGCTGACCGGCGCCGCCCCGAGCTGCATCTCCTTGCGGTGCCGGTACGCCTGCACCCCGAGAAGTACGAGGTAGGCGGCGCCCGCCAGCTTCACCGCCGTGAACACGGACGCGGAACGCTCCACCAGCGCGCCGACCCCGAACGCCACGGCGCACACCAGCACATACGAGCCGAGCACATTGCCGAGCACCGTCGCGAGGGCGGTGCGACGGCCATGCGCGAGGGCCCGGCCGATCACGAACAGCACGCTCGGCCCCGGGATCGCGATCACCAGCAGGGACATCGCGGCGAAGGCGAGACAACGATCGGTCGACACCATGGATGGCATTCAACCGCACGCGCGTGCGGGTGCCCAGGGTGCGGGCGCACGCACGGGGGATGCGGGCAGCCTTGCACTGTTGCCCAGGACGGTCACGCGGAAGCGGCTTGCCCGCCGGGCGCACCGGACCCCGGACCCTCACCCGGGTGGCCCCCCGGACCCCTGGGCCGTCTCGCGGAGCCGCACCGCCCGCCGGGCGCCCCGGACCGATGTCCAGGACGGTCACGCTGAAGTGGCTCGCCCCCCCGGGCACCCCGGACCGACACCTGGGGCGGACCACCCGCCGGGCGCCCCCGGGCCGTCGCGCGCAAGCCACGCGTTCTCCCGGCGCCCGGCACCCGCTGGATACAGTCGCCGCATGGAACTGCGGCAGCTCAGCTACTTCGTCACCGTCGCCGAGGAACTGCACTTCGGTCGGGCCGCCGAACGGTTGCACATCGTCCAGTCGGCGGTCAGTCAGCAAGTGCGGCGCTTGGAGCGGCAGTTGGGGTGCGACCTGTTCGACAGGTCACCCCGGCACGTGCGGCTCACCCCGGCGGGGGAGCGCCTGCTGCCCGAGGCCCGTGAGGTGCTGGCCGCCGCCGAACGCGCAAGGGCGTCCGTCCGTGAACGGCCCACGCTGCGCCTCGGCACGAGCAACGGGCTCGGCGAGCACCTGGACCGGGTCCTCGGCGCATTCACTCAGCTCGCCCCGGACACACCGGTCGAGCTGGTATCGGCGCCGACGCACGACCGCCTCGCACAGGTCGCCGACGGCCGGCTCGACGCCGCGTTCGTGCGGTCCCCGGCGCCCGCGCCGGGTCTGCGGCTCGTGCCGCTGTGGGAGGACACCCTGGTCGTGGCGCTCCCCGCGGCCCACCCTCTGGCACGAAACGAGGAGATAGCGCTCTCAGACCTCGCCCCGCTTCCCCTGTGCATCACCGATCGCCGCAACAACCCCGCCCTGGTCGACCTGGTCGTGGGCGCCTGCCACGCCGCGGGCTTCGAGCCGAGACCGGGACCGGTCGGCGGCTCGCTCCAGAACGCTCTCGCGGCCATCGGGGTGGGTTCGTTGTGGACCGTGGTGTACGCGGCCCACGCACGCGCGCTGCACAGTCCCCGCGTCGCCTTCCGGCCGGTGCGTGCTCCCGGTCTGTCCCTGCCCACCGCTCTCGCGGTCGCCGCAGAGCGCGCCCCGGCCGCCGTGGAACTGCTCCTGAAAGCGTGTTCAACTGCCCTGACCAGCAGCGATCACGTTTTCTGATCGCTACGGTCGCGCTCTGCTCCTAGGTCGGGCGGCGCGGATCGGATGGACTGAGGTCACGCCGGTGAGCGGCCCGGAAACACCGGGAAGCCGCCGCTGATCCAAGGAGTCGGTCATGCCCATCGTCACCGTTCAGCAGGGTCCCCGCGACGTCGAGCTCAAGCGCGACCTGGTCAGGCGCATCACCGATGCGTTCGTCGACGCGTACAAGATTCCGGCGGAGACCGTCCAGGTGTGGATCCAGGAGGTCCCCAAGGACAGCTGGGGCGCGGCCGGCACGCTGACCGCCGACAAGTAGTCACCGTACCTGTCGGCGGGTCAGAGCCCCTGGGGCCGCCCGGCCGTGCAGGGGTCGCATGGGCGCGGCCACCTCGCGCGACGTGGCCGGCGCCCTGACCGCCGACCGGTAGTCGCCGTACGCACCGGTGGGTCAGGGCCCCCGTGTCCGCCTGTCCGTACGGGGGTCGCATGGGCGCGGTCCGTCGCGTGATACGGCCGGCACGCTGACCGCCGACCGATAGTCGCCGCGCCCCGCGCCCCCGGCGGTCAGAGCCCCCGGCGGTCAGAGCCCCCGGGCCCGCTCACCCGTGCAGGGGCTGGGCGGAGTGCGGTCCGCCGTGTGGCGGGAGCGCTTTCGGCGCGGCGGGCCGCCGTCCCCGAACCGGTGCCTGCCGTACGCCGCGAGGACGGTGAGCGGCACGGCGCACGCGGCAGCCACCCCGAACAGGCCCTGGAATGAGCCATGTTGGGCGGGGCCCGCGGCAAGTGACGTACCCAGGGCGCTGCCCAGATACAGGGCCACCCCGAACAGGGCGATCGCGCTTGCCCGGGCGTCCGGCACCACCAGCGTCGCCCACGCCTGCACCGTCGAGTGGAGGAACGCCCACCCGCCGCCGAGCAGCAGCGCGCTCATCCCCAGCGTCACCAGGGACAGGTGCGCCGCGGCGACGGCGTAGGCGAGCGTCACCTGGGCGCCGCCCGCCACGATCAGGGCGACCGGGCCGAGCCTCCCGGCAAGCCGCCGCACCATCTGGGCGCCGCCCATCGCCGCCACGCCGTACAGGGCGGTCACCGCACCCGCGGTCGTCGAAGACGCGCCGAGCGACTGCACTGCGGGCGGCAGACAGGTGAAGCAGCCGAGCAGCACGCCCCCTTCGAGCAGCGCCACCCCCATCACGTACCACTGCCGACGCGACCGTACGACGGTCCGCAGCGCGCCGCCGTCGCGACGGGCGACGACGGGTTCGGGCAGGTCGCGCAGTGCCAGTGCCAGCCAGCCGGCGAGCAGTCCCGGCAGTGCGAACACCAGGCGCCAGCCCGCCCAGTGGGCCAGCGCCCCGGCGACGACGGTCGCCAGCGTCGTGCCGAGCGCGAACGCCGTCATCAGGGAACTCAGCGCGCGCTGCCGCCCGGCGGGCGCGACCGTGTCGCCCACATACGTCAGGGAACCCGCGATGGCGGCTGCGAAGCAGGCACCGGTGAACCCGCGCGCCACAATGAGGGGGACCGCTCCGGGGGCCACCGCGGACGAGAGCGCTCCCAGCGCGGCGACCGCCAGTGACAGGCGCATCACCCGGACCCTCCCGAAGCGGTCGCTCGCCATGCCCCAGGCCGGCTGAGCGAGCCCGTACCCAAGGGTGTACGCGCTCGCGGCGAGCGCGACCGTGCGGAACGGCACACCCAGGTCGGTCCCGATGAGCACCAGCATCGGTGCGATGGAGAAACGGTCGAAGTTGCTGAGGAAACCGGCAGCGCCCAGCAGCCCCCTCGGGGGCGGTGAAATCGTCATGTCCCCAGCTCAGCAGGGTCTTCGAGGTCCATGTCCGCTCAACCGATTACCATCACTCACACCGTGACGCACTCACTCGACCCCCGAGCGGAACTCGGCGCGTTCCTCCGCTCGCGCCGCGAGCGTCTGACCCCGGCCGCGCTGGGACTGCCCGTCACGCCCCGCCGCCGCACCCCGGGGCTGCGCCGCGCGGAGGTCGCCGAATGCGCGGGCGTCAGCCCCTCTTGGTACGCATGGCTGGAGCAGGGGCGGGTGTCCACGTCGCAGCAGGTGCTGCGGAGCGTCGCCCGGGCCCTGCGGCTGGATCCGGCCGAGACCGCGCATGTGCTGTCCTTCGCCAAGGACGCGGCGGCGCCGCGCGCCGCGCCGGCCGGCTGGGTCTCGCCGCATCTGCGTTCCCTGGTCGACGCGCTGACGCCGCACCCGGCGATGGTCGTCGACCCGCACTGGGACCTGCTGGCATGGAACACCTCGTACGCCGCGCTCGTGACCGACCTCGCCCGGCTGCCGCCCAAGCGGCGCAACATGCTCTGGCTGGTGTTCTGCTGGCCGCCCTGCCGGACGCTGCTCGCGGACTGGGAGCCCGAAGCCCGGGCGCTGCTCGGCCAGTTCAGGGTCCGGGCCGCCCGGGCGCCGCACGATCCGCGGTACGCCGAGATCACCGAGGCGATCCGGCCGGACCCGTGCGCCGCACGCTGGCTGGAGGAGCGCGAGACCGCCGCCTTCCACCCGGCCGTGAAGCGCTTTCACCACCCGGTGGCGGGCGAGTTGCTGCTGCGTTCGGTCAAACTCGCCGCGGTCGACGAGCCCGGCCACCACCTCCTGACCTACCTCCCCGACGGCCCGAAGTCCGAGGCGGCCCTGCGCGCGCTGATCTGAGGCGCCCGCGGCCGGCGGCCCCGGGCAGGCCACTTCGTGGTTTCGGCCACCCGCGGGCGCCGGTAGGGACCAGAATTCGCACGCACACAGGCTGCGGATCTTGCGGACACAGGAGAGTGGAGCGATGCGGACACCGATGACGGTCTCGGACTTCCTCGACCGGGCAGAGCTGGGGTTCTCCTCCAGTACCGGCGTCGTCGACGAGCCGGACCAGCCGGGCCCGCCGGTGCCGGGGCTGACCTATGGACGGCTCGCCGAGCGGGTCCGCGCCTGGCAGGCGGGATTCGACGCGCTCGGCGTCGGCGAGGGCGAGCGGGTGGCGGTGGTCAGCCACAACTCGGCGCGCCTGCTGGAGCTTTTGTTCGCGGTGCCGATGAGCGGACGGATCTGCGTACCGGTCAACTTCCGTCTCAAACCGGAGGAGGTCGCGTACGTGGTGCGCCAGAGCGGCGCATCGGTGCTGCTCGTCGACCCCGAGGTGGACGAGGCGCTGTCCGGTGTCACGGCGCGCCACCGGTTCGTGCTGGGCGAGCGGACCGAGACCGGTCTGATGCGCTTCGGCGTGGAGCCGCGGCCGTGGTCGAACCCGGACGAGGACGCGACGGCCACCATCAACTACACCTCGGGAACCACCGCGCGCCCCAAGGGAGTTCAGCTCACCCACCGCAACATCTGGGTCAACGGCCTGACGTTCGGGCTGCACACCCGGGTGTGGGAGCGCGACGTCTACATGCACACCCTGCCCATGTTCCACTGCAACGGCTGGGGCATGCCGTATGTGATGGCCGGGCTCGGCGTCAAACAGGTCGTGCTGCGCAAGGTCGACGGCGCGGAGATCCTGCGCCGGGTGGACGAGCACGGGGTCACGCTGATGTGCGGGGCGCCCGCCGTGTGGAACGCGGTGCTGGACGCAGCGGCGTCGTGGGACGGCGAGATCCCGGGCCGCAACCGGGTGCGGATCGTCTGCGCAGGGGCCCCGCCGCCGAGCCGGATGATCCAGCGGATGGAGGAGGAGCTGGGCTGGGAGTTCCTGCAGATCTACGGGCTCACCGAGACGTCCCCGCTGCTCACCGTGAACCGGGCCCGTCCGGCCGACGAGGAACTGCCCGCGGGGGAGCGGGCGCGCAGGCTGTCCAGGGCCGGTGTGCCGGCGCTCGGCGTCAAGCTGAAGGTGTCCGGGGCGGGCGAGGTGCTTGCCCGCTCGAACGTCGTGCTCGACGGCTACTGGGAGAAGCCTCAGGAGAGCGCGACGGCCCTGCGGGACGGCTGGTTCCACACCGGCGACGGCGGCACGATCGACGCGAGCGACGGCTGTCTGACGATCTCGGACCGCAAGAAGGACGTGATCATCACCGGTGGCGAGAACGTGTCCTCGATCGAGGTGGAGGACACGATCTTCAGTCACCCGGCGGTCGCCGAGGTCGCCGTCATCGGTGTGCCGCACGAGAAGTGGGGCGAGACGATCAAGGCTCTGGTGGTGCTGGCGCAGGGCGCCGCGGCGACGGAGGCCGACATCATCGCGTACTGCAAGGAGCGGATGGCGCGTTACAAGGCACCCACCTCCGTCGAGTTCCGCGACGCCATCCCGCGGACCGCCACCGGCAAGATCCAGAAGTTCAAGCTGCGCGAGCCGTACTGGTCCGGACTCGACCGGGACATCAACTGACGCGGCGCGGCGGCGCCGCCTGAAGCCACCCCGGATCGATCTTCCCCGTGCCTGAGCCTATGCAGGTCACGGGGGATCGGGGCATGCTGAGGGTCACGGCTGGGGAAGTGAGGCGCACTGCGATGGTGACTGACTCGTACGCCCACGGGGTGAGCGCCACCGCCCTGCTCGGCGACACGATCGGCGGCAATCTGGACCGCGCGGTCCAGGCGTACGGGGAGCGCGAGGTGCTGGTCGACCTCGTGTCCGGACGGCGCTGGACGTATGCCCGCTTCGGCCGGGATGTCGAGCAGTTGGCGTGCGCCCTGCTCGCGGAGGGCGTCGCGCAGGGTGACCGGGTCGGCATCTGGGCGGTGAACTGCCCCGAGTGGGTGCTGGTCCAGTATGCGACCGCGCGGATCGGTGCGGTGCTGGTGAACATCAACCCGGCTTACCGCGTACACGAGTTGGCGTACGTGCTCAGGCAGGCCGGGGTGTCCGTCCTGTTCGCCTCGCTGTCCCACAAGTCGAGCGACTACCGGTCGATGGTGGAGCAGGTGAGCGGCGACTGCCCGGCGCTGCGCCGCACCGTCTTCATCGGCGACCGGGGGTGGGACGTCCTGATGGCTCGCGGCGCCGGGGCCGACCGCGCCGAACTCGCTTCCCGTGAGGCGCGGTTGTCCTGCGACGACCCGGTCAACATCCAGTACACCTCGGGCACGACGGGCTTCCCCAAGGGAGCCACCCTTTCCCACCACAACGTGCTCAACAACGGTTATTTCGTGGGGGAGTTGCTGGCTTACAGTGAGGCCGACCGGATCTGTGTGCCGGTGCCGTTCTACCACTGCTTCGGCATGGTGATGGCCAACCTCGCGGCCACCTCGCACGGCGCGTGCATCGTGATCCCCGCGCCGTCCTTCGACCCGGAGGCGACCCTGCGCGCCGTCGAGGCGGAGCGCTGCACCTCGCTGTACGGCGTGCCCACCATGTTCATCGCGGAGCTGAACCTGCCGGGCTTCGCCGCATACGACCTCTCCTCGCTGCGCACCGGGATCATGGCGGGCTCGCCGTGCCCCGCGGAGGTGATGAAGAAGGTGGTCGCCGAGATGCACATGGCCGAGGTGTCCATCTGCTACGGCATGACCGAGACCTCCCCGGTCTCCACGCAGACCCGCACCGACGACGACCTGGAGCGGCGTACCGGCACGGTCGGGCGGGTCATGCCGCACGTGGAGGTGAAGGTCGTCGACCCGGTGAGCGGAGTCACCCTCCCGCGGGGCGAGCCGGGCGAGCTGCGCACCCGCGGCTACAGCGTGATGCTGGGCTACTGGGACGAGCCGGAGCAGACCGCCGAGACCATCGACGCGGGGCGCTGGATGCACACCGGCGACCTCGCGGTGATGCGTGAGGACGGCTACGTCGAGATCGTCGGCCGTATCAAGGACATGATCATCCGGGGTGGCGAGAACGTGTACCCGCGCGAGATCGAGGAGTTCCTGTACGGGCACCCCAAGGTCGCGGACGTCCAGGTGGTGGGGGTTCCCGACGAGAGGTACGGCGAGGAGATCCTGGCCTGCGTCGTCCCGCGCGACCCCGCCGACCCGCCCACCCTGGACGAGGTGGACGCGTACTGCCGTGAGCAGCTGGCCCACTACAAGATCCCCCGCCATCTGCGCATTCTCGACGCCTTCCCGATGACCGTCAGCGGCAAGGTGCGCAAGGTGGAGCTCCGGGAGGGCTACGGGGCCTGACGCGCGGCCCGCGCGGGGCTCGGGCGGGGCTCGGGCGCCGGACCAGGCCGGCTTTGGGGCCGCGCCGGGCTCAGGCGCCGGACGAGACCAGCTCCCGGGCCGCCTGGTTCACCGGCTGCGGGGTCCCCGTGAGGTCGAGCACGAACAGGGGGACACGCAGGGCGTCGGCGCGCTCGCGGGCGTCCCGCGCGTACCCCGCGAGCGAGAAGTGGACGCCGCACGCCGACGCCGTCATCGCGTACAGCCACAGGCACTCGACCGCCCGCAGTGAGGCGGGCCGTGTTGTCGGGTCCACCCGGGCCACCAGCCCGCGGCCGCGCAGGTCGATGCCGGAGGCCGGGCGCGGCTCGGCCCTGAGCAGGTCGCGGAAGCCGAGCCAGCGCAGATAGAGCGCCGCCGCCGTCACCGTGTCCCGCGCGGTACGGATCGTGCGCGGCCGGAACGCGCCGCGCGCCCGGGCTTCCGCGGGCCGGGGCGCGGGCACGGGAGCGGGCGGCCGGGCCGCGGGCGGCGGCGACGCGGCCGGCGTCGTCACCGGGCGCACCGGCACCCTGAGGACCGCCCCGCAGGAGCAGCCGAGCTCGGGCTGCGGCCACTGGCTCTGCCGGTCGCAGACGCGGCACCGCACGGTGACCCATGTGTCCGTCCAGGTGCGGTGGGTGATCGGGGAGGGCGTGGCGCCGCGCTGGATGGGGGGCGCGAGCGGGGCGCCGCAGGCGCAGGGGTAGGCGGGCGGCACATAGACGTGCTCACGCCGGCAGCCCGGGCAGCGCACCGGTACGCCCTCGCCGTTCATCGGCCCCCCACCTCCACGACGACGCGACCCCGCACGGGGTTCCCGCGCCACGCCGGACGGAGTCTCCCGGCGTCCGCCCCGGGGCTCCCGCGGTCCATGGTCCACCACCCGCGTCCCCCGTGTGGCCGATTCGCGCATCCCGGCACTCCCTTGACGCGCTGACGGAACCCGTCCTACATTGCTTCCACATAGCAGAATGATACTTCCGCATTACGGAAACAGGCTCGAAGGTGGCGCGGCCAGGCGGCGCGCCTGAGCCCACTCCGCCCGGCCGAAGCAGGAGCACCCCATGCCTCGTATGACCGCTGCCCGAGCGGCAGTTGAGATCCTCAAGCTCGAAGGTGTCAGCCACGCCTTCGGCGTGCCGGGCGCGGCGATCAACCCCTTCTACCGGGCGCTCAAGGAGGGCGGTGGCATCGACCACACGCTCGCCCGCCACGTCGAAGGCGCCTCCCACATGGCGGAGGGGTACACCCGCGCCAACCCGGGCAACATCGGTGTCTGCATCGGCACGTCGGGCCCCGCGGGCACCGACATGATCACCGGTCTGTACTCCGCGATCGGCGACTCGATCCCGATCCTCTGCATCACCGGCCAGGCCCCGGTCGCGGTGATCCACAAGGAGGACTTCCAGGCGGTCGACATCGCCTCGATCGCGGCTCCCGTCACCAAGGCCGCGACGACCGTCCTGGAGGCCGCGCAGGTCCCCGGCGTCTTCCAGCAGGCCTTCCACCTCATGCGCTCCGGCCGCCCCGGCCCGGTCCTCATCGACCTGCCGATCGACGTGCAGCTCACCGAGATCGAGTTCGACCCGGAGACCTACACGCCGCTGCCGGTCTACAAGCCGGCCGCGACCCGCGCCCAGATCGAGAAGGCCATCAGCTTCCTGCTGGAGTCCGAGCGCCCGCTGATCGTCGCCGGCGGCGGCATCATCAACGCGGACGCCTCCGACCTCCTGGTCGAGTTCGCCGAGCTCACCAACACCCCGGTCATCCCGACCCTCATGGGCTGGGGCACCATCGCGGACGACCACGAGCTGAACGCCGGCATGGTCGGCCTCCAGACCTCGCACCGCTACGGCAACGCGACGTTCCTGGAGTCGGACTTCGTCCTCGGTATCGGCAACCGCTGGGCCAACCGTCACACCGGGTACAAGCTCGACGTCTACACCCAGGGCCGCAAGTTCGTCCACGTCGACATCGAGCCCACCCAGATCGGCAAGATCTTCGCCCCGGACTACGGCATCGCCTCCGACGCCAAGGCCGCCCTTGAGCTGTTCGTCGAGGTCGCCAAGGAGTTCAAGGCCGCCGGCAAGCTCCCCGACCGCTCGGCGTGGGTCGCTTCCCACCTGGAGCGCAAGTCCACGCTCCAGCGGCGTACGCACTTCGACAACGTGCCGATGAAGCCGCAGCGGGTCTACGAGGAGATGAACAAGGCCTTCGGCCCGGAGACGCGTTACGTCACCACCATCGGCCTCTCCCAGATCGCCGGCGCGCAGATGCTGCACGTCTACAAGCCGCGCAACTGGATCAACTGCGGCCAGGCGGGCCCGCTCGGCTGGACCATCCCGGCCGCCCTCGGTGCCGCGACCGCCGACCCCGAGGTTCCCGTCGTCGCGCTGTCCGGCGACTACGACTTCCAGTTCATGCTGGAGGAGCTGGCGGTCGGCGCGCAGCACAGGATCCCGTACGTCCACGTGCTCGTGAACAACGCCTACCTGGGCCTGATCCGTCAGGCGCAGATCGGCCTGGACATCAACTTCCAGGTCAACCTGGAGTTCGAGAACATCAACTCCCCGGAGCTGGGCGTCTACGGCGTCGACCACGTCAAGGTCGTCGAGGGCCTGGGCTGCAAGGCGATCCGCGTCACCGAGCCGGACCAGCTGCTGCCCGCGTTCGAGGAGGCCAAGAAGCTGGCCGCCGAGTTCCGCGTCCCGGTCGTCGTCGAGGCGATCCTGGAGCGGATCACGAACATCTCGATGAGCCGCACCAACGACATCAGCGACATCAGCGAGTTCGAAGAGCTCGCCACCGAGCCGGGGCACGCCCCGACGGCGATCCGTCCGCTGACGGCTTCCTGAGCCACCCGAGACGGTCCGGCCCCCGTTCCCCCGCACTGGGGAGCGGGGGCCGGACGCATGCGGGGGATCACGCGTTCGCGCCCATGTCCTCCTGTTCGATGAGCGTCTTCAGGGTGGAGAGGATCATCACCCAGTCGTCGCCGACACCCCTGAGCGTGTCGCTGTCCGGGCTGTCGAATCCGTCGTGGGTGAGCGTCAGCCGCACGCCGGGGAAGGCCGGATCGGCGGGCTCGATGTCGAAGGCCACCCGGGACCGCTCCTGCCGCGCGCCTTCGAACCCGGCCTCGCTGTCGGGGAGTTGACGGCGCGTCGGCTGAAGCCGGTGCCAGGTGTACGCGAGCCGCCGGCCCGGCTCCGCGTCGAGGACGACCTGATCCAGGTCCTCGTACGTTGCCTCGGGCCCCGTCCTCCACAGCACGGGCGAGCCCACCCGCCACACCGACATGGGGCCCCCGCCGCCGAAGTACCGCTGGGCGAACTCGGCGTCGGTGAGGGCCGCGTAGAGGCGTTCGGGGGTGGTCCGGATGTAGAGGGCGTACGTGAACTCGGGCCTCTTCCCCGTGAGTTCCCTCTCCGGCCCGCTCGGGCGGTCCTGGGGCCGGTCGCGCTCGTACTTGCTGATCCAGCGCTCGGACAGCTCCCGTATCGGGCCCGGATCGAGGTGGTGCAGCTTCTCCCGGCCGCGCCGGACCGAGGTGACCAGGCGCGCCGCCTCCAGCACCGCCAGGTGCTTGCTCACCGCCTGCCGCGACATCGCGAGCCCGTCGCACAGCTCCCGCAGGCTCTGTCCGTCGCGCATCCGCAGCCGGTCGAGCAGCCGGCGCCGGCCGGCGTCGGCCAGCGCCCTGAAGACGTCGTCCACCACCGCCTCCGAGCCCTTGGGCAACCTCACGGTTGCGTTTCAATTCGTGACGATTTTCGCACCGATACGCGTTGCGGGCGAAGGCGTGGAACGGATCGATTCCCCATCGTCATCCGACGGGCCTGCCCCTGGGGCCCTTCGACAGCGCATACTGGGGTGACGATGACGAAGCCATCCGCGCCCCGGCGCCACCTGCCCACCAGCCCCTTCAAAGCCCCGGACGCCCCGGCGGCCAAGCACTTCGTCCTGGGAGACCGGGTCACACACGACCAGTTCGGCCTGGGCACCATCATCGGGGTCGAGGACGGCGTCGCCATGCTCGTCGACTTCGGCTCCCGCCAGGCCCGAATCGTCAGCCCGTACACCCGCATGGACAAGCTCTAGGCCGTGTCTTCAAAGTCCCGTCCGGCCTGCGGGCGGACGAGGCCATTTTGAAGACACTCCCCAGCCCCGCCGCCCCAAGGAATGCCCCGGTCCGGACCGCAGTCGTGGCCCGGACCGGGGGCGTTTTCCATCCCGTTGAGGACGCGGCCGACGCACGACGTGTGACGAGGTGCGACGCCGCGCGCGGCTGCCCGTCCGGGTGAACCTCGCGCGCGGCCCGCGCAGCCGCGCCTGCCGCCGCCGACCCCGTTCAGCCGCACAGGGCCGCCCGCTGTGCCGCGAGCGGGCCGATGCTGGGCGGGATGGGCGGATCGCCTCTCAGGTCCGCGCCGAGATCGTAGACATTGGCCGCGAGCACCAGCTGCCGCTCACCGTCGGCGGAGATCAGGGACGCGCTGGTGAAGCCCGGCCCGCCCCCGTCGGCCTCCCACACCACGACCGGCGCTGACGTGGCGCCCGACCCGCAGGACACCTCCATGCGCTGCACCCCGAGCCCGTACGCCGGCGCGTCCGGGAAGCGCACCGTGGTCAGAAGTTCGCGCTGCTGTGCGGGGCGCAGCAGCTCACCCGTGAACAGGGCCCGGTGGAAGCGGGCCAGATCATCGACCGTGGAGATCATGGCGCCCGCCGTCCAGTCGTAGGACGGGCTGAACCTGGTCACATCACGTCCGGAAAGGTCGTACCCGTGCAGATGGGGGCCGTGGATGTCCGGGTCGGTCAGGGGGAAGGAGGTGTCCTTGAGGCCGAGCGGGGCGAGGACGCGCCGCTGGATCTCCAGGGAGGCGGGCCGGTGGGTGACGGCCTCGATCACCAGGCCGGCCAGCAGATAGTTGGTGTTCGAGTACGACCATCCGGTGCCCGGCGCGAACAGCGGCTTGTGCCGGACGGCGCGGGCGATCACCTCGCGCGGTGGGTAGACGTAGCCCCACTGGTGGCGCTTTAGATACGGCGCGAAGAACGCGGGCTCGGTGGTGGGGTCGTAGATGCCGGAGGTGTGCGAGAGCAGTTGGCGCACGGTGACGGCCCGGCCGTCGTTGCCGTTGCCCTGGACCACGCCGGGCAGCCACTTCTCCACGCTGTCGTCCAGCGAGAGCCGCCCTTCGCCCTCCAGCTGCAACAGCACGGCCGACACGAACGATTTGGTGTTGCTGGCGATCCTGAACCGCTGGTCCGGCCGGGCGCGCTCGCCGGTCGCCGTGTCCGCGAGCCCCGCGGCGAGCCGCGACTCCCGCTCTCCTCGTCCGGCGTACGCCACGGCGCCCGGGAATCCGTCCGCGACGCTCTGCTCCAGGGCCTGCTGGAGCCCGGCGGGCGGCGGTCCCGGAATCCGCTCACCGGCGCTCGCGGGACCGATTCCCGCCACCGCCACCGCGCACAGCCCCGCCCACAGCGCCACGGCCCTCGTACGTGCCTTCACCGATCGCTCCCGCTCCTCGCCCACCCGTCCCGTCTCCCGCCCAGCGTGCCCAAGCGGGCGGCCGGGGCCCATCCGGCTGACGCCCGGCCCGATACGGGGGCTGCCCCCACCCCGGGCCGGCCGTCGAGGCCAACTCCGTTCTGCGGTACGGATGGTGACGGACCCTCAGAGCCCGGCCGGTGTCGGTGTCAGTCGGCGAGGATGGACGCCAGCTGCGTCAGGGAGTCGAGCCGCCAGTCCGCCGCGGCGACGACCTCGGGGTCCTGCGCCCACCAGTGCCCCCACGGGCCGCGCCGCAGATGCGCCACGCGCAGCCCGGCCGCCTTGGCGGGATACACGTCGTGCACGGGGTGGGAGCCCACGTACACGGTCTCGTGCGGGCCGCTCCCTGACGCCTCCAGAACCCGCTCGAAGAACGCGGGCTCCGGCTTGGCGACACCCCACTCCTCGGAGGTGGCGACGAGGTCGGCGGGCAGATCGAGACCGCGCAGGAGCTCGCCGGCCCGAGCCGACTTGTTCCCGGCGACGACGACCCGGACGCCGAGCTTGCGCAAGCCCCCCAGGGCGGGCCGCACGTCGTCGTACAGGTCGGTCTCGTCCAGGTGCTCGCCGCGGCCCGAGGCCTCCCGGGCCAGATACGCCTCGCGCACGTCCATGCCGGGCTTGAGTATGCGCAGCGCGTCCGCCGGGTCGCGGCCCTGCGTGACGACCGCCCCCACCAGGACGGAGAGGGTATGCCGGGGCACGCCGATCCAGTCGGCCCAGGATGCCCAGTAGCGGTCGTCGCGTACCAGCGTTTCGCCCATGTCGAGCACGATCGTCTCAATCATCGTGGGGCGATCCTAGGCGCTCGCCTGCGCATATGCCGGGGACGACGCCACGTCGGGGTGCGCGGTGTTGTCCGTTTCGCGCGGCGGCCCGTGGGTGCGGCGGTCAGGGCCGGTCACCGTCGGGTCATTGCCGCCCGCCGAACTGCCAGCGGTGGACCTCGACGACGGCGTACCGGTCCCGAGCGAGTACGGCACGGGCCGTGTCCGGGTCGGGCGCCCGCACGAGGGCCGCCGCGCCGAGGTGGGTCGCGCCGTCGTCGGAGAGCAGCGGGCCGAACGCGATCAGCTCGTCCGTGTCGGCGGGCAGGGTGAGCCCGTCGGTGCCGTTGGCGCCTTCGCCGCCGAGCCCGAGCACCAGGAACCTGTCCCCGTCCACGCGGCCGCCGGGAAAGTCCCACATGGTGCGTCCAAGGAGGTTGCGCCACCGCCGCAGCTGCACGTCCCGATAGACCCCGGCCTGGTATCCCGGCTCGTCGAAGACGAACGCGCGGGCGCTGGCGGCGTCGGGCAGGTCGAGGATGTGCACGCTGCCCGTGGGCGTCTCGCCGTCGTCGGACAGGGTGGGGCCCCGGGCGATCATCTCGCCGGCGTACCGGTCCATGTAGGACCAGTGCTCCTCCAGCAGTTCGGCACGCAGAGCGAGCGAGCCCGGCCGGTCCCGGTGATAGCAGAAGAACTCCATGACCAGGGACTCTTCCGCAGCCGGGCCGGCAGAGCAACGGGGTTTGCGCGCGCGGGATGCAGCGGGACACAGGGCCCGGACGTCCGTTCCCGCCGTCGACTACTGTCGTGATCAAGAAATGAGCCGGGACGAGGAGAGGAACCCGCGATGTTCGCGGTCATCTACCGCTGGGACCTCAAGCAGGGCAAAGAGCAGCAGTTCGTGGACGGTTGGCACCGCGTGACCGAGGCGATCCTTGAGCGCTGCGGCAGTTACGGCTCGCGGCTGCACCAGGCGGACGACGGTACCTGGGTCGCCTACGCGCGCTGGCCCGACGAGGCCAGCCGCGACCGGTGCGCGATGCCCGACCCCGAGGGGGCGGCCATGATGAGCGACGCGATCGCCGAACGCCACCCGGAGACCCGCCTGTTGCTCGTGGACGACCTGCTGACGGAGCCGGGCGCCGCGACGCGGTGATGCCACCGACGCGATCGGCGTGCCCCTCGCGGGCCGTACGACTTGCCGCCGCATCCGGGGCAGCCGTTCTTCAAGCGTGCTGCTCACGGCGCCAGTGTGGCGGGGCCGCCCCTCGCGGACGCAACCGTGGGCGCGCTGTGGCAAGCGCAACCGCACGTAAGGCGCTCGATCGGTACGGTGCTCGGTGACAGCCGTACTTCGGCAGGGCCGGGACAGAGCAAGTGGCCCTCCTTCCAGGAGAGGTTGCGCGCTTCACGGCACTCGGGTGTGACGTAAGTCCGCGGGGCCGTCACGCGTCGGCTTCCTCGTCGAGCGCGGCCGTGCCGGCGCGGATGAGTCCCAGGACGCGGTTCGGGTCGCACAGGTTGGCCGGTGCGGACATGGGGATGGCCCAGTAGCTGGACCACGTCTCGGTCTGCTGGTCGTCTCCGACGCGCGGTACGCCGATGTAGTGGCCGAGGCCGAGGTACGTCGCGTGGGGGCCGAGGTCCGGGCCCGGTGGGGCGGGTGGCAGGAGGGCGTAGTAGCGGCTGCCGCGCGGGTCGTGGATGACGGGGCCGGCGAGGGTGCGCAGGATGGTCGTGGGGGTGGGGAACCCGGTGGCGTTGCCTGCGGCGTGGACGAGTTCGTCGGCGAGACGGAACGCGCAGAACCGGCGGCCGAGCGCGAGGACGGCGAGGCGGCGGTCGGCCCACTGGGTGTAGGCGTCCTCGGGACGGTTGAGGCTGGCTGCCAGCCAGGCGGCTGTGGCGTTGCGCACGGCGCTGGACATGGTGGTCATCGGGTGTCCGACCTCGCCAAGGCCGGGTGCGTTGCGGGGTACTGCGGGAGCGGCACGGGCAGTCCAGCGACGGCGTCCGCGATGGTGCGGCGGCGCTCGGGATTGCCGGCGGTAGGGCGCGTGAGCATGGTCGACTCCATGTCGTCGGGGCTGGTGACGACAGGTTCCACCCACGCCAAGGCCCCGACTGTCACGACAAGTTGATAGCCGGGGCCAGGGGTTGACGGCCCGTCAGGCACCCAGCCAGGAGCCATACGACAGAAACGAGTCGGGCAGCTGTCGTCGGGCGGCCTCCAGCCCGGCATAGGTCTCTCGCACCGTCGGGTGGTAGCGCGCCTGTTGCGGCGCAGCCTTCCGGGCGCGCAGGAGATTCCGGAACGCGTCATCGAGGGCACCCGTCCACATCTGCGCGCGCGCCACCTCTGCGTAGTGGTGGCTGCGACGCGACGCCGGCCAGTCACTGGGGATCGTCAGCCCCTGTGCCGCCTGCGTGGCGTCTCCGTACTGGTCCAGCTCGGCGAGCACGCTGACCCTGTGGACACTGACGTTCGTCGGGCCGAAGGCCAGCCAGTGCACGTTGACCGCCTCGCCCGTGGACGACGCCAGCCGGTCCGCCTCGTTGAGGTGGCCGACCGCGCGGGTCTCGTCCTTCGAGCGCCCCGCCATGACGGCCGCTCCGAGGTGGAGTTGCCCAGTCATGACGTCTCGCTCGCGGCCCGGATCGGCCTGCTCAAGGGTGGACATGCCGAGCTTCACGAGGCGTTCCCCGGTGCGGTACTGGCCGTCCCGCAGATAGGTCAGGGCCCGCATGTACCGGTACATGCCGCCGACCACCGGGTCCGAGCCGCGCTGCGCGGCCCAGTCCATGCGGGACAGGGCGATCGTCGCGAGGTCGTAGAACCCCAGTTTGCTCGCGACGTCGTACGCGGTGCGGTAGGTGCTGGCGAGGAGGAGCCACGTCTCGCGGCCCGGGGCAAGGTGCGCCGCGGTCGTCGCCTCCTGGATCAGCCCCGGGAGGTCGGCCGCGACCTGCTTGATCTCGCCTGCGCGGACGGAGACGAGAAGCGCCTCGGCGTCGCGCGCCAGGAGGAGATGATCGCGGGGCCGGATGTCAGGGTCGGCGCCGAGGTCGTAGACGTCAAGGGCTTCCCGGATGGGCCTTATCAGGACGTCCAGCTCATCGGCGCGGAGCTCGGTCACGTAGGGCTGGCCAGTCACAGAGGCGATGTCAACGCGCAGCGCCCGGGCCACGGCGCTGATGACGTACGGGCTGGCAGGGATGACGCCTTGTTCGGTCTTGGACAGAGTGCTGTACGGGACTAGGGAGAGGTCCGACAGAGCCCTTTGGGTGAGGTGGCGTTCGAGGCGCAATCGCTTGATGCGAGCGCCGGTGTGGTCATGGGGCAGAGCGTGCACACTGAACTCCGTTCTGACTCGACACCAGAACGGTACTCGCGGGCGGCTTCCGCATGGAAAAGATCAGCCGATGCCTGCGTTTCCGCAGGTCATCGGCTGATCATCGGACGCTCGGTTCGGGACCGTAAACCGAACCCAGCGCCCTGGCTGGGAGGCGTGGCCGTCCGGCGGGACGAGGCCGGCGCGACAGGACGTTCGTGGCCGCCGGACGGGGTCGGGGAGATCTGGGATCGCGGCGGCGGCGATTGGCGTGCGTGCCGGGTCCCTTCCTTCAGGTCAGGAAGGGGGACGCACACGCCTTCACCACCGCACTGGCATCGCCACACCGCCGCGATCCTCAGGTTGTCCGAATCCGCCGACCACCCCTCATCCGGGTCGGCGGACCGGACGGTGCAAGGAAGTTGACCTCCCGTCAATTCCCTTGCACGGTCCATGGGTTGAGCCGGGCCGCTAGTCCTCGCGCAGGGCGCGGACGGCCTCCTCGACGCGCTTGCCGTAGTCGGCGTCGGCGGCGTGGAAGTGGGCCAGGTTCTTCTCGACGACGTCGTCACGGGTGACCTGCGAGAGGCCGCCCGCGATGTTCGCCACCAGGCGGGACTTCTCGTCCTCGGACATCAGACGGTAGAGCTCGCCCGCCTGGAAGAAGTCGTCGTCCTTGTTGTGCAGCGGCGCCTCGTGCGTGCCCGTCCAGCCGTGGATGGCGAGCGGGGCCGACAGGGCGGCGTCGGTCTGCGCGGGACCCGCGTACGAGTTGGGCTCGTAGTTCTTGTCGGTGCGACGGCCGTAGCGGGTCGCCATCAGGCCGTCGCGGCCGTAGTTGTCTGCCGTGGTCGCCTTCGGGGCGTTGACCGGGAGCTGGGTGTGGTTGACGCCCAGGCGGTAGCGGTGCGCGTCCGCGTAGGCGAACAGGCGGCCCTGGAGCATCTTGTCGGGCGAGGGGCCGATGCCCGGAACGAAGTTGTTCGGGGAGAAGGCGGCCTGCTCGACCTCGGCGAAGACGTTGTCCGGGTTGCGGTCGAGGACCAGCCGGCCCACGCGCTGCAACGGGTAGTCGCTGTGCGGCCACACCTTGGTGAGGTCGAACGGGTTGAAGCGGTAGTCCGCGGCCTCGGCGACCGGCATGATCTGCACATACAGCGTCCAGGACGGGTTCACACCGCGCTCGATGGCCTGGAGCAGGTCCGTCTGGTGGCTGTTGGCGTCCTTGCCGACCGTCTCGGCGGCCTGCTCGGCGGAGAGCGAGCGGATGCCCTGGTTCGTCTTGAAGTGGTACTTGACGAAGAAGGCCTCACCCTTGGCGTTGGTCCACTGGTAGGTGTGGGAGCCGTAGCCGTTCATGTGGCGGTAGGAGGCCGGGATGCCGCGGTCGCCCATGAGCCAGGTGATCTGGTGGGTCGCCTCGGGGGCGTGCGCCCAGAAGTCCCAGACGTTGTCCGGCTCCTGCTTGCCCGTGAAGGGGTCGCGCTTCTGGGAGTGGATGAAGTCGGGGAACTTGATCGGGTCCTTGATGAAGAACACCGGCGTGTTGTTGCCGACGAGGTCGTAGTTGCCCTCTTCGGTGTAGAACTTCAGGGCGAAGCCGCGGGGGTCACGGACCGCGTCGGCGCCGCCCAGCGAGTCGGCCACGGTGGAGAAGCGGATGAACGTCTCCGTGCGCTTGCCGACCTCGCCGAGGAAGTCGGCCTTCGTGAAGCCGGTGACGTCGTCGGTCACCTCGAAGTAGCCGTACGCACCGGAGCCGCGGGCGTGCACCACACGCTCCGGAATGCGCTCACGGTTGAAGCGCGCGAGCTTCTCCAGGAGGTGCTGGTCCTGGAGCAGGAGGGGGCCACCGACGCCGGCGGTGGCGGAGTTCTGGTTGTCGGCGACGGGGGCGCCGGACTCGGTCGTAAGCACGCGCTTCGACATCGTGACCTTCCGTACTGGAGCTGCACCGCTGACTGTTCGGCGGTTCCTGGAGCGTAAGGACGCCCGGAACGGAACGTCAACAGTTTGTTGAAAATGAAGGAGTGAGCTTCCGGCCGACGGCGACGCCTGGGCGCGACAGGACAGGTGTCAGCGCCACCGCCGACCGGAAATCTGGGGCCCCCGAGGGGGTGTTTCAGCGGGTCGGACCTCAGACCTGCGAGCCCGACAGGCGCTCGACCGCGCGCAGCAGGGCGGAGTGGTCCAGGCCGCCGTCGCCCTGGGCGCGCAGCGAGGCGACGAGCTGGGCGACGACCGCGCCGACCGGCAGGGCCGCACCCACGTTGCGGGCGGCGTCGGTGACGATGCCCATGTCCTTGTGGTGCAGGTCGATCCGGAAGCCGGGCTTGAAGTCCCGGTTCAGGAAGTTGTCCTTCTTGCGGGTCAGCACGGTCGAGCCGGCCAGGCCGCCGTTGAGGACGTCCAGGGCGGCTTCGAGGTTCACGCCGGACTTCTCAAGGAAGACGACGGCCTCGGCGCACGCCTGGATGTTGACCGCGACGATGAGCTGGTTGGCGGCCTTGACCGTCTGGCCCGAGCCGTGCGGACCGCACAGCACGATGGTCTTGCCGAGGGCCTGAAGGATCGGCAGCGCCTCGTCGAAGTCGGCCTGCTCGCCACCCACCATGATCGACAGGACGGCTTCGATGGCACCGGCCTCGCCACCGGAGACGGGGGCGTCCAGGACGCGAATGCCCTTCTCCGCGGCGTTCTTGGCCAGGTCGACCGAGGTCTGCGGGGTGATCGACGACATGTCGACGATCAGCGCGCCCTTCTTGGCGTGGGCCAGGATGCCGGCCTCGCCGTAGGCGATGGCTTCCACCTGGGGGGACGCCGGGACCATGGTGATGATCACGTCCGCGTCCTTGACCGCCTCGGCGATCGAGGGGGCGGCGGTGCCGCCGGCGGCCGCGAGGCGGTCCAGCTTGTCCTGCTCAAGGGTGAAGCCGGTGACCGAGTAGCCGGCCTTGATCAGGTTCTCGGACATGGGGGAGCCCATGATGCCGAGGCCGACCCATGCGATGGCCGGGCGGGAGGTGCCAGCGGGGTTGCTCATGAGGGTGCCTCTCTAACTGCGGTGGTACGTCAAGAAGTTCAGGTGGCGCGGTCAGCTCGCCGCGCGGGCCTCGGCGGGAAGCCAGGCGAAGGAGGCTGCGGCGTCGGCGGCCTTGTACTCCAGGCCGACCCAGCCGTCGTAACCGGCCTTCTTCAGCTGGTCGAGCAGTCCCTCCAGCGGCAGCGAGCCGGTGCCCGGCGCGCCACGGCCCGGGTTGTCGGCGATCTGCACATGGCCGGCCCTGTCGGCGTACGCCTCGATGACCTCGCAGACGTTCTCGCCGTTCATCGACAGGTGGTAGATGTCGAGCAGGAACTTGGCGTTGCCAAGGCCCGTCGCCGCGTTCACCTTGTCGATGACCTCGATGGCGGAGGGCGCGCTCACCAGCGGGTAGAGCGGCGACTCCGGCTTGTTCAGGGTCTCGACCAGGAGGATGGCCCCGACCCGGTCGGCCGCGCGGGCCGCGAGTACGAGGTTTTCCAGGGCCAGGGTGTCCTGCACCTGCGGGTCGGCGCCGTCGACGCGGTTGCCGTAGAGCGCGTTGAGCGCCTTGCAGCCGACCGAGGCGGCGAAGTCGGCCGCCACGTCGATGTTGGCGCGGAAGCGGTCCGACTCCGCACCGGGAATCGACAGCGCACCGCGGTCCGGGCCCGGCAGGGCGCCGGCGTAGAAGTTGAGGCCCACCAGCTGAGTGCCGGCGTCGTCGAGCGCCTTCTTGAGGGCGTCGAGCTCGGCCTGCTCGGGGGTGGGGGAGTCGATCCAGGGCCACCACAGCTCGACCGCCGTGAAGCCCGCCGCGGCGGCGGCCGCGGGGCGCTCCAGGAGCGGGAGTTCCGTGAAGAGGATCGAGAGGTTCACATCGAAGCGCTGGTCCGTGTATCCCATGAGGGTGTGGCGCTCCTTCCGTATTGCGGAAGTTGTTTTCTGCTTGATGGAAGGTTGCAGGGGGACCGGCGAGGTTGTCAAGTGGGCCTCCCGGATTTCGCCGACCTCGCAGTAGGTTGAGCGCGTGCGATTGAGAGTGGAGTTCACGACCGAGCCCTTCGACCTGGACGAGGCGCCCCCGCATGCGGTGGTCGCCCGGGACGTCATCCAGGCGGCCCAGCTGGACGCGGTGGACGTCGGCCCGTTCGGCAACACCGCCGAAGGCGCCGCGGACCAGGTGCTGACCGCCGTGGACGCGCTGCTCCGCAAGGCGCTGGCGGCGGGCGCCACCCGCGTTTCGCTCCAGGTCAACGTGCTCGGGGAGGGCGAGAAGTGACCGAATCGGTGGATCAGCCCCCGGCACCCGCGGTCGAATCGGCGGACCGGCCCCCGGCGCCCGAAGCCGCGTCGGTGGATCAGCCCCCGGCTCCTACGGTCGCATCGGTGGACCAGCCCCCTGCGCCCGAAGCCGCACCGGCGGGGGTCCCCCTCGCGCAGGTCACCGAGCCCGCGGACCACCCCCTGCTCCAGGCGGTCAAGCCGCTGGTCGACGCCATGGGCGCGGAAATGCTGCTCCCGGCCCTCGCCCGGCCCGACGACGTGGTGCTCGCCTGGGAGGGCCAGGACGTGGTGGCCGTGCGGCTGCCGCAGCTCTCCGACTCCCTGGATCACATCCTGGCCGCCATGGAGCGCCGGCACGGCATGCCGCTCGCGGCCCTGGACCGCAAGGCCAAGCAGTCGGCCGTACGGACCCTGGAGGCGCGCGGCGCCTTCTCGGTGCGGCACGGCGTGGAGACGGTCGCCTCGGCGCTCGGGGTCAGCCGCTTCACGGTCTACAACTATCTGAACAGGGAAAACGCCGCCAAGGACGACTGAGCGTGCACGCCCGGTGGCCCTTTGGGCACCCCCCGCGCAACGAACCGCCGTCCGGACACCGGGCGGCGGTTTTTGTAACCCCAAGTTTTCAACAAAGTGTTGACGGGATGTTTCTCAGGGCGTTAGCTATCCGCAGCCCGTTCAGCACCAAGGCCACGGAGGCCGCCGTGACTACGACTTCGACACCGGGCCTCGCCCGGTTCAACACCTCACAGGACAGTGCGGCGCTCGCCGCGCTCCACGAGGTGTGCGCCAGTTCGGCGTGGGGGAGCAAGGTGCTCGCCCAGCGTCCGTACGCCACCGCAGAGGACCTTTTCGCCGCCAGTGACGCCGCTCTGGCCGAGCTGACCGTGAAGGACCTTCAAGAGGCGATGGCCGGGCACCCGCCGATCGGCCGGCCGAAGCCCGGTGACCCCACTTCCGCTCGTGAACAGCGCGGCATGGCCGGGGCCTCCGAGGCCCTGAAGGCCGAGCTGCTCGAACTGAACCTGGCCTACCAGGAGAGGTTCGGCCACGTCTTCTTGATCTGCGCCACCGGTGCCACCGGCGAGCAGATGCGCGACGCGGTGAAGACCCGGATCGGCAACACGTCCGAGGAGGAGCGCGAGATCGTGCGCACCGAACTCGGGAAGATCAACCGAATCCGGCTGACCCGTCTCGTAGAAGAGGACAAGGACTGATGAGCACCGCCACCACCGCATCGGTGTCCACGCACATCCTGGACACCAGCGTCGGACGCCCCGCCGAAGGCGTCGCCATCTCGCTCGCGGCCCGCTCGGGCTCCGACGCCGAGTGGATCGCGCTCGGCGGCTCCGCGACCGATGCGGACGGGCGCTGCAAGGACTTGCCGGCGCTGCCGGAAGGCACCACCCACGTGCGGCTCGACTTCGAGGTCGAGACGTACTTCTCCACCCACCAGCACAGCGACAAGAAGCAAGCCGAGGCGCAGCAGGACGCCCCCCGCGTAAGGGACAGCGGTGCGTTCTTCCCGGAGGTGGCGATCACTTTCGCCGTCACCCCGGGCGAGCACTATCACGTACCGCTGCTGCTCAACCCGTTCGGCTACTCCGTTTACCGAGGGAGCTAGCAGACATGCCCACGATTCTCGGCCAGAACCAGTACGGCAAAGCAGAGAACCGCGTCGTCAAGATCACGCGGGACGGCGACACGCACCACATCAAGGACCTGAACGTCTCGGTCGCCCTGTCCGGCGACATGGAGGACGTGCACTACTCCGGCTCGAACGCCAACGTGCTTCCGACCGACACCACCAAGAACACGGTGTACGCGTTCGCCAAGGAGTACGGCATCGAGTCCGCCGAGCAGTTCGGCATCCACCTCGCGCGGCACTTCGTGACCTCGCAGGAGCCGATCAAGATCGCGCGGATCCGCATCGAGGAGTACGCGTGGGAGCGCATCGAGACCTCCGAGGCCAACTCGAAGTTCATCGGCTCCGACGACGTCAAGCACTCCTTCGTCCGCAAGGGCCAGGAGACCCGGGTCACCCAGATCACCTACGACGGTGAGAAGTGGGAAGTCATCTCGGGCCTCAAGGACCTGACGGTGATGAACTCGACGAACTCCGAATTCTGGGGTTACGTCAAGGACAAGTACACGACGCTCAAGGAAGCCTACGACCGCATCCTGGCGACCAGTGTCTCCGCCCGCTGGCGGTTCAACTGGACCGACGACGAGCAGAAGGCGCCGAACTGGGAGAAGTCCTACGAGCAGGTGCGCAAGCACATGCTCCAGGCCTTCGCCGAGACGTACTCGCTCTCGCTCCAGCAGACCCTGTACCAGATGGGTTCGCGCATCATCAACAGCCGGTCCGAGATCGACGAGGTTCGCTTCTCGCTGCCGAACAGCCACCACTTCCTGGTGGACCTCGAACCGTTCGGGCTCAAGAACGACAACGAGGTCTACTTCGCGGCGGACCGTCCGTACGGTCTCATCGAGGGCACCGTCCTGCGTGACGGTGCCGAGCCGCAGATCCCGGTCGACATGACCAACCTCTGACGCGGCACTGAGCCGCCCCCAGCCCGCCCGCAGTCGGGCGGGGGACGGCCAGACCGGAGGGATTCTCATGGCACAGCCTGCAATGGGGCCGGCACCAGCCGACGGCCCATGTCCCACCCCACCTCAGGGTGCCGTGCACCCGGTGGACGAAAAGCTCCCCGCTTCGCGGCTCGTCCCCGCCGCGCTCCAGCACATCGCCGCCATGTACGCGGGCGTCGTCACCCCTCCGCTCATCATCGGTCAGGCCGTCGGCCTCGACACCGCGGGACAGACCCGGCTCATCGCGGCCAGTCTGCTCATCGCGGGGCTCGCCACCGTCCTGCAAACACTGGGCGTCGCGAACTTCGCCGGAAACCGGCTCCCGTTCGTCAACGCCGCCTCATCGGCCGGCATCGCGCCCATGCTCGCGATCGCCGAGACCAGCGAGCCGGGCCATCAACTCCCCGCCATCTACGGCGCGGTGATGGTCGCCGGAGTCTTCTGCCTCCTGGTCGGTCCCTTCTTCGGACGGCTGCTGCGCTTCTTCCCGCCGCTGGTGACCGGTGTCGTGATCACGCTCATCGGCGTCACGCTGATGCCCGTTCCGGTGTCCTGGGCCCAGGGCGGCGACAAGACCGCCGCCGACTTCGGATCCATGAGCAATCTGGCGCTCGCCGCCTTCACGCTCGTCGTGATCCTCCTCTTCCAGCGCTTCGGTCGCGGTTTTCTGCGTCAAGTCGCTCTGCTGCTGGGCCTGTTGGTCGGTACCCTCGCCGCGATCCCGTTCGGCATGGCCGACTTCGCGGCGATGAAGTCCGCGCCCGTCGCCGCTCTGCCGACGCCCTTCTCCTTCGGCGCCCCCGAGTTCCACCCGGCCGCCGTCCTCTCCCTGTGCATCGTGATGCTGGTCCTGATGACCGAGTCCAGCGCCGGCATGCTCGCCATCGGCGAGATCTGCGAGCGCCGCACCGACGGGCGGACCATCGCCCGGGGTCTGCGCACGGACGGCATCGCCACTCTGCTCGGGCCGGTCTTCGGCGGCTTCCCCACCAGCGCGTTCGCCCAGAACGTGGGCGTGGTCTCGCTGACTCGCGTACGCAGCAGGTACGTTGTCGCCGTCGCGGGCGGCGCCCTCCTGGTGCTCGGCGCCTTCCCGGTGCTCGGCGCGGTCGTCTCGCTGGTCCCGATGCCCGTGCTCGGCGGCGCCGGAATCGTCCTGTTCGGCTCGATCGCGGTGAGCGGCATCCGCACCCTCTCCGAGGCCGGGCTCGACGACAGCTCCAACATCATCCTGGTGGCCGTGGCGCTCGGGGCGGGCATCATCCCGCTCGCCGCGCCCGCCTTCTACGCCGGATTCCCCGCCTGGGCGCAGACCGTGCTCGGGTCCGGCATCAGCGCGGGAGCGCTCGCCGCGGTCCTGCTCAACCTTTTCTTCCACCATCTCGGCACCCGGAGCAGCGTCGCGGCCCCGGCACTCAAATCCTCGTAGGGTCCTGCCGTGCCCCAGTCACCACCGCCAGAGAGTAAAGAAGGAAGCACCATGGCACCTTCGGCAGCCCCCCAGCGCATCGTCATCGAGAACTGTGCGATCGCCACCGTGGACGCGAATGACACCGAGTACGCCTCCGGTCACCTCGTCGTCGCCGACAACAAGATCGAGTCGATCGGAGCCGGACAGGCCCCGAAGGACCTCGCGCATGTGGTCCGCCGCATCGACGGCACCGGCCATCTGGTCACCCCCGGCCTGATCAACACGCACCACCACTTCTACCAGTGGATCACGCGTGGTCTGGCCACCGACCACAACCTCTTCAACTGGCTGGTCGCGCTCTACCCGACGTGGGCGCGCATCGACGAGCAGATGGGCCGCGTCGCCGCACAGGGTTCGCTGGCGATGATGGCGCGCGGTGGTGTCACCACCGCGATGGACCACCACTACGTCTACCCGCGCAACTCGGGCGACCTGTCCGGCGCGATCATCGGCGCGGCCTCCGAGATGGGCGTCCGCTTCACCCTGGCCCGCGGCTCCATGGACCGCAGCGAGAAGGACGGCGGCCTGCCGCCGGACTTCGCGGTCGAGACCCTCGACGGCGCGCTCGCCGCGACCGCCGAGACCGTCGACCGGTTCCACGACGCCACCTTCGGCTCGATGACCCAGGTCGCCGTCGCGCCCTGCTCGCCGTTCTCGGTCTCCACCGAACTCATGAAGCAGGGCGCCGAGTTGGCCCGCGCCAAGGGCGTACGGCTGCACACCCACGGCTCGGAGACCGTGGAGGAGGAGCAGTTCTGCAAGGAGCTGTTCGGCATGGGCCCCACCGACTACTTCGAGTCGACCGGCTGGCTCGGCAACGACGTGTGGATGGCGCACTGCGTCCACATGAACGACACCGACATCGCCGCGTTCGCCCGCACCGGCACCGGCGTCGCCCACTGCCCGTCCTCCAACGCGCGCCTCGCCGCCGGCATCGCCCGCGTCCCGGACATGCTCGCGGCCGGTGTCCCGGTCGGCCTCGGCGTGGACGGCACCGCCTCCAACGAGTCGGGCGAGCTGCACACCGAGCTGCGCAACGCGCTGCTCATCAACCGGCTCAACGCCCAGCACCGCGAAAGCGCTCTCAATGCCCGCCAGGCGCTGCGCCTCGGCACCTACGGAGGCGCCCAGGTACTCGGCCGCGCCGATGAGATCGGCTCCCTCGAAGCCGGCAAGCTCGCCGACTTCGTGCTGTGGAAGCTGGACACCATCGCGCACGCGTCCATCGCCGACCCGGTCACCGCGCTGGTCTTCGGCGCCGCCGCACCGGTCACCGCCTCGTTCGTGAACGGCAAGCAGATCGTCGAGAACAGCCGTCTCACCACGGTCGACGAGGACGCCATCGCGGTGGCGACCCGTGAAGAGGCCCAGCGCCTCGCCCGGATCGCCGCGCAGGCCTGACCCCAAGGAGTCCGGCCGAGGGGGACGGCCCTCGGCCGGTCGCCGTGCACCCGAGCGGGGCGCCCGGCAGCTGGGCCGGGGGGTGCGTACTGCAAGGACGTACGCACCCCCCGGAACGGTGAAACCCGTCGCCATAACGCACTGGTTGAGCAACTTCCTTGTGCGGAACGCAAGTTGGCGTTCCGTCACCCGACGTACCGGCGCCACCCACGCCCATCCGGCCCAAGCCCGCCCGCGTCACGAGCCGCCACCGCGCACCGTCCGGGCGTTCTTGTCGCACCTGACAGCCGAGCCGCGCTGTCCGTACTGCCCCGCGCTCCACGCACCACCTGTTCCAGCTGCTCAAGGCACCACAACGCACCACCTCCATGACACCCGCGTCCACCGCCGACGTGTAACCGACCGGAGGAACCGCCGTGGCCGCACAGCCCAGGTTTCGCAACGCAGTCAACTCCGCCCGGACCGGCGAGAAGCATCCGGTCGACCCCGCCCAGACCGGCGAGAAACATCCGGTCGACGAAACGCTCCCCCCGCTGAAAATGTTCACCAGCGGCCTCCAGCACGTGGCCGCGATGTACGCGGGTGTGGTGGCCCCGCCCATGATCGTCGGCCCCGCTGTGGGGCTCGACGCCAAGGAGACCGCTTTCCTGGTCGCCGCGAGCCTGTTCACCGCAGGACTCGCCACGCTCCTCCAGACCCTCGGGATCTGGAAGATCGGCGCCAAGTTGCCCTTCGTGAACGGGGTTTCGTTCGCCGGCGTCACACCGATGATCGCCATCGGCAAGGAGCACGGCGCCAACGCCATCCCCGTCATCCTCGGCGGGGTCATCGTAGCCGGGCTGCTCGGATTCGTAGCGGCGCCCTACTTCGGCAAGCTCGTCCGCTTCTTCCCGCCGGTCGTCACCGGCACCGTGATCACCCTCATAGGTGTCTCGCTGCTGCCCGTCGCCTTCAACTGGTCCTCCGGGGGCAACGAGAAGGCCGCCGACTACGGCTCGCTCTCCAACCTCGGGCTCGCCGCGATCACGCTGGTCATCGTGCTGGCCCTGCGCAAGCTGCTGCACGGCTTCATGCAGCAGATCGCGATCCTGCTCGGTCTCATCGCCGGGTCGCTCATCGCGATCCCCATGGGCAAGACCAGTCTGGATGCCATCAAGAACGCGGACGTCGTCGGCTTCCCGACGCCGTTCCACTTCGGCGCCCCGCAGTTCGACGTGGCCGCGATCGTCTCGATGTGCATCGTGATGCTGGTCTGCATGACGGAGTCCACCGCCGACATGCTGGCCCTCGGCAAGATCGTCGAGCGCCCGGCCGACCAGAACACCATCGCGGCCGGCCTGCGCGCCGACACGCTCGGATCCGTGCTCAGCACCGTCTTCAACGGCTTCATGGCCAGCGCCTTCGCCCAGAACATCGGGCTTGTCGCGATGACGAAGGTGCGCAGCCGGTTCGTCGTCGCGACCGGCGGGCTCATCCTGGTCGCCCTCGGTCTGTGCCCGGTCGCGGCCTCGGTGATCTCCCTCGTACCGCTGCCCGTGCTCGGCGGCGCGGGCATCGTCCTGTTCGGCTCGGTCGCCGCGAGCGGCATCCAGACCCTGTCGACGGCCGCCCTCGAAAAGGGTGAGAACGCTCTCATCGTGGCCGCATCGGTCGGCATCGGCCTGATCCCGATCGCCAAGCCGGACTTCTACCATGCCTTCCCCGACAAGCTGCTGGTCGTCCTCGACTCGGGCATCTCCACCGGCTGCGTGGTGGCCATCGTCCTCAACCTGGCCTTCAACCACTTCGGATCGAGGCGGGCCGAGGACGAGGCCGAGGTCCTGCCCATGGCGGAACCGGCGGCCGCCCTGCATTGACCGGCCCGCCCTGCGGGACGAGCGGGGGCCGTGTCCCGTCGTGCGGGACACGGCCCCCGCGCCTGTCCCGCGCCCGGCGGTGACATCGCTCTCCTCGGAGTCGCCCCGCCGGCCGGCCGGGGCGGACGACCCGGCGGCTCACCCGACGGCACGCGGCCGAGGGGCTATTCGCAGGCGACGCCGTCGCCGTCCCGGTCCAGGTGGGCGGCGTAGCCGGGGTCGCCGCGATGCAGAGGAGTGACCCCGGCGGCGCGGGCGGCGGCGCAGTTCTGGTAGGAGGCGCTGCTGCCCCCGCCGCCACCCCCGCTGACCTTGTTTCCGCCGCCGTTCATCGGGGGCGGCAGGCTCGGGCCCTTCGGCTTGGGCTTCGGCTGGATCGTGACGGCCGGGGGCTTCGAGGCGGGGGGCGCGGCCGGCGTCGCGGGGTGCGTCCGGGCCGGGCTCGGCGTCGGGGTCGCACTGGCCGTCGGCGTCGCGGAATCGGACGGCGAAGGCGAAGGGGACGCCGAAGGGGTGCCGGGCGAGACGCTTGCCATCGGCTTCTTCGTCCTGGGCGTCGAGTCCTGGCAACCGGTCGTGGTGAGGGCGAGCGCACCGAGCAGCCCAAAGACGAGCAGAGTGCGGACGGCTGGGCTGGATATGCGCATGCGGCGGCTCTCTCGGACGATCGGAATGCTTGTGATGATCTGGTGAAGGAGAGAATACGGGCCGCACACCTCCCGGTGAGGGGAACGGGGCAACTCGCCCGTTCGCAGCCACCGGTGAGAGCGCGACCAACGGCGACGGCGGGTACGGCAGCACGCCGCTGCCGTACCCGCCGTCACCCGGAACCGGTGCTATCCGATGTGGTAGGGGTCGCCGTAGACCTTCCAGTCGAGCGGCGTGTCCAGGTGGAGGTTCCCCTTCTTCAGGAAGACCCGCTGCTCGGTGTCGACGCGGCTGGTGTCGCTGTGTGCCTCCTCCTGCTTCATCGCCCAGACGCGGGCGTCGAGGAAGGCGTTGAGGTACGCCGTCTCGTTGCCGCCCTGCGACGGGGGCTTGGCCTTGGCGAGCGCCTTCCTGCGGATGGAGCTGAAGCTGGTCGGGTCGCTTCCGTCACCGTGCATCACGATGGCGTCGTAGTAGATGAACTGCCCGAGCGTGCCGACCCCGTCGGACTTGCCCTGGCGGACGGCCGGATCGAAGTACACCCGGTCCCGCTCGTCGTTCTGCGCCTCCTTGAAGGCCGTCTCGGAGGCCGCCGTCTTCCAGTCCTTGGTGAAGTTCGGGTCGAGCCCCTTGTGCGAGTCGGTCCCGTCGACCTTCTCCAGGGCCGGCAGGTACTTCGTGAGGACGTTGCCGGGGTTGCGGGCCGTGTAGAGCTTGACGAGGTCGAGCATGTCGCCGGTGCCGGAACAGAATCCGATGATGCCGGCGGTGTAGCCCCGCCCGTCCTTGATGTCCTCGATGTACTTGTACTGCGCCTTCCAGTCCAGCGAGGAGTTCTCCGCGCTGGAGACGAGCTGCATGGCTATGTCCTTCTTCGCCGGGTCGTCGAGCCCGGTCGCGGCGGCATTGATCACCGCCACATTGTCCGCCGGTGCGGCGGCCGGACCGTCGGCGGCGTACGCCGTGACCGGAACCGTGAGCAGCGCGGTGCCGAGCAGGACGCGTAGGGCGATCTTGGTACGACGTGCGGTGGTCTTGCCGTGGGGGGTGTGCACGTGAACCTCCAGGGAGTCGGTCGCTCCGGGTGTTCTGTTAGGAAACTTTCCTACCATTGCTCGGAAGTGCCCGTACAGCCCTGTGACACAAGGAAGTTGAGGACTGGCCGACGGCCGTGGCGCCCCGGCGGGGCCCGCTCCGGACGCGTAGCGGGGGGCGTCGGCTCTTCCGCGCACGCCCCGCATCCGGGGGCCCGGCCCGCGATGTGATGCCGTCGGCGGGGCGGCTTTAGACTGTCAGGCCGCCATCGCCGCCAGTCAGAGGAGTTCCGTACGGTGTCCGAGAACCACGAGGCAGTCGCCCCCGCGCCCGGCGCGACCCGTCTCGCCCTCGTCTCCGACTGCGGCGACTGCTTCGGTCTGTGCTGTGTGGCCCTCGCCTACGCGGCGTCCGCCGACTTCGCGATCGACAAGCCGGCCGGGAAGCCCTGCCCGAGCCTTCAGCGGGACTTCCGCTGCGGCATCCACCAGAAGTTGCGCACGAGCGGCTTCCAGGGCTGCACGGTGTACGACTGCTTCGGCGCCGGCCAGAAGGTCTCCCAGCACACCTTCGGGGGCCGCGACTGGCGTGCGGCACCCGAGAGCGCCGCTTCGATGTTCGAGGTGTTCCCGGTGATGCGCCAGCTCCATGAGCTGCTGTGGTACGTCACCGAAGCACTCGCCCTGCCGAGGGCCCGGCCCGTCCACGCCGAACTCGACGCGGCCCTGCGGGAGACCGAGGCGTTCACCCTGCTCGCCCCCGAGGCGCTGGGAGACGTGGACGTGCCCGCCCACCGCGACAAGGTCAACAAGCTGCTCCTGAAGGCGAGTGAGCTGGTCAGGGCCGAGTTCAAGGGCAAGAAGAAGGACCGGCGCGGCGCCGACCTGATGGGGGCGCGGCTGACCGGCGCCGACCTGCGCGGCGCGAACCTGCGGGGCGCCCTCCTGATCGCCGCGGACCTGCGCGGCGCCGATCTGCGTCTCGCCGACCTGATCGGCGCGGACTTCCGCGACGCGCGACTGTCCGGCGCCGACCTGACCGAGGCCTTCTTCCTCACCCAGTCCCAGCTGAACGCGGCACAGGGCGACGCGACGACCCGGATCCCACAGTCCCTGGTGCGCCCCGCGCACTGGTGAGCCGGGCGATCACCCCCTGGAGGGGTGCGTGGGGTACCAGGGGCGGGGCGCGCCACGGACGGCGGACACCCCCTAGGCGGTCCACCCGGGGTCGCGGCCGCTCAGGCCGATGACGCGGTCCAGCATGGGCGCGTCACGCGGTACCTCGATGGCCGGGCCGAACGCCGTGCCGCGGGCGGCCGGGTTGTCCTTCGACGGAGCGAGGAAGGCGTAGGACACTTCCAGATCCGCGGCGGCCGGCCGGTACGCCCGGTTGGTGGCCCTGGCCACGTCCCAGCCGTGGACGACCAGCTCGTCGAGGGCGACGCGGCCCGCGACCGTCGCGGGCAGGTTCAGGCCGCCCACCTGGGTCTCGCCCTCCCAGGCCGCCGGGTCTCGCCAGGCCGCCGCCATGGCGGCCAGGTTGTCCGGCAGCGACGTGCGCCAGTCGTCGGGCAGTTCGGGCGGCGGCGCACTGCTCGGCGCGGTGTTGGTCGACGGGCCGAATTCCTTGCGCGCGGCATCCTGAAAGGCGCCGCTGAGGCCGAGGACGTGCGCCAGCAGGTCCCGCAGCGCGTACGTGGAGCAGGGTGTCGGCCCGGCCAGCTGATCATCGCGTACGCCGTCGAGCAGGCGGGTCAGCTCGGCCGCCGCGGGGCCGAGGTCGGGCAGGGTGGCTTGGGCATGCGCATCGCTACTCATACAGGGGAGACCGCGCGCGAGCCGGAAACTCATCGCGGTCCCTGCGACCGCCCTCGCGGCGTGCATCTCCGCGCGCCGTTGCCGGACGGGGGCGCGGAGAGTGCCGGCCGGTCGACGGTGGTGGGCGGTGAGCGCCGGCCGGTCGACGGTGGTGGGCGGCGGCGAGTGGTTGGTCGGGCGACTGTGGTGCGCGGGGCGTGGTTGGCCCGTGGGCCGTGGTGGGCGGCGTCTGCTCGGTTCGGCGACCGCGATGCGCCGCCTCCGTGACGCGCCACGGATGGTCCGCCCGGGGCGCCGGTCGTGGGGGCGAGCAGTTCGGCGCCCTGGGCCGTCCCGCGTGTCCTCAGGAGAGTCCGCGGCCGCCGAACGCGCTCGACCCGTCGGCCTGGCGCCACCACTTCTCCAGACCGCTCTGATCCATCGCGTTCCAGTCGGGGCTCTGCGAGACGAGTCCGAGGCCCAGGGAGCGGCCGAGCTCGACCATGTTCCGCCCTGGCTCGGAGCGCTCCGCGTGGTAGGCGGCCGCCGCCTCGGGCCAGCTCGTGGCCGAAGCCAGGGCGGTTGCCAGGGCGTTGGCGTCCTGGAGCGCCTTCACCGCGCCGCCGCCGGTGTGCGGGCGGGCCACCGTGGCGGCGTCCCCGGTCAGCGCGAGGCGGCCGGTGCCGTACCGGGGCGCGGTGAAGTCGTACATCGGCTGGATGAAGAGTTCAGCGGGCTCGGTCAGATGCACCAACTGACCCCAGAACGGCGGCAGTTGGGTGTCGGCGATGTCCAGGGCCCGGGCGCGCAACGCGTCGCTCAGGGTGCCGGGCGGCAGACTGGTGGGGGAGTCGAGCGGGAGCCCGTGGTCCAACGGCGGCGCGGCGTAGAGCACCCAGTTGACGCGGTGGCCGCCCCGGCCGTCGGGGATGCGGTAGATGACCACGTGCCCGCCCGCGAAGACGACGTACACGCAGTCTCCCACCGGCCAGCGGTCCGCTTCGGGCAGCCGCGCGACGGGGAAGGCGCCGCGCCAGGCGAGATACCCGGCGTACTCGGGACGCACGTCGGGACACGCGGCCGAGCGGACCAGTGAGCGGTAGCCGTCGGCCCCCACGACGAAGTCGAACCGGTCCGATCCGCCATCGGGGGTTCCCAACCGGACGCCGTCATCGGTGAGTTCGAGCCGGTCGACCACGGCGCCCGGGCGGAATTCCACGGACTCCGGTACCCGGGCGCGCAGTTCGGCCCAGAGCGGGCCCCAGTTGTACGTACGGAAAGGGAAGGGCAGCGTGCCGACGGTCCGGCCCATCGGGGTCGCGCCGTCACGCACGTACCAGCGGCGCCTCGTCAGCTGGAGCCATGGCATCGACGGGGTCACGAACCCGCCGGCCTCCAGTTCGGCGTAGCGGTCGTTGTGCATCGCGAGCCCCACGCCGCGGTCGGCCAGCCGGCCGGACGCCCGTTCGTACACCGTGATCTCGTCGGCGCCGCCGCGGTACGCGGCCAGTGCGGAAGCGCACCCCGCGATGCTTCCGCCCACAATGGCGACTCGCCCTCCACGCATCCCCAGCGCCCCCGCGATCCTCGTCGGACAGTGCCGCGCCCCCCGGTGGGCGAACACTTTCGCGGATTGTCGCAGCAACGGGTCGGACCGCGCAGGGGTGCCGGGGAAAGCGGCACCGTCCCGGGTGCGGGCGTGGCCGGTACGTCCATGACCAGGACGTCACGCGGGTGGGCCTGGAGGAACCACCCCGGGGCGGCCACCGGATGCGTGACCGTGCCCCGCATGGTCCCTTGAGTCCCATGGACGCGGACCAGGACCTGCCAATGGGAGTCGATGTGCTGAGGGAGGGCGCCCGCGCGGGGCTGCGCCCGCGCTTCCAGCTGCGACCGGATCCGCAGATGGCGCAGATGGCGCAAATGGCGGGGGGCAGGTTCGTCGCCCATGTGGAGGCACCGCATCCTTGGCTCCGCCTCATCGCGCTCACCGGCGTCCCGGGCGAGCGCGCACCCGGCTCGGAGCCCGTGACCGGGGCGCAGCACAGCCCGCGCACTCCGCACGCCTCGCACATCCCGCATGCCCCGAACGTGCGTGCCTTGTTCCCCGTACCGCGCGGCCCGCTGAGCGGTCGGGCGGCGTTCCCGCAGGAGCGGGAGTACGCGGCAGCGTGCACGAGGAGCCGGCCGTGACGGCCTCTCCGCCGCCGCCGCCACCGTCCGATCCGGGTCCGGGGTCGGGGTCGGGGTCGGGTGCGGGGACGGTGCGGGCCGGTGGGGCGGCCGTCGGCGGGACGGGCCAAGTCCCGCCGCCCGAGCCGCCGTTCGAGGAGCCGCCCGCGGGGGAGGAGGGCGGGAGCAGGGGGCTGCGTTTCCCGAGCGCGCTGACGGTCCTCGCGATCGTCACGGTGGCGGTGTGGCTCCTGGCGTTCGTCATCCCCTCCGGCGCGTACGACCGCAACGCCGACGGCGCGCCCGTCGAGGGCACCTACCACCGGGTCGGCAACGGCCAGAGCGTCGTGGACCGCCTGAACGACCTCTTCCTCTCCCCGGTCAACGGCCTGTACGGCATCCAGGACGCCAAGTCCGGCCAGGTCGGCCCCGCCCTGGCAGGCGATCTGTACGGCAGCGCGGGGGTGTTCCTGTTCGTGCTGGCCATCGGGGCGTTCATCACGGTGGTGTTCGCGACCGGCGCGCTCGACCGTGGCATCGGCCTCCTCGCCCACCGGCTGCGCGAACGCGGCGCGCTGCTGATCGCGGGCGTGATGACGGTCTTCTCCGTACTCGGCACGGTGGAGGGCTTCGCCGAGGAGACCCTGGGCTTCTACGGTCTGATCGTGCCGCTGATGCTGGCACTGGGCTACGACCGCCTGGTGGCGACCGGCACGATCATCGTGGGCGCGGGCATCGGCGTGCTGTGCTCGACGGTCAACCCCTTCGCGACGGGCGTCGCCTCGTCGGCCGCCGGGATCTCCCTGGGCGACGGGATCGTGCTGCGCTTCGTGATGTGGGTGGTCCTGACGACGGTCTCGATCCTCTACGTCGTCCGCTACGGCAGGCGCGTCCAACGGGACCCGTCGGCGTCCTTGACGGGATTTCTGCCCGGGGACCGGGACCGGGACCGCCGCGGGGGTGGAGGCGCACCGGACGCGGCGCGGAAGACCCCCGCGCAGGGCGCGTCCCCGCGGGGTGCGTCCCAGCCGGGTGCGACGCCGCCGGGTGCGACGCCGGTGGACGCGCCCCTGACGGGTGCGACGCCGCCGGGTGCGACGCCGGGCCCGGCCGGACCGGCGGCGGACGAGCCCCCGGAACTGACCCGCACCCACGCCCTGGTCCTGATCCTCCTCACCCTCGTCTTCGCCTTCATGATCTTCTCCGTGGTGCCGTGGTCGAGCGCCCTGACGGGCAGGGCGGACGCGACCCCCTACACCTGGGAACTGGGCTGGTCCTTCCCGCAGTTGGCCGCCCTGTTCCTGGTGGCCGCGGTCCTGGTGGGCGTCGCGGCACGGCTCGGCGAGGCGGAACTGAGCTCGACGGTCATCCGGGGCGCGGCCGACTTCATCTCCCCGGCTCTCGTCATCGTGCTCGCCCGGGGCGTCACCGTCATCATGAACAACGCGCGGATCACCGACACGGTGCTGCACGCGATCGAGGGCGCCGTGAAGGGCGCGCCCTCCGCGCTGTTCGCGGTGATCGTCTTCGTGGTGAACCTGCCCCTGGCCTTCCTGATCCCCTCCACCTCGGGCCACGCGACCCTGGCCATGCCGATCCTGGCGCCGCTCGCCGACTTCGCGGGTGTGTCGCGGGCTCTGGTGGTGACCGCCTGGCAGGCGGCGAGCGGCTGGATGAACCTGTGGGTCCCCACCACCGCCGTCACCATCGGCGGCGTGGCCCTGGCCAAGGTCGGCTACAACCGGTACCTGCGCTTCGTGGCCCCGCTGCTGGCCATCCTGCTTGTGCTGATCTGCGCGTTCGTGGCGGTGGGTGCGGCGTTCACGTGACGTGCGTCGGCCTGGACGCGAGCCGCCCAAACGGTCGTGGCCGCCGTAGCGCCGTTGCCCGTCGGAGTCGTCGGAGTCGTCGGAGTCGTCGGAGCTGTCGGCCGCGCACGGGCCGCAGGTGGGCCGTGTGCGGGGAAAACGCGTGACCCCTCGATCGTGTGTTCCCTAGACTGCCGAGATGGCAAGTGATCTTCTGCGACTCACCGTCCTCGGCTCCGCGACGCCCTACGCGAGCGTGGACAATCCGTGCTCCGGCTATCTGGTGTCAGGGGGCGGGACCCGTGTCTGGGTGGACGCGGGCAGCGGGACGCTGGCCGGGTTGCAGCGGCATGCCCGGCTCGACGAGGTGGACGCCATCTGGATCTCGCACCTGCATGCCGACCACAGCGCGGATCTGCTCACGGCCTACTACGCGGCGCTCTTCGCGGACATCCGCCTGAGCGCGCCCATCCCCCTGTACGGGCCCCCGGGCATCGCCGACCGGCTGGCCCACTTCCTGACCAACGGCCCGACGCGCAGCCCGGTCGAGTCGGCCTTCGCCGTGCACGAGCTGCATGACGGACACCGGGCGCGGGTCGGCGCGTTCACCCTGACCAGCAGGGCAGTGGCACACGGCGTTCCCGCCTTCGCCGTGCGCATCGAAAGCGAGGGCCGCTCCCTGGTGTACTCCGGTGACACGGCACCGTGCGCCGGCCTCACGCGGCTGGCCGAGGGATGCGACGTGCTGCTGTGCGAGGCCGAGAGCGACCACGCGCCCGGCGAGGGCTCGCAGGTGCACCACACTCCGGAGGACACCGGTGACACGGCGGCCGCCGCCCGGGCCGGCCGGCTGATCGTCACCCACGTCGGGCGCTTCCTCACGCCGGAGCAGGCGGTGGCCCGCGCATCGGCCCGGTACGCGGGCCCGGTGGACTACGCCGCACCCGGCGCGACCTTCCCGGTTCGCCGGGCGCCCGGCGCGTGAACGGCTCCGCCCCCGGTGCTGTGCGGTACCGGGGGCGGAGCCAAGGGGTGAACGGGCGGAATCAGCCCACCAGTTGGTCGTACGCCGGGAGGGTGAGGAAGTCGGCGTAGTCGGCGTCGAGGGAGACCTTCAGGAGGAGGTCATGGGCCTGCTGCCACTTGCCGGCCGCGAAAGCCTCCTCGCCGATCTCCGCGCGGATCGCGGCCAGTTCCTCCGCCGCGACCTTGCGGGCGAGCTCCGCCGTCGCCTTCCGACCGTTCTCGAAGACGACGCCCGCGTTGATCCACTGCCAGATCTGCGAGCGCGAGATCTCGGCGGTGGCCGCGTCCTCCATGAGGTTGAAGATGGCGACCGCGCCGAGGCCGCGCAGCCACGCCTCGATGTAGCGGGTGCCGACCTGGACCGCGCTGACAAGGCCCTGGTAGGTGGGCTTGGCGTCGAGGGAGTCGATGGCGATCAGATCATCGGGAGCCACCGAGACGTCCTCGCGCAGCCGGTCCTTCTGGTTCGGCCTGTCGCCGAGCACCGCGTCGAAGGACTCCATCGCGATCGGGACCAGGTCGGGGTGGGCCACCCACGAACCGTCGAAGCCGTCGCCCGCCTCGCGGTCCTTGTCGGCCTTGACCTTCTCGAAGGCGACCTTGTTCACCTCGGCGTCACGGCGCGAGGGAATGAACGCGGCCATGCCGCCGATGGCGTGCGCGCCGCGCTTGTGGCAGGTGCGCACGAGGAGTTCGGTGTACGCGCGCATGAACGGGGCCGTCATCGTCACCGCGTTGCGGTCCGGCAGGACGAACTTCTCGCCGCCGTCCCGGAAGTTCTTCACGATCGAGAACAGGTAGTCCCAGCGGCCCGCGTTCAGCCCCGCCGCGTGGTCGCGGAGCTCGTACAGGATCTCGTCCATCTCGTACGCGGCCGTGATCGTCTCGATCAGGACGGTGGCGCGGACGGTGCCCTGCGGGACACCCACATAGTCCTGTGCGAAGACGAAGATGTCGTTCCACAGGCGGGCTTCCAGATACGACTCCGTCTTCGGGAGATAGAAGTACGGGCCCTTGCCGAGGTCGATCAGGCGCTGGGCGTTGTGGAAGAAGTACAGGCCGAAGTCGACCAGCGCACCCGGCACCGGGCGGCCGTCGAACTGGAGGTGGCGCTCCTCCAGGTGCCAGCCGCGCGGCCGCATCACGACGGTCGCGAGCCGGTCGGCGTCCTTGAGGGCGTAGGACTTGCCCGACCTGGGGTCGGTGAAGTCGATGCGACGCTCATAGGCGTCGATCAGGTTGAGCTGGCCAAGGACGACGTTCTCCCACGTGGGGGCCGAGGCGTCCTCGAAGTCGGCGAGCCAGACCTTGGCGCCCGAGTTCAGGGCGTTGATGGTCATCTTGCGGTCGGTCGGACCGGTGATCTCCACGCGGCGGTCGTTCAGCGCGGCCGGAGCCGGCGCGACCTTCCAGTCGGCCGCCCGGATCTCGGCGGTCTCGGGCAGGAAGTCGAGCGTCGAGGTGCGGGCGATCTCGGCGCGGCGGTCCTGACGGCGGGCGAGGAGCTCGTCACGGCGGGCCGTGAAATTCCGGTGCAGCTCGGCCACGAAGGCGAGGGCCGCGTCGGTGAGTACCTCTTCCTGCCGGGGCAGGGGCTCGGCATCGACGATGGCCAGCGGGGACGGCGCTGGTGCGGACATGAGCTGTCACTCCTTCGCGGGCGGTGCCCTGACGGCCGCCGGGTCGCCATGAAATGGCACTCAGTGCCAGGGCTCCGAGATACGACTGTGGGCGCCGGTTGATCTGACGGGCGCTTCTGAACAGTGGATACTAGTTTCCTCATGGTGGAAGTTCAATGGTTTGTTGATGTCGAGATTCTCCGAGTCGAGGCACTGTGGCGCAGGGTGCCACCTCGTTCACTCGGCGTCCTCCCTCCTCCTCCGGTCGTCTTTCCCGTCCGGGGGCGCGTACTCCAGGTCTACTGGAGGCGGCCCAGATCCGCCTCGGTGTCGATGTCGTACGGCTCTGCCACGTCGCCGCACTCGACGAGCTCGATCTCGTCCTCGTGGGCCTTCAGATAGGCGCGGGCGCCCCGGTCGCCCGTCGCCGTCGCGGCGATGTCCGCCCACCGGGCCGCCCCGAACAGGACCGGATGGCCGCGCCTGCCGTCGTACGAGGCCGCCACCAGCGAATCGGCCGAACGGTGGGCGGCGAGCACCCGCGCGATCGCCCGGGAGCCGATGCCGGGCTGGTCGACCAGGGAGACCAGCGCGGCTCGCGCACCGCCGGCCTGCCCGGCCGCCGCCCGGGCCGGTGCGGCTCGCTCGTTGCCGCCCTGCTCGGCCGCCGCCCGGGTCAGCGCGTCGAGGCCGGCCCGCAGTGAGGAGCCCATGCCGTCGGACCAGTCCGGGTTGTCGATCAGGACGCAGCCCGCCAGATCGGCGCGGGCCCGCACGTCGTCGGCCGAGGCGCCGAGCACCACGTACACCGTGGGGCAGCCTCCCTCGCGCAGCATGCGGACGGCGTGCTCGACGAGGGGGCGGCCGCGGTGCGTCAGCAAAGCCTTGGGGCGGCCGCCGAGCCGTCGCCCGCCGCCCGCCGCGAGCAGCAGTCCGGTGACCTGTGCCGCATTTGTCATGGGGTGCGTCATGGCCCCAGATATACCCAATGCTTCTGTCGAATTCCGTCCACCCAGTGGCGCACGACACACCGTATGGCGTTAACTGACCCGCGCATCCCGGCAGTTGACCTTCGCTGTACGGGCTCTGAACACCTGCACAAGGACGTGCGTGGGGGAGGACTTTTGTTGCGAGGCGTGGAACAGAGGGCCGTGGCCGGCAGCGGCGAGGATCCCAGAGTGAGCGAGTTGCGGGCGGCCGTGGGCCGGCTGCGCCGGCAGCTGGCCGGCCATCCCGCGGAGTTCCCCGATCGGGCCGTCGCCGAGGACGAGCTGGCGGCGCTGGAAGCGATGGCCGTCAGCGGGGTGCCGGAGGTCCCCCGGCTGCGCCGCTCACTGCTGCTGATCGCGGGCTCGATCGGGTCGGTCAGCGCGCTTGCGGGCGCGGTGACCGACGTACGAAGAGCGGTCGAGTTGTTCGGGGAGCCTCCCGCCCGGCGCTGATCGCGGGCGGGAGCGTACGGCAGGTGAACTCCTGGCAGAGCAAGGGGAGTTCAGGCCACCCAGTGGGGCCGGTGCTGCTCGGCGCTGAACGCCGGCAGGCCCGCGTCGAGCGTCGCGGCCAGCCGGCGTACCGCCTCGTCCGTCCGCTCCGGCTCCTGGACGAAGGGGATGCGCAGGCGGTGTTCATGGGTGCCGGCGTCCGCCGCGAAACGTGAACCGGGCTCGATGTTCACACCGTGGGCGAGCGCCGCCTGTGCCAGCGCCGAAGCGATCGGGCCCCCGAGGTCCACCCAGAGGCAGAGCCCGCCCACCGGCGTCTGCCAGCGCCACTGCGGCAGATGGTGCGCGAGCGATGCGGCCAGTGCGTCGCGCCGTTCGCGCAGGAGCGGCAGGCGGGTGCGCAGCACGTCGTCCATGCCGGGCAGCAGCGTCTTGGCGAGCAGCTGGTCCAGGAGGGAGGGCGCCAGATCGACGTGGATGCGCAGTGCGGCCAGCTCGGTGATGAGCCGGGAGCCCGCCCGCACCCAGCCGACGCGCAGCCCGCCCCAGTGCGTCTTGCTGAGCGAGCCGACCGTGACGATCTGCTCGGACTCGCCGGGGTGGGCCAGTGACACGAACGGCGCCGGGGCCGGTCCCTCCAGGGCCATCTCGGCCATGGTCTCGTCGATGAGCAGCCAGGTGCCGGTGCCCCGGGCGGCGCGCAGCAGACGCATGCGCTGCTCGGGGCTCATGAGCGCCCCGGTCGGATTCTGGAAGTCCGGGATGAGGTAGGCGAGCCGGGGCGCGGTCTGACGCAGGGTGCATTCGACGAGCTCGCTGTCCCAGCCGTCCTCGGTCACCGGCACCGGGGTGATCCGAAGACCGGCGTGACGCACGGCGTCGAGACCGTTGGGGTACGACGGGCTTTCGACCAGCGCCCGGTCGCCCGGGCGGCCCAGCAGGTTCACCACCAGGGACACCGCGGACTGGGCGCCGGTGGTGATGAGGATCTGCTCGGGCCGGGTGGGCAGGCCGCGCAGGGTGTAGCGCTCGGCCACGGCCGCGCGCAGTTCGGGCAGGCCGTGCGGGTGGTAGCCGGTGGTGGCGGCGTGACGGGCCAGTTCCGCTCCGGCCAGCTCGAAAGCGGCGGCCAGCTCCGCCATCGGGGCGTCGGGTGCGGCCATGGCCAGGTCGATGACGCCCTCAAGCGCCTGGTAGCGGGCCACATTGGACGGCTTCGCGCCCTGGGGGAGCGCGGTCCAGGTGCCGGCCCCGCGCCGGCTCAGCGCGTAGCCGCCTTCGCGCAGGAGGTCGTAGGCGGACGTGATGGTGGCCCGGCTGACCTCCAGAGCGGTGGCCAGCTCGCGTTCGGCGGGAAGCCGTGTGTGCAGCGGGATCCGGCCGTCGAGCAGCAAGGTGCGCACCCCCTGGGCGAGGGCGCGGTAGCCGGGGCGCGGGCCCGCGATCGCGGTGACCTGTGCCGTGAGCTGGCGGCTGCCGAGGGTCCGGGCCACATCGCTGACGGTGTCCACGGACCGGACCACTTCCCTGCTCGCCATACCAACCTCCATGAATTGGCCCTGCCTGCCAGGCCAATCAGCGTACAGACTCATGACTGTCAGCGCATTGGCCTGGATGAGGTCGCCGAGGAGGGCGGGAAGCCATGGAACGCGATGTGGCGGTCACGGACCGGTTCGAACGGGAGATGCAGCGGCGGCACGAGCGGGGCCCGCGGGGGATCTCGTTCGGCTGGCTCCGTGTGTTGCGGCTGTGCAAGGGGCGTGCGAAGTGACCCGGGGGCGTGTGGTCGTGGGGGTCAGCGGCTCGCTCGGCAGCCTCGCCGCACTGCGGGCGGCGGTCGATGAGGCCCGCGGCGGCGGCAGCCCCCTGCTGGCCGTCACCGCGTGGGAGCCGCCGGAGGGCGAGGCGCTTTTCGCGCGCAACCCGGACAGCGCGTGGGCCCGGCACCAGGAGGACCTGGCACGCGCGGCACTGGAGCGGGCCGTGCAGGAGGCCCTGGGCAAGATGCCCTCGGACGTGGCCGCGCGGAAGCTGGTCGTGCGCGGCAAGGCGGGCCCGGTGCTGTGCGCGTTGGCCGGCCGCCCGGGGGACCTCCTGGTCATCGGTGCGCGGCCGGGCGGTTGGCGCGGCCCGGTGCGCCGTCATGTGCGGCGGCACGCGCCCGGCTGCGTCCTGACGGTACCGGCGCCCCCACGGCCGAGGCGCACGGCGCGAGCCCTGCGGCACGCACGGGCCGAGGACTTCGCCCTGCACGGGTGAGACGACCCCGAAAGACGCTAGGTCGCGTCTTCAACGTCCCGTCTGGCCGGCGGGACGACGACGCCACTTTGAAGACACTCCCTAACCCGGCGTTCGGATCAGGCGGCGCGCGCTCGCGACGGCGACCGCCGAGGTGCGCGAATCGACCCCCAACTTCGCGTAGATGTGCACGAGATGGGACTTGACGGTGGCCTGGCTGAGGAACAGCTGCTTGCTGATCTGCTGATTGGAGAGCCCGTCACCGACCAGTTGCAGCACTTCGAGCTCGCGCCGGGTCAGCGCCTGTGCGGGCGTACGCATCCGGTCCATGAGGCGGTGCGCCACGGCCGGGGCGAGCGCCGACTGGCCCGACGCCGCGGTGCGTACCGCCGCCGCCAGTTCCTCGGGCGGGGCGTCCTTGAGCAGATAGCCCGCCGCGTCCGCCTCCACGGCCGCCAGGATGTCCGCGTCCGTGTCGTACGTCGTGAGGACCAGGACGCGGGGCGCGCCAGGACGCGCCGTGATCGCGGCGGTCGCCTCGGCGCCGTGCATCCCGGCGCCGAACCGGAGGTCCATCAGGACGACGTCGTACGCCCCCGACGAGGCCAGCTCCACCGCGCGCTCGGCGCTCGCCGCCTCCCCGGTCACGGCGAAGTCCGGCTCGGTGTCCAGGACCGCGCGCAGCCCGGCCCGCACCACGGGATGGTCGTCGGCCAGCAGCAGCCGGATGGGCGCGCTCATCGGGCGGCCGCCACGGGCAGCGGCAGGGTGATCGCGACGGCCGTGCCCTGGCCGGGCGCCGACTCCACACTCAGCGCGCCGCCGAGCGACTGGGCGCGTGAGCGCATCGCCAGCAGGCCGAAACCACCGGTGTCCCTGGGGCGCCGGTCGGCCGGATCGAACCCGCAGCCGTCGTCGACGACATCCAGGGCGACCGAGGTGCCCAGGAAGCTGAGGGTGATCTCGGCGCGGCCGGCCGACGCGTGCTGCACCGTGTTGGCGAGCGCCGACTGCGCGATGCGCAGCAGGGCCACCTCGTACGGCGTGGGCAGCTCGACCGGGGTGCCGCTCACGCCGAACTGCACGGCAGGCCCGGGCGCCGCCGCGCACAGCCGCTCCAGGGCGCAGGACAGCGAGCCCTGCTCCAGGTCGGGCGGGGTAAGAGCCTTCACGAAGCGGCGGGCCTCGGCCAGGTTGTCCTGGGCGGCGCGGCGCGCCTGCTCGACGTGTTCGCGCGCCGGGTCGTCGGCGGGCAGCGCGCGCTCGGCGGCGCGCAGCAGCAGCTGGATCGAGGAGAGACCCTGGGCGAGCGTGTCGTGGATCTCGCGGGCCAGCCGTTCGCGCTCGGCGAGCGTGCCCGCGGTGCGCTCGGCCTCCGCGAGCTCGGCCCGCGTCGCCACCAGCTCGTCGATGAGCTCGCGGCGCCGCTCGCTCTCCCGGTACAGCGTGTCGTAGCCGAGCACGGTCGCGACGGCGACCGCCGCGCCCAGCAGCGGCCCTATGAACGCGCCGGGTGTGATCCGCTGCCCGTGCAGCAGGAAACTCGCGATGGCCGCGCCCGCCGTGGCCAGGACGGCGGGCACCGCCCAGCGGATCGACAGCAGGTGCAGGAGCAGGAAGTAGAGCGGAAAAGCGGCCCACAGCGCGTCGGGGGAGACGACGAGCAGCGCGAGCCAGGCCGCGCCCAGCGCCCCCAGCCACAGCGCCGCCGCGCAGGTCCCGGGCCGCACCGCGGGAAGCGCGACGCCCGCCGCGTACACCGCCGCCATGAGGACCGCGCCGGCCACGACGGCCCCGGTGTGCGGCGCGCCGTCGCTCACGGCACGCACCGCGGCCAGCGCGAGGAGCCCGCCGAGCAGCGCGTGCAGACACAGGCGCAGCAGGGCGGAGACGGAGGTGTGGGGGCGTACGAAAACCATAGGACTTCCAGCGTACGGGCCGGACGGGCGGCGCCGGTCAACCGAAAGTTCGATGTGCGGATGCATCCTTCGATACGGGCTCGGATGCTTCGGCGCGATGTGCACGCGGGGCCGCGACACCAGGCTTGGAGCCATGTTCGTCGCATGGAGAGACCTCCGGTTCGCCAAGGGCCGGTTCGCGCTGATGGGCACCGTCGTGGTGCTCATCACCCTGCTGGTGGGGCTGCTGTCCGGGCTCACCGCCGGGCTGGCACGGGACAACACATCGGCGGTCGCCGGGCTGCCCGCCGACCGGCTCGCCTTCGCCGCACCCCCGTCCGGGCAGTCGGCGTCCTTCACCAACTCCGTTGTATCCAGCGCCACGTGGCACAAGTGGCGGCAGGCGCCCGGCGTACGTGACGCGCAGCCGATCGCCGTCTCCACCCTGAACGCGAAGGCGGGCGAGCGCACCGCGGCCGTGTCGTCCTTCGCGGTACCGGCCGGCTCGCCGCTGGCGCCCTCGCCGGTACGCGCCGGATCGGTGGTCCTCTCCACGGGCGCGGCCGAGGACCTGGACGTGAAGGCGGGCGACACCCTGACCCTGAACGGCCGGACGCTGCGCGTGGCGAAGGTGCGGGGCGAGGATTCCTACAGCCACACCCCGGTGGTGTGGACGGCCCTCGCGGACGACGCCCCCGCGACCGTCGTCGCGCTCACCCTCGACGCCGGAGCCGACCCGGCCGCCATCGACAAGGAACTCGGCACCACCAGCCCGACCCTCTTGGACGCGCTCTCGGCGCTGCCCTCCTACCAGGCGGAGAACGGCTCCCTCCAGCTGATGCGCGGCTTCCTCTTCGTCATCTCGGCGCTGGTCGTCGGCGCGTTCTTCACCGTGTGGACGATCCAGCGCAGCGGCGACATCGCCGTACTGAAGGCGCTCGGCGCCTCGACGCCCTACCTCCTGAAGGACGCGCTCGGGCAGGCCGTCGTCATGTTGACGCTCGGCACGCTCCTGGGCGCGGGGCTCGCCTCGCTCGCCGGGTCCCTCGTCGGCGGCGCGGTGCCGTTCGTGCTCGACCCCGCCACCACCCTCGGCCCGGCCGCCGTCCTGATCGTCCTCGGCGTGATCGGCGCCGCCCTGTCCATCCGGCGCATCACCGCCGTCGACCCCCTCACCGCGCTCGGGAGTGCCCGATGAACCCGCCCACGACCCCGCCCCTGCTCCTCGACGGCGTGACCTTGACCTACCCCGACGGCGAGGGCCGCCTCACCGCGCTCGACGCGGTCTCCCTGTCCGTGGATGCCGGCACGGTGACGGCCTGCGCCGGTCCCTCCGGATCCGGCAAGTCCAGCCTGCTCGCGGTCGCCGCGACGCTCGTCACCCCGGACAGCGGACGTGTCGTGGTGGCCGGGACCGACACCGCATCGCTCGCCCCCGCTCAGCAGGCGGCGCTGCGCCGCGAGCGCATCGGCATCGTCTTCCAGCAGCCCAATCTGCTGCCCGCGCTCACCGCCGCCGAACAGCTCCAGGTGATGTCCCACCTCTCGGGCCGCAAGCCGCGCGAGACACGTGCCCGCGCCCTGGAGCTGCTGACCGCCGTCGGACTCGCGGGCCAGGCCCACCGCCGCCCCCACCAGCTCTCCGGCGGCCAGCGCCAGCGCGTCAACATCGCCCGCGCCCTCATGAACGAGCCCGCCGTGCTCCTGGTCGACGAGCCCACCAGCGCGCTCGACCACGAACGGGGCGCGGCGATACTGGACCTGCTGCTCACCCTGGCCCGTGAGCGCGGCACGGCCACCGTCCTGGTCACCCATGACCGCACCCATCTGGAACGGATGGACGCCGTGGTGACCATGGCGGACGGCCGCCTCGGCGCGGCGCACCGGGTGGCGAGCTGATCGCCGCCGGGCCCGGACGCGTGAAACCCCGGCGGTGTCGTACACCTCCGGGGTTTTCGGCTGCCGGGTTGTCGGGGCCCGACCGGGGTTGCCGGGGCCCGGGCTCGACCCGGGGCCGGGTCAGGTCTGGGCGCCCGTGTTCGCCAGCGCCGTCGAGAGCTCGTCGGCGATGCCCTGAAGGATCGGGACGATCCGTTCGGTGGCCGCCTCGGTGACCCGGCCGGCCGGCCCCGAGATCGAAATGGCCGCCGCGGTGGGGGAGTTGGGCACCGACACCGCGAGGCAGCGGACCCCTATCTCCTGCTCGTTGTCGTCGACCGCGTACCCGGCCTGCCTGACCTGCTCCAGGGCGTCGAGGAATCCGTCCGCCGTGGTGATCGTCTTCTCCGTCGCGGCCGGCATGCCGGTGCGGGCGAGCAGGGCACGGACCTCCTCCGGCGGGGTGTACGCGAGCAGTGCCTTGCCCACGCCTGTGGAGTGCGGCAGCACCCGGCGGCCGACCTCGGTGAACATCCGCATGGAGTGCTTGGACGGCACCTGCGCCACGTACACGATCTCGTCGCCGTCGAGGAGCGCCATGTTGGCCGTCTCGCCGGTCTCCTCGACGAGCCGGGTCAGATACGGCCGTGCCCACGTGCCGAGCAGCCGGGACGCCGATTCGCCGAGCCGGATCAGACGGGGGCCGAGCGCGTAACGCCGGTTGGCCTGCTGGCGCACATAGCCGCACGCCACGAGCGTACGCATCAGACGGTGGATGGTCGGAAGGGGAAGGCCGCTGCTCGCGGAGAGCTCACTGAGGCCGACCTCGCCCCCGGCGTCGGCCATCCGCTCAAGGAGGTCGAAGGCGCGCTCAAGAGACTGGACTCCCCCGGTGGCGGCAGCGGTCTTGGAGGCGTCGGTGGTGCTGGCGCTTGACGTCGGCACGGCGCGTTCCTTTCGGTACTGGCAGGCGAGGGAGCAGCCTATCGGGCGGTTGTCCGCCCTACCCTGGACAGGGCAGGTGTCCCTGCCGGTCAGAGCGGGTTTGTCCGCTCATCGGCGGCGCCGCGTGGCGGTATCTACATTCTGCTTGGTGAAATCCTAATTCCATTCTGTGGAAACCTCCAAGAGTCGGGCCCGTGTCGGCCGTCACTCGGCGGCCACCCTTGACGGTTTCGTCGGGGAGCGCGCAAACTCCTTCAACAGAACGTTGAATTCCGGTGTACGGAAAAGTTTCCGCCGGGAAGACTGGGAAGTGAGGGCTCGGGTGTCCGACGTCAACCTGGTACTGCGCTCGACGCGCGTCATCACCCCGGAGGGCACGCGCCCGGCGACGGTCGCCGTCGCCGACGGGAGGATCGCGGCCGTACTGCCGTACGAGGCCGAGGTCCCGGCCGGTGCCCGCCTTGAGGACTTCGGGGACGACGTCCTGCTGCCCGGCATCGTCGACACCCATGTGCATGTGAACGACCCCGGCCGCACCGAGTGGGAGGGGTTCTGGACCGCCACCCGCGCGGCCGCCGCCGGCGGCATCACGACGCTCGTCGACATGCCGCTCAACTCGCTGCCGCCCACCACCACGGTCGAGAACCTGCGCATCAAGCGGGAGGTCGCCGCGAGCAAGGCGCACATCGACGCCGGATTCTGGGGCGGCGCGCTGCCCGACAACGTCAAGGACCTGGCGCCCCTGCACGAGGCCGGCGTTTTCGGCTTCAAGGCGTTCCTCTCGCCGTCCGGCGTGGAGGAGTTCCCCGAGCTCGACCAGACGCAGCTTGAGGTGTCGCTCGCCGAGATCGCCGGATTCGACGGCCTGATGATCATCCACGCCGAGGACCCGCACGAGCTCGACGCCGCCCCGCACCTGACCGGCCCCAAGTACGCCGACTACCTCGCCACCCGGCCCAAGGTCTCCGAGAACGCCGCGATCGAGGGCCTGATCGCCGCGGCCAGGCGCATCGGCGCCCGTGTCCACGTGCTGCACCTGTCCTCCGCCGACGCGCTGCCCCTGATCGCCGCCGCCAAGCGCGAGGGCGTACGCCTCACCGTCGAGACCTGCCCGCACTACCTCACCCTGACGGCCGAGGAAGTCCCGGACGGGGCCAGCGAGTTCAAGTGCTGCCCGCCGATCCGCGAGGACGCCAACCGCGACCTGCTGTGGGCGGCCCTTGCCGACGGCACCATCGACTGCGTCGTCACCGACCACTCGCCCTCCACCGCCGACCTCAAGACCGCCGACTTCGCCACCGCCTGGGGCGGCATCTCCGGGCTCCAGCTCAGCCTCCCGGCGATGTGGACCGAGGCCCGCAAGCGCGGCCACACCCTTGAGGACGTGGTCCGCTGGATGTCGACCGCGACCGCGGACCTCGTCGGCCTGACCCAGAAGGGCGCCATCGAGGCCGGCCGCGACGCCGACTTCGCGGTGCTCGCCCCCGACGAGACCTTCACCGTGGACCCGGCCGAACTCCAGCACCGCAACCGCGTCACCGCCTACGCCGGCAAGACGCTGCACGGTGTCGTCAAGTCGACCTGGCTGCGCGGCGAGCGCATCCAGCACGACGGCGTCATCGCCGAGCCCACCGGCCGCCTGCTCGAAAGGAACAACTGACACCGTGAGCACCCTTCCTTCCTTCACCGGTGACGCCAGCCCCTTCGGCGGCGGCGACCCCTACGCGGACTACCGCTCCGCCGACTTCGCCTTCACCCAGTACGCCGACCTCGCCGACCGGCGCCTCGGCGCCGGCGTGATCGCCGCGAACGACGAGTTCTTCGCCGAGCGGGAGAACCTGCTCAAGCCCGAGGCCGCCGAGTTCGACCCGGAGCACTTCGGGCACAAGGGCAAGATCATGGACGGCTGGGAGACCCGCCGTCGCCGCGGCGTCTCGGCCGACCGGCCGCACCCCACCGACGAGGACCACGACTGGGCGCTCATCCGCCTGGGCGCCCCGGGTGTGGTGCGCGGCATCGTCGTCGACACCGCCCACTTCCGCGGCAACTACCCGCAGGCCGTCTCGGTGGAGGCCACATCGGTGCCGGGCTCCCCGTCGCCCGATGAACTGCTCGCCCCGGACGTCAAGTGGGCAACGCTCGTACCCCGTACGGCAGTTGGCGGTCACGCGGCCAACGGCTTCGCGGTGGACGTGGAGCAGCGCTTCACGCACCTGCGGCTCAACCAGCACCCGGACGGCGGCGTGGCGCGGCTGCGCGTGTACGGAGAGGTCGCGCCCGACCCGAAGTGGCTCGGTGTGCTCGGCACCTTCGACCTCGCGGCCCTGGAGAACGGCGGCCAGGTCGAGGACGCGTCCGACCGTTTCTACTCGCCGGCCACCAACACCATCCAGCCGGGCCGCTCCCGCAAGATGGACGACGGCTGGGAGACCCGGCGCCGCCGCGACAAGGGCAACGACTGGATCCGCTACCAGTTGGCGGCCCAGTCCGAGATCCGCGCGGTCGAGATCGACACGGCGTATCTGAAGGGCAACTCGGCGGGCTGGGCGGCTCTTTCGGTCCGCGACGGCGAGTCGGGGGAGTGGGCCGAGGTGCTGCCGCGTACGCGTCTGCAGCCCGACACCAACCACCGCTTCGTGCTCGACGCGCCGGCCGTCGGCACGCACGTCCGGGTCGACATCTTCCCCGACGGAGGCATCTCGCGGCTCCGTCTCTTCGGCTCCCTGACGGCCGAGGGCTCGGCGCGGCTGACCGCCCGCCACCAGGAACTGGGCGGCTGACCGCCGCCTCCAATAGCAGGGTGGCTGACCGCCCGCCATCCATGGCTGGGCGGCCGACCGCCCGCCCCCCCCGTGGCAGGGTGGTCGACCGCCCGCCCACTCAAGGGGGCGGCCGACCGCCCGCCTCCTCTCGGGAGGGGCGGGCGGCGCCCCCATTCCCCCATGACAGGGCGGTACGACACCCGCCCGCCGACGCGAGGCACCTCGGCCCGACAGCACCGGGGTGCCTCGCGTTGTTGTGTGATGCGAAGCGCCGGACCTAGGCGGCGTGGCCGCCGTCCACCGCGATCTCCGTGCCGGTCACATACGCCGCGTCCTCGCTCGCCAGGTAGGCCACCATGGACGCGATCTCATCGGTCGACCCGAACCGCCCGACCGCGGTCATCTCGCTCTGGCCCGACGCGTACGGACCGTCCGCCGGGTTCATGTCGGTGTCGATGGGGCCCGGGTGGATGAGCGTGGCGTTGATCCCACGGCCGCCGAGCTCCCGTGCCAGCGCCTTCGTGTGTCCGATGAGCGCCGCCTTGCTTGTCGCGTAGAGGGTGCCGCCGGGGCCCGGCACGCGCAGGGCCATGCACGAACCGATCGTGATGATCCGGCCGCCGCGCGGCAGCTTGGCCGCCGCGGCCTGGGAGGCCAGGAAGACGCCGCGTACGTTCACCATGAGCACCCGGTCGATGTCCGCGAGGGCGAGCTGGTCGAGCGGGGCGAGCACCCCGACGCCCGCGTTGTTGACCAGGATGTCGAGGCCGCCGAAGGCGTCGGCGGCCTGCTCCACGCAGGCCGTGGCCTCGGCCGCTTCCCCCAGATCGGCGCGGAGCGCCAGCCCGCGCCGGCCCATTGCCTCGATCTTGGCGACGACCTCCCGGGCCGCGTCCTCGCCCTGGACGTAGGTGAGGGCGACATCGGCGCCCTCCTGGGCGAGCCGAAGGGCGGTGGCGGCCCCGATGCCCCGGCTGCCGCCGGTGACCAGAGCCTTCTTGCCGTTGAGCGAGTTCATCGTAAAGTCCTTTTCGCTGGTTCTGCCGGGTTCTGCTGGGTTTTGCCGGATTCAGCAGGGTTCCGCTGGTTTCCGCTGCGCCCCACCGGCCCCCCCGTGGAGTCGCCCGGTGTTTGGTTGCGAGTTAAATAAAAGCCCGCGGCGCGCCCTCGCGCTGGCGGCCATCGGACACCGAGGTGCCGGTCGCGGAAGCTGGCATTCCGTGTCGTACGGTGACCACCGGCAGCACCCCCCCGCACGCGACAGGAGACCGACCGTGACCCTTCAGCAAGAGATCGTCGGCAACGCCATGCAGATGGCCGTCGTGAACCTCACCCCCGGCCAGACCGTCTACTGCGAGGCGGGCAAGTTCCTCTTCAAGACGGCCAATGTCTCCATGGAGACCCGCCTGTCCGGGCCTGGCGGCGGCAGCGGCCAGGCGGCCCAGGGTGGCGGTGTGGGCGGCGGCATGGGGGGCGGCGGTATGGGGGGCATGCTGCGCCAGGCCATGGGCACCGCGATGCAGGTCGGGCAGCGCGCGCTGGCCGGCGAATCGCTCGCCTTCCAGTACTTCACCTCCACCGGCGGCGAGGGCACCGTCGGCTTCGCGGGAGTGCTGCCCGGCGAGATGCGCGCCCTCGAACTGACCGGAAACCGCGCCTGGTTCGCCGAGAAGGACGCCTTCGTGGCCGCCGAGTCCACCGTCGAATTCGGCATCGCCTTCCAGGGCGGCCGCAGCGGCATGAGCGGCGGCGAGGGCTTCATCCTGGAGAAGTTCACCGGCACCGGCACGGTCATCATCTGCGGTGCGGGCAACTTCATCGACCTCAACCCCGCCGACTTCGGCGGCCGCATCGAGGTCGACACCGGCTGCATCGTGGCCTTCGAAGAGGGCATCCAGTACGGCGTCCAGCGCATCGGCGGTCTCAACCGCCAGGGTCTGATGAACGCCGTCTTCGGTGGCGAGGGCCTTTCGCTCGCCACCCTGGAGGGCAACGGCCGGGTCATCCTCCAGTCCCTCACCATTGAGGGCCTGGCCAACGCGCTCAAGAAGGCACAGGGCGGCGACAAGCAGGGGCCCACGGGCGGACTGTTCTCCACGCACGCGGGGTGAGCGGACGTTTCCCACAGGTGGAACGCCCGGGTCCTCGCGGTGTGCGGGATGCGCGGGCTGTTCCCTCGCGGGTGGGGTGGGCCGGCCGTTTTCCCGCACGCCGGGTGTGCGGGGTGTTCGCGCGCGGGTGGGGTGGGCCGGCTGTTCTCCCGCACGCGGGGTGTGCTGATTCTTCTTCCGCACGCGGGATGCTGCACGGGTTCTTCCCGCGCAGGCGGGGCGCGCGGACGATTCCCTCCGTGTCGGCACCCGGGTTCGCAGGCGTGGCGCCGCGCACGCGGGGGCGGGGCGGGCGGACGATTCCGTCCGCGTCGGCACCCGGGTTCGCAGGCGCGGAGCGCGCGGGCTTCCTCCCGTACGCGGGGCCACATGCGGCCCGCCCCCGATCGAGCGTCGACCGATGCGTGGAACGGCCCTTCCCGGGCCGTTCGGCTCCGGGTACGGTGATCGTCCCCCGTGCGAGCCGCCGACGTCTCCACCCCGCACGCTCATCGGAGACCGTGCTCATGACGTCGATCGCCGTACCCTCCGCGGGACTTGCCCCGCGCCGCGCCTGGCTCACCGACCTGCCCGTCCTGCTCGTCGCCGTCGTCTGGGGCGCCAGTTACCTTGCCGCCAAGGACATCACCACCGCGCACACCGTGCCCGCCGTCCTGGTGCTGCGCTTCGGGCTCGTCGTGCCGGTCCTCGTGGCGTCCGGATGGCGCGGACTGCGCGCCCTGACCCGCGCCCAGTGGCGCGGCGCGGGGCTGCTCGGTCTCGTCCTGAGCGGGATCTTCCTCCTGGAGACGTACGGCGTCGTGCACACCTCCGCGACCAACGCCGGGCTCATCATCAGCCTCACCATGATCTTCACCCCGCTCGCCGAGGCCGCCGTCACCCGGGTCAGGCCGCCGCGCGCCTTCCTCGCCGCCGCGGCGCTCTCGGTGACGGGCGTGGTGCTGCTGACCCAGGGCGGCGGCTTCACCGCGCCGTCGGCGGGCGACCTCCTGATGCTGCTTGCCGCCCTCGCGCGCACCGCGCACGTGCTGCTGATGGCCCGCGTCACGTCGGTCCGGAGCGCCGACTCACTGTCCCTCACCACCGTCCAACTGGGCGGCGCCGTCGCGGTGTTCGCGGTATTGGCCGCCACCCCCGGCACCGGCACGGCGCCCTGGACCGTGGCCGCGGGCTTCGGTGGGCGCGAGTGGAGCGGTCTGGTCTTCCTGTCCGTGTTCTGCACGCTGTTCGCCTTCTTCGTGCAGATGTGGGCGGTCCGCCGCACCTCCCCCTCCCGCGTCAGCCTGCTCCTCGGTACCGAACCGCTGTGGGCGGCGGCCGCCGGCATCACGCTCGGCGGCGAACGCCTGGGCGCGCTCGGCCTGTTGGGCGCGGTCCTGGTGCTCGCGGGCACCAGCTGGGGGCGCCGGGCCGCGGCCTGAACTACTTCTGCGCGGCGCGCTCGGACGCGATCAGCACCGCCACGCCCACCACCACGAGCACCATGCTCGCGAAGACCTCGTGGCCGGCCGGCGCGTCGGGGCGGTGCACGAGCGCCCACAGGCCGAACCAGCCGGTCCACTCGTGCAGCAGGCCGCCGACGCCCTGGAGCAGCAGCAGGAGCCCAGTGGCCTCCAGGAATTTCCGCATGGCCCGAGCCTGTCCCCTCCGCCCGGTCCGCCGCGTCGGTCACCGGGACACCACCATCGCGTCCAAAGTCTCGCGCCCCGCGACTTTGGTAGCGCGCCGCGCCCACACCGCGCCACCGGGCCCGCGAGCTGCGTAACTTTGTCGACATGACACGTGCCGGACCCGAGTTCCGCCAGCTGCTGCCCTCGGCGGTGGCCGACCCCGAGCTGCCCGGCGACCGGGCCCGGCCACGGCGCACCGTGCGGGACTGGGTCGTCGACATCTGCGTCTTCGTCGCCGCCGCCCTGATCGGTCTGGTGACCGCCGACACCCTCGACAAGGCGCCGGGCTACTCCGACACCACCCTGCTCCTCGATCAGCTGGCGGGCGCCGCGGCGTGCTGCGCGGTGTGGCTGCGGCGGCGCCGTCCGGTGGGGCTCGCGGCGGCGCTCGTCGTGGTGTCGACGGTGGCGCCGGTCGCATCGGGGGCGCTCCTGGTCGCCCTGTTCAGCCTCGCCGTGCACCGGCCGTTCAAGCCGGTCGTGCTCGTGGTGAGCGGCGCTGCCGTGGTGAGCTCGGTGCTCCAGCCCCTGCTGCGCCCGGACCCGACCACCAGTCTGCTCACCAGCGCCGTCGCGGGAACGGTGCTCGTCCTGCTGGTCACCGGCTGGGGCATGCTCGTACGGTCCCGGCGCCAGCTGGTCATGGCACTGCGCGAGCGGGCCGCACGGGCCGAGGCCGAGGGGGCGCTGCGGGCGGAGAACGCGCAGCGGCTCGCCCGCGAGGCCATCGCCCGCGAGATGCACGACGTGCTGGCCCACCGGCTCACCCTGCTCTCCGTGCACGCCGGCGCCCTCGAATTCCGCCCCGACGCGCCGACCGCCGAGGTCGCACGGGCGGCCGGGGTCATCCGGGACAGCGCGCACGAGGCCCTTCAGGACCTGCGGCAGATCATCGGGGTGCTGCGCAGCCCGGGAGAGGGCGCCGACGACCGGCCCCAGCCCACGCTCGCCACCCTCGACGCACTGGTCGCGGAATCCCGCGAGGCCGGGATGAAGGTCGCCCTCGACAACCGGATCCAGGACGCGTCCGGGGTGTCCGCCGCCACCGGACGCAACGCCTATCGCATCGCCCAGGAGGCCCTGACCAACGCCCGCAAACACGCGCCCGGCGCCGAAGTCACCGTGACTGTGGCCGGACACCCCGGCGAAGGGCTCACCGTCGAGATCCACAACCCGCCGCCGCCGGGCCACGTGCCGGAGGTCCCGGGGTCGGGCCAGGGCCTCATCGGCCTCACCGAACGCGCCACCCTGGCCGGTGGCCGACTCGACCACGGCCCCGGACCCGACGGCTCCTTCACGGTCGTCGCCTGGCTGCCGTGGCCGGCATGAGGGCGACGGCCCGTGTGACGTCCGTGGCCGCGGGGGACCTCATGATCGGCGAGGTCTGGCTACGGTGGCCCTCATGACCATCCGTCTGCTCATCGTCGACGACGACCCCCTGGTCCGCGCGGGCCTCGCCCTCATGCTCGGCGGCGCCGAGGACATCGACATCGTCGGTGAGGCGGCCGACGGCTCCGGCGTCGCGCAACTCGCCCTTGACCTGCGGCCGGACGTCGTGCTCATGGACATCCGGATGCCCCGCGTCGACGGCCTCGCCGCCACCGAGACGCTGCGCGCCCGCCCCGACGCGCCCCAGGTCATCGTCCTGACCACCTTCCACGCCGACGAACAGGTGCTGCGCGCCCTGCGGGCCGGGGCCGCCGGATTCGTCCTCAAGGACACCCCGCCCGCCGACATCGTCGCCGCCGTACGCCGTGTCGCGCACGGCGATCCGGTCCTCTCACCCGTCGTCATGCGGCAGTTGATGACCCAGGTGTCCGGCGGCGCGGCCTCGCCCGGTGACCGCGCCGCCCGCGCCCGCGAGCGCATCGCGCTGCTCGCCGACCGCGAACGGGAGGTCGCCGTGGCCGTCGGCCGGGGCCACTCGAACGCCGAGATCTCCGCGCGCCTGTATCTGAGCGTGCCCACCGTGAAGACCCACGTCTCGCGCGTCCTGGCCAAGCTGGGCCTCAACAACCGTGTCCAGATCGCCCTGTTGGTGCACGACGCCGGGCTCCTCGACGATCCGGGCGGCGACATAGGCTGACCGCATTCGAGCGGAGGGCGGGACCATGACGGTCGTCGATCTGGGCGAGCACGCCGAAGAGTTCACCACCAACCCCTATCCGATGTATGCCAAGTTACGTGCCGCGGGCCCCGCCCACCTGGTACGCACCCCGACGGGCGACGAGGTCTGGCTGATCGTCGGCCACGAGCAGGCGCGGGCCGCGCTCGCCGATGCGCGCCTCGCCAAGGACTGGCGGCCGCCGGCCGAGGAGGGGTACGTCGAACTGCCCGCCGGCGCCAACATGCTGGAAACCGACCCGCCCCAGCACACCCGGCTGCGCAAGCTGGTGGCCCGCGAGTTCACTCCGCGCCGTGTCGAAGCGCTCCGCCCGCGTGTCCAGGAGGTCACCGACCGGCTCCTCGACGCGATGCCGGCCACACCGGGACGCTCGGCCGACCTCATCGACGCCCTGGCCTTCCCCCTGCCGATGACCGTCATCTCCGAACTCATCGGCGTGCCCGACCTCGACCGCGAAGCCTTCCGTGTGCTGTCCAACCAGGCCGTCGCGCCGCTCTCGGGCGACGAAGGCGCGGCGGCGGTCGGCGAGATCGGGGTGTACCTGGCCGGACTCATCGAGACCAAACGCTCCGCGGCCCCGGCCGACGACCTCCTGAGCGCCCTGATCCGCACCCGGGACGAGGACGGTGACCAGCTCTCCCAGAACGAGCTCATCGGCATGGCCTTCCTGCTGCTCGTCGCGGGCCACGAGACCACCGTCAACCTGATCTCCAACGGCGTGCGGGCCCTCCTGAACCACCCGGCGCAACTGGCCGCCCTGCGCGCCGACTTCGACGGGCTCATCGACGGCGCCATCGAGGAGATGCTGCGCTACGACGGCCCCGTCGAGACCGCCACGTACCGCTTCGCGCGTGAGCCCGTCCAGGTCGGTGACGCCCTCATCCCGGCGGGCGCACCCGTCCTGGTCGCGCTGGCCTCCGCGGGACGCGACCCGCTGCGGCACGTGGACCCCGACCGCTTCGACATCCGCCGCGCCCCGCAGAGCCACCTCGCCTTCGGCCACGGCATCCACTTCTGCCTCGGAGCTCCGCTGGCCCGGATGGAGGGCCGGATCGCCGTCCGCACCCTGCTTGAGCGCGCTCCCGAGCTCCAACTGGCCGTGGCAGCCGAGGAGTTGAAGTGGCTGCCCGGCATGCTGATCAGGGGAGCGCGCCGCCTGCCGGTGCGCTGGTGACTCATCCGCGCCGGTGACACATGTGCCGCGGGCGCGGCCTAAGCGGGCGCGGCCAAGGCGACGCTGCGACGCGGGCGCCCACGGGCGCGGGGCCCACAGGGGCGAGCCGGCCCCGACGGCTCAGCCGCCCGCGATCTCCGCCACCCGCACCACCCGCCGCTCCTTGCGCGACACCTCGCACGCCTCGGCGATGCGCAGGGCGTGCAGGGCGTCGCGGCCGTCGCAGGGGTTCGGCGCCTCACCCCGTACGAGGCGGACGAAGGCGTCAAGTTCGGCCTCGTACGCCGGGGCGAAGCGCTCAAGGAAGCCCGGCCACGGCTTGTCGGGGCGGCCGGGGCCGTGCGGCTCGGCCGAGGTCAGCGGGGTGCGGTCGTCCAGGCCCACCGCGAACTGGTCGCGCTCTCCTGCCAGTTCGAGGCGTACGTCGTAGCCCGCGCCGTTGCAGCGGGTCGCCGTCGCGGTGACGAGGGCGCCGTCGTCCAGGGTGAGGACGGCGGCGGCCGTGTCGATGTCACCGGCGTCGCGGAACATCGCGGGCCCGCCGTCCCAGCCCGTCGCGTACACCTCGCTCACCTCACGGCCCGTCACCCAGTGCACGATGTCGAAGTCATGGACCAGACAGTCGCGGTAGAGCCCGCCGGACAGCGGCAGATACGCGGCGGGCGGCGGCGCCGGGTCGGACGTGATCGCCCGTACGGTGTGCAGCCGGCCAAGGGCTCCCGAGCGCACCAGCTCACGGGCCCGTACGTACCCGGCGTCGAAGCGGCGCATGAAGCCGAGCTGGAGCTCGGTGCCCGCCGCCTCGACCGCACGCAGCGCCTCCAGGGTGCCCGGCACGCTCAAAGCGATCGGTTTCTCGCAGAAGGCCGGCAGCCCGGCGCGGGCGGCCGCCGCGATGAACCCGGCGTGCGCGGCCGTCGCCGAGCAGATCACCACCGCGTCGACCCCGGCGAACGCCTCGGTCACGGTGGCCACGGCCCGTGCGCCGGTCAGCGCCGCGACCTCGGCGGCGCGCGCCGCGTCGGCGTCCGCGACCACCAGCTCCTCGACCTGTGGATGGCGGGCGAGGACCCCCGCGTGGAAGGCGCCGATCCGCCCCGTCCCGATCAGTCCGATACGCATGGGCACACCGTGGCCGGGGAGAACCGACCTGTCAAGAGTTTGTCCTGACAATCGAACCTCACGACTTCCCGTCAACATCCCCGGCGCACTACGCTCGCTCCGTGCCCAAGCAGCCCAGACCCGTGCCGGACTTCCCCAAGCCGCTCCAGCTCAGCGTGGACCGCACCAGCCCGGTCCCGCTCTACTTCCAGCTCTCGCAGCAGCTGGAGGCGGCCATCGAGAAGGGCACCCTCACGCCCGGCAGCCTCCTCGGCAACGAGATCGATCTGGCCCATCGGCTCGGCCTGTCCCGCCCCACCGTCCGCCAGGCCATCCAGGCCCTGGTCGACAAGGGCCTTCTGGTGCGCCGCCGAGGCGTCGGCACCCAGGTCGTGCACAGCCAGGTCAAGCGCCCGCTGGAGCTGAGCAGCCTCTACGACGACCTGGAGGCGGCCGGCCAGAAGCCCGCCACCACGGTGCTGCGCAACACCTTCGAGCCGGCCACCGCCGAGGTCGCCGCCGCGCTCGGGGTGCCCGAGGGCAGCGACGTACACCTGGTGGAACGGCTGCGGTACGCACACGGCGAGCCCATGGCGCGGCTGCGCAACCACCTGCCGGCCGGGCTGCTCCCGCTGGACACCGAGTACCTGGAGGGCACCGGCCTCTACCGGCTGATGCGGAGCGCGGGCATCACGCTGCACAGCGCGCGCCAGACCGTGGGGGCGCGGGCCGCCACCGGGCAGGAGGCCGACCTCCTCACCGAGGCCCCGGGCGCTCCGCTGCTCACGATGGAGCGCACCACGTTCGACGACACCGGCCGGGCCGTCGAGTTCGGCTCCCACATCTACCGGGCATCGCGCTACTCCTTCGAGTTCCAACTGCTCGTACGCCCGTGAACCGCTCCGGTCAGAATGTTCGGACAAAGTCTTGACGGTGTCAGGGCGCCGCCGCTAGAACTCACGTGCCGCAACCGGGCGGCCGGGACAGAAGGCGGACTCCATGCGCAGACCCCGCACGGCCATCACGGCAGTCGTGGCACTCGCCGCACTGGCGCTCACACTGGGCGGTTGCAGCAGTTCGGGCGGCAGGAGTTCCGAGGACAAGGGGTCCGGGTCGCCGAGCGGCGGCAAGGCGGTGAACACGCCCCGCCTCAAGATCGCCATGGTGACGCACTCCGGTGAGGGCGACACGTTCTGGGACATCGTCCAGAGCGGCGCGAAACAGGCGGCGGCCAAGGACAACGTCGACTTCCTGTACTCGGCCGACAAGGAGGGCCAGCAGCAGGCCCAGTTGATCCAGGCCGCCATCGACCAGAAGGTCGACGGGCTCGTCGTCACGCTCGCCAAGCCCGAAGCGGTCAAGGACGCCGTCAAGAAGGCCGTCGCCGCGGGCATACCCGTCGTCACCATCAACTCCGGCGCCGACTCCTCCAAGGCGCTCGGCGCGCTCGGCCACATCGGCCAGGACGAGGGCGTGGCCGGCCAGGCCGTCGGCGACGAGCTCACCGCGCGCGGCAGGAAGAAGGTCCTCTGCGTCATCCACGAGCAGGGCAACGTCTCGCTCGAACAGCGCTGTGCGGGTGTGAAGGAGACCTTCAAGGGCACCGTCGAGAACCTGAACGTGGACGGCACCAACACGCCCGCCTCCACCTCGTCCATCGAGGCGAAGCTCCAGTCCGCCAAGGACATCGACGCGGTCGTCACGCTCGGCGCGCCCATGGCGGCGGCCGCGGTCCGGGCCAAGGGGGACGCGAAGAGCTCCGCAGAGATCGACACCTTCGACCTGAACGCCGCCGTGATCAAGCAGTTCAAGGCCCACCGGATCGGCTTCGCGGTCGACCAGCAGCCCTACCTCCAGGGCTATCTCGCCGTCGACGAACTGTGGCTGAACAAGACCAACGGGGATGTGATCGGCGGCGGCAGGCCGGTCCTGACGGGACCCGCGATCGTCACCGAGAAGGACGTGCCGACGCTGGAGAAGTACACCGCCCGCGGTACCCGATGATCGCCCGGGGATCCGGCGTGACCCATACTTGGGCGGCCGGGGCAGGGCTCGACCAGCCCCGGCGGCACCCGGTGGTACAGCAAGAAGGGCACGGCGTCGTGGCAAGGGTTGGGACAGGGGTACGCGTCATGGGCGCGGTGCTGGCAGCGGTGCTCGGGGCCTCCTTGGCGGGGTGCAGCAGCACCGGCGGCAAGCGCGCCGAGGACGCGCGCAAGTCCGCGCAGGCGCAGGGCAGGGCCGCGGTGGACACGCCCCGCTGGAAGATCGCGATGGTCACCCACTCGGGCGACGGCGACACGTTCTGGGACATCGTCCAGAGCGGCGCCAAGCAGGCCGCCGTCAAGGACAACATCGACTTCCTCTACTCGCACAGCGACCAGGGCCAGCAGCAGGCCCAGTTCGTGCAGGCCGCGATCGACCAGAAGGTCGACGGTTTGATCGTCACGCTCGCAAAGCCGGACGCCCTCAAGGATGTCGTGGCCAAGGCCGAGAAGGCCGGCATCCCGGTGATCACCGTGAACTCGGGCTCGGAGAAGTCCAAGGAGTTCGGCGCGCTCACCCACATCGGCCAGGACGAGACCATCGCGGGCAAGGCCGTCGGCGACGAGCTCACCAAGCGGGGCAGGAAGAAGGCGCTGTGCGTCCTGCACGAGCAGGGCAACGTGGGCCACGAACAGCGCTGCGCGGGCACCAAGGAGACGTTCAAGGGCGAGGTCCAGAACCTGTACGTCACCGGCACGAACATGCCCGACGTGCAGTCCTCCATCGAGGCCAAGCTCCAGGCGGACCCGTCCATCGACGCGGTGGTCACCCTCGGCGCGCCCTTCGCGGACACGGCCGTCAAGGCCAAGCAGTCGGCAGGCAGCTCCGCCGAGATCGACACCTTCGACCTGAACCCCGCGGTGGCCGCCTCGCTCAAGGCCGGCAGGCTCGGCTTCGCGGTCGACCAGCAGCCCTACCTCCAGGGGTACGAGGCCGTCGACCTGCTCTGGCTCTACAAGTACAACGCCGACGTGCTCGGCGGCGGGCTCCCGGTGCTGACCGGACCTCAGATCGTCACGAAGGACGAGGCCGCCAAGCTGGAGGCGTACACGAAGCGGGGGACCCGATGACCGCCACGCCACTGGCCGGGGACGAGCGGCTGCTGCGGCGCTCGGTCTGGCGCAAGATCCTGGGCCGTCCCGAACTCGGTTCGGTGGTCGGCGCCGCCGCCGTCTTCCTCTTCTTCTCGATCGTCGCCGACAGCTTCCTGCGGCCCTCCAGCCTCTCGACCGTCCTGTACGCGGCCTCCACGATCGGCATCATGGCGGTGCCGGTCGCGCTGCTCATGATCGGCGGCGAGTTCGACCTGTCGGCCGGTGTCCTGGTGACGACGTCGGCTCTCGTCTCGTCGATGTTCAGCTACCAGATGACGGCCAACGTGTGGGTGGGGGTCGGCGTCTCGCTCCTGGTCACCCTCGCCGTCGGCGCGTTCAACGGCTTCATGCTGACCCGCACCAGACTCCCCAGCTTCATCATCACGCTGGGCACGTTCCTGATGCTGACCGGCCTCAACCTCGGCTTCACCAAGCTGATCAGCGGCACGGTCTCGACGAAGTCCATCTCCGACATGGAGGGCTTCGAGTCCGCGAAGAAGCTCTTCGCGTCCCAGCTGAGCATCGGCTCCGTCGACCTGAAGGTCACCATCCTGTGGTGGGCCGCGCTGATCGCGGTGGCCACCTGGATCCTGCTGCGGACCCGCTTCGGCAACTGGATCTTCGCCGTGGGCGGCGGCGCTGACGCGGCCCGCGCGGTCGGCGTCCCGGTCTTCAGGACGAAGATCGGCCTCTACATGGGTGTCGCCTTCGCGGCCTGGGTCTCCGGCCAGCACCTGCTGTTCTCCTACGACGTGGTGCAGTCCGGCGAGGGCGTCGGCAACGAGCTGATCTACATCATCGCGGCCGTCATCGGCGGCTGCCTGATCACCGGCGGCTACGGCTCGGCGATCGGCTCCGCCGTCGGCGCGTTCATCTTCGGCATGACCAGCAAGGGCATCGTGTACGCGGAGTGGAACCCCGACTGGTTCAAGTTCTTCCTCGGAGCGATGCTCCTGCTGGCCACCCTGCTCAACGCGTGGGTGCGCAAGCGGGCGGAGGCGACAGCATGACGAACACCCCACAGGAGACGGACGGGCGGACCCCGCTCGTCGAGCTCGACGACGTCAGCAAGTACTACGGCAACATCCGCGCCCTCGAAGGGGTCACCCTGGAGGTCCACGCCGGGGAAATCACCTGCGTCCTGGGCGACAACGGGGCCGGCAAGTCCACCCTCATCAAGATCATCGCGGGTCTGCACCGGCACGACACGGGCGCCTTCCGCATCGAGGGCCAGGACGTCTCACTGAGCAACCCCCGCGAGGCCCTGGACCGCGGCATCGCCACCGTCTACCAGGACCTGGCCGTGGTCCCGCTGATGCCGGTCTGGCGCAACTTCTTCCTCGGCTCCGAGCCCACCAGGGGCGCGGGCCCCTTCAAGCGCCTCGACGTCGAGACGATGCGCGCCACCACCCGCGCGGAACTGCTGCGCATGGGCATCGACCTGCGCGACGTCGACCAGCCGATCGGCACCCTGTCCGGCGGTGAGCGCCAGTGCGTGGCCATCGCGCGCGCCGTCCACTTCGGCGCCAAGGTCCTCGTGCTCGACGAGCCGACCGCGGCGCTCGGCGTGAAACAGTCCGGCGTCGTCCTGAAGTACGTGGCGGCCGCCCGCGACGCCGGACTCGGCGTGGTTCTCATCACGCACAACCCCCACCACGCCTACCTGGTCGGCGACCGTTTCGTGCTCCTCAAGCGCGGCGCGATGACCGGCAGCCACCAGCGCTCGGACATCACCCTGGACGAGCTCACCCGCCAGATGGCGGGCGGCAGCGAACTCGAAGAGCTCAGCCACGAACTCCAGCGCGCGAGCGCGCCCGACGGCACCGAGTAGCCCGGCCGTGCCGCCCCGGACCGCCGGGGCGGCACCTGCGCGCGAGGTCGACGCCGCGCCCGGATGGCAGAATCGGCCCCGATGACCACGTACCGCGACTTCGCCCTAGCCCACCGGGGTTCCGCCCGGGCCACCGTGCTGCGCACCGTCGGCACCCGGGAACGCCGCTCGCACCTGACGGCCCCCCGGGTCCCCACCGTCGGGATCGACATCGGCGGTACGAAGGTGATGGCCGGCGTCGTGGACGCCGACGGCACCATTTTGGAAAAGCTCCGCACCGAGACCCCGGACAAGTCCAAGAGCCCCAAGGTCGTCGAGGACACCATCACCGAGCTCGTGCTCGACCTCTCCGACCGGCACGACGTGCACGCGGTGGGCATCGGGGCGGCCGGCTGGGTCGACGCCGACCGCTCCACCATCCTGTTCGCCCCGCACCTCGCCTGGCGCAACGAGCCGCTGCGCGACGCCCTCCAGGCCCGCCTCGCGGTGCCCGTCATGGTCGACAACGACGCCAACACCGCCGCCTGGGCCGAGTGGCGCTTCGGCGCGGGACGCGGCGAGGACCACCTCGTCATGATCACGCTCGGCACCGGCATCGGCGGCGCGATCCTGGAGGACGGGCAGGTCAAGCGCGGCAAGTACGGGGTCGCCGGCGAGTTCGGCCACATGCAGGTCGTGCCCGGCGGACATCGCTGCGCATGCGGCAACCGGGGCTGCTGGGAGCAGTACAGCTCCGGCAACGCGCTGGTGCGCGAGGCGCGCGAGCTGGCGAGTGCCGACTCCCCGGTGGCGTACAACATCATCGAACGCGTCGGCGGCAACGTCCAGGAGATCACCGGGCCGCTCATCACCGAGCTGGCCCGCGAGGGCGACGCCATGTGCGTCGAACTGCTCCAGGACATCGGGCAGTGGCTCGGCGTCGGCATCGCCAACCTGGCGGCCGCCCTCGACCCCTCCTGCTTCGTCATCGGCGGGGGCGTCAGCGCCGCCGACGACCTCCTGATCCGTCCCGCGCGGGACGCCTTCAAGCGTCACCTCACCGGCCGTGGCTACCGCCCCGAGGCGAGGATCGCCAAGGCGCAGCTGGGCCCCGAGGCGGGTATGGTCGGCGCCGCCGACCTGGCCCGCCTGGTGGCCCGCCGGTTCCGCCGGGCCAATCGCCGCCGCGTGGAACGTTACGAGCGGTACGCCAAGGCCGCAGAAGCCGTCCGCAGGACGGGCACCACCCGCACCACCCAGGAATCCGACTGATGACACCGTCCGACCGCCCCGCCGTACCGCGCCAGTCCCCGCCGCCGGACGAGAAGCCCCCCGAGACCCGGGAGCACATGATCAGGCGGCGCTGGATCACCGCGGTGATCATCGTGCTGCTCATCGGGGTGCCCGCCGGCTACCTGGCGATCTCGGCCGAGCAGAGCCGTACCAGCGGCCGCGACAACGAGTCCGAGGCCGTGGCCAAGGGCCTCGTGCACGACTGGCCGTCCAAGGCCCAGCGCCGCATCTACGACGTGACGATCCCGATGGACTCGATCGGCGTCTACTACTACGAGACGAACAGCTGGAAGGTGAGCAAGCTGTACGTCCAGTTCAAGACGAGTGCGGCCGGTCTCGCGGAGTTCATGAAGGGCGCGGGCACCAGCACGGACACGCTCAGGCCCGGGAACGTGACGATCAACGCGCAGGACGCGGCGAAGGTGCACTGGCCCTTCCACGCGGGCCGCGACTGGTCGGGCACCACCCGCGTCCAGGAGAAGCCGCGGCCGACCCTGGACATCACGGTCGACGAGACCAACCCGGACCGACCGTACGTGTTCGTGGTGTCCACGACGACTCCCTGACCGACCTGACCGACCCCGGGCCGTCCCAGGCTGTCCCCGCGTCTCCCGGGCCCGGCACCGGTTCCTCAGGCCGGCAGCCGGGGGTGCGATGAGCGGCGCGCGGCGGTCAGCAGGGCGTGGAACTGAAGGCCCGCCTGGTCGATGTCCGTCAGGGGCGTGGGGAACGGCAGCCGTACGTCGCGGTGGGTGGTGGCACGTTCGAGGCGCAGGGTGATTCCGTAGCGGTCCATGGCCACCGGCAGGGCCCGCACCAGACCGCTCTTGAGCCCCGGCTCGACGAGACGGAGCAGCAGCGGCACGAGATCGGGATGATCGTCCACGAGGTGGGTGAGCATGCCGGCCTCGCAGGGGGCCATCGGATCGCACCGCGCCTCCTGGAGTTGTTCCAGCGTGACGTAGGCGCGTCCGGCGGCGTCCTCGATCACCGCCTGGCCGAACTCCATGCAGGTGCTGTCCGCGGAATCCGCGCGGTAGCCGCCCGCCACGAGGCCCGACAGGGTGACGCGGGCGCGCAGCCGGTCGCGTACGGGAGTGGGGGAGATGTCGGTGAGCTCCAGGCGGACGGGGACGCGCGAGGCGCGATCGGGCTCCTCCATGGGTTCGGCCGGGTCGTGCAGATGGACGCGGCCGAGCACGCCCGTTCCGTCCAGGCTGTAGACCTCTTGGTGGCGGCCGTCGGTCACCACGGTCATGGAGTGGGCCGCGGTGATGATCGACCGCACGCGCTCGGCGGGGGTGGGCTGCTGGATGCTCGCACGATGGAGGCGCACGCGGGTTCTCCCTGGGGACGTCGCAGACACGCGAGTTACTTAGGTATGCCTAACCTAACTCACTGCGAGGTGCGGGGAAAGTCGCCACCGGCGCGTCGGCGTGCGGTGCGGCGTCAGACGCCGGGGAGTTCCCAGGGGGCGGGGCCCGAGCCGTCGTTCCAGGCGCGCAGGGCGGCGCCGTCGAAGCAGAGGATGGCGCACTGGTCGGCGTAGCCGAGGGCGGGGTCGGTGAACTCGCTGGTGGTGACCACGACGGCCAGATCGGCCTCGTGCACCGCGTAACAGGTGCCGCCGAAGCGCTGAAGGTCCTGCGAGCCCACCTTGTGGCCCGCGGCGTAGCACTTGCACTGGATGACGAGATGGCGCCCGTCCGGCGTCGTGGCCACCACGTCGGCGCCGAGGTCGCCCGCGCCGCCCACCACATGGACGTCCGTGCAGCCGTCGCGCTCGCACAGTGCGGACACCGCGTCCTCGAAGGCGAGCGGGTCGATGTCCGCGCAGTCGGTGGCCTCCGGGGCGCCGACGGTCGGCGGAAGGACGGGGGCCGGCTGCTCGGGCGCGGGCACCACGGCTGCTTCGAGCGCCGCTCTGCGGGCCGCGCGGCGCAGCCAGTTGCTGCGTATCGCGGCAGTGGACAGCAACAGGAGCGCCAGCAGCGCCAGGACGGCGCCGAGCGGATGGGAGTGCGGCCGCACCGCCGACTTGAAGGTCAGGGCGACTCCCCAGAGGACGAGCGCGACCAGACCGAACCCCAGCGACGTGGTACGCAGACTGAACGCCTGACGCCGCCGGCGCGCGACGGCGGGGTGACGGCGGACCGGCATCGTCATCGGTGGGCTCCTTCGAACGGGCGGCTGTGGACCGGTACTGGGGCGGACCCCGTGAGCGGTCCCGGTCGCGTGTGCGGCGAGCAAGATCACTCCCACGTCCGTGTGCCCGCCCGCGCCCCATCCACGCGGCCTGACCCGCGTCCGGTCCAACTGCCGTCGTCCGAGCGGGGTTTGAGGACGCCGGTCGGGTTCGGTGAGAGACCGAGTTCCCGAAACGGCAACAAAGATTGCCCCGGCGGGCCGCGCCCCCCACCCTTGCCGCGGAGGTGATCGCCGTGACCGGCGCAAACAACAACACCAAGGACCGACTGTCGTACGACGTCATCGTGATGGGTGGCGGGGCGGGTGGGCTGAATGCCGCGCTCGTGCTCGCCCGGGCCCGTCGTTCCGTGGCCGTCGTCGACTCGGGGGAGCCGCGCAACGCCCCCTCGGCCCACATGCACAGCTTCCTCTCCCGTGACGGCGTCGCCCCGCTCACCGTGCTGGAGGCCGGCCGTGCGGAGATCGCGCGCTACGGCGCGGTCCGCATCGAGGGCCGGGTGGACCAGGTGGAGGCCGGGGAGAACGGGGGATACGTGGTCCGCCTCGAAGGCGGCGCGACCCTGGACGCCCGGCATGTCGTGCTCGCCACGGGCCTGCGCGACGAACTGCCCGAGATCCCGGGTGTCCGCGCCATGTGGGGCGAGGACGTGCACTTCTGCCCGTACTGCCACGGTTACGAGGTCAAGGACCGCACGATAGTCGTGCTCGGAGTGCATCCCGCCTCCCCCGGCCAGGCCCTGATGCTGCGTCAGTGGTCGCCGCACATCGTGTACGTCCCGCACAGCAGGCCGCTCACCGGCGAGGAGCGCGAGCGCATGGACGCCCGCGGGATCCAGGTCGTCGAGGGGCCCGTGTCCACGCTGCTCAGCAAGGAAGGCCGGCTGTACGCGGTCGAACTCGCCGACGGGCGGACCGTGGAGTGCGCCGGGGTGTTCCTCTTCCCGGAGATGACCCCGAACGACGGCGCCTTCGACGGCCTCGGCTGTGCGAAGAACGAGCAGGGCTGGCTGGTCACCGACCGGGCCGGCCGCACCAGCCGCCCCGGCCTGTGGGCCGTGGGCAATGTGGTGGACTCACGCGCCCAGGCCGTCACGGCGGCCGGCATGGGCGCCGCGGCCGCGTTCTACCTCAACCACGACCTGGTGGACGAGGAGATCGAGCGCGACCTCGCGGCGCACCGCGCCGCTCTGTCCGGCCACGCGCCCGAGGCGTCCGTTCCCGCGTCCTGAACCGACGGCTCGCCCAACAGGGCGCGGCCCGACGGCCTTTGTGGACACGACCGTGACCGGCCCCGGCTCACCCGCCGGGGCCGGTCGCGGGCCGTGCCGGATGGGCGCGTACGTGCATCCGCTCGCCCTGGCGGCCGAAGAGGCTCAGGACCTCGACCGGGCTGTCACCCGCGCTGCCGAACCAGTGCGGCAGCCGCGTCTCGAACTCGGCCACCTCGCCCGCGTCGAGGATCAGATCGTGATCGGCCAGGACCAGCCGCAGCCGCCCGGAGAGCACGTACAGCCACTCATAACCCTCGTGCGTGCACAGTTCCGGGGTGTCGCGGCTGGCGGGCAGGACCATCTTGTAGCTCTGCAGGGGCCCCGGCTGCCGGGTCAGCGGCAGCACCGTATTGCCGTTCACGGCGTGCGGCTTGAGGCGGACGCGCGGATCGCCCACCTCGGGGGCGCCGACCAGTTCGTCGAGCGGGACCCGGTGGGCCTGGGCTATGGGCAACAGGAGTTCGAGGCTTGGCCGGCGCTGTCCCCCTTCGAGGCGTGACAGCGTGCTCTTGGAAATTCCGGTGGCCTCCGACAGTGCGGCAAGGGTGACACCGCGAGCGGTGCGTGCGCGCTTGAGCCGGGGGCCTACGGCGGACAGGGCTTGGGCGATCGTCGGTGACTGCTCCACCTCGCCATTAGACCGAGCCGTTCCCCAAATCGCAACTGTGGGTGCTGTTTTGGGGAAAGCACGCGCCCCGCGCCACCCCGGCGGCACGGTCGGCGGGGCGGGGCGGGGCGGGGCGGGGGCGGCTCAGTGATTCACAAAGCGGGGGAGTGGTGCACGGGGCGGGGCGGCGGTTCACATGGGGGTGGTCACAGGCCGAGGGACCGGCCGATCAGCTCCTTCATCACCTCCGTCGTCCCGCCGTAGATCGTCTGCACCCGGCTGTTGGCCCATTCCCGGGAGATGGGGCTCTCCTTGAGATAGCCGTACCCGCCGTGGATCTGGAGACAGCGGTTGGCGATGTCCACCTGGAGCTCCGTCGTCCACCACTTCACCTTCGCGGCGTCCGTCACCGAGAGGCGCCCCGCGTTGTGTTCGGCCACACAGTGGTTGAGGAACACCTGGGCGATGGTCAACTCCGTGTCCATGGTGGCCAGTTGGAAGCGTGTGTGCTGGAAGCTGCCGATGGTCTGGCCGAACGCCTCACGGGTTTTGGCGTATTCCAGGGTGTCGGCGAGCATCCGCTCGGCCGCGCCCACCGCCACGGTGGCGATGCTCAGCCGCTCCCGCGGCAACGCGGCCATCATGTAGGCCAGCCCGGCGTTCTCCTTGCCGATCAGGTTGTCGGCGGGCACCCGGCAGTCGTCGAAGAACAGCTCGCACGTGTCGCTCGCGTGCCAGCCCAGCTTCTCCATGCGGCGCCCCCGGGTGAAGCCCGGGGCGCCGCGCTCCACCACCAACAGGCTGATGCCCTGGGCGCCCCGGTCCGGGGCGGTCTTGGCGGCGACCACGATCACGTCGGAGTTCTCGCCGTTGGTGATGAACGTCTTCTGGCCGTTGAGTACATAGCAGTCGCCGTCGCGGACGGCGGTGGTGCGGATGTCGGCGACATTGGAGCCGGCGTCCGGCTCGCTCATCGCGATCGCCGCGACGAGTTCGCCCGAACACAGCCCGGGCAGCCACCGCTTGCGCTGCTCGGGGGTGGTCCGACGGGCCAGATAGGTGGCGATGATGTCGTTGTGGGCCACGAAACCCGGCGCCGTCGCACGGGCCCACATGATCTCCTGCGACAACACCGCCGGATAGCGGTAGTCGGGCTCTCCGCCCCCGCCGTACTCGGGGTCCACACCGATGCCGAGCAGCCCCGCCCGGCCTGCCTTGCGCCACACCTCGCGGTCGACGATGCCGTCCCGCTCCCACTGGGCGTGGTACGGCAGCACCTCCCGGTTCAGGAACTCCCGGCAGGTGACCCGGAACTGCTCGTGCTCGGCCTCGTACCTGCTGCGTGTCATGCGGTCACCTCTTTCCGGTGTCGATGTCGTCGACGATGGTGGCCAGGGTGTCCTTGGGACGCTGGACGGCGGCGAAGTGGCCGCCGTCGATCTCGACCCGGTGGGCCGGGGCCGTGCTGTGCGCCGCCCACGGCCACACCTTCTCCGGCGGGGCGTGCACGTCCTGGCGGGCGGCGATCAGGGTGAGCGGGAAGTCCACCCGCAGTCCGCACGCCTGCTCGGCGAACTCGGCCCGGATCGCGTCGTCCTCCCGAAGCATCCGCAACAGCATCCGGCTCATCGTCGGGTCGGCGAGAACGACGGACGGTGTGCCACCGTCGGCGGCGGTTCTGGCGAGCAGTTCCTCGTCGGACACCGAGTCGAGCAGCGGGCCGGGCCGCTGGAGCCCGGGCGCAACCGCCCCGGACAGCACGGCCCGCTCCGGCGCCAGGCCGACCTGGCGGGTGACCTCCGCGGCCACCGCCAGGCTGGTGGTGGAGCCGAAGCTGTGCCCGAACGTGGCCCAGCGCAGGCCGGGCACCCGCTCCCGCTCCGTCAGAAGATCGGCCACCACCTGCTCGGCCATGCACCGTACGAGGGCGCGGAAACCGACGGCCTTGCGTTCCTGGCGGCGGGTCCCGCGGCCCGGCGCGTCCACGCCGCGCACCAGCAGGTGCGGCTCGCCGAGCGGTTGCCAGCCCCGGTAGACCAGCGAGGTCGCTCCGGCGTGCGGAAATCCGTAGAGCCGCACCGGGGGCCTTGATTCGGGTCGCACGGTCACTCCTTCGTGCTCCGGGCCAGCTTCTCCGCCAGCATCAGGGTGGTCAGGTTGGTGGGCGCGCTGGGGATCGTCGGGAAGAGCGAGGCGTCGACGATCCGCAGGTTCTCGGTGCCGTACACCCGGCCCTCCTGGTCGGCGACCGCCCCCGGATCGTCGTGCGGACCCATCCGGCACGAACCGGCCGCATGCCAGCCCGGGTTCATGATGTGACGGACCCCGCTGCGCACGACCCCGTCGTTGGCGACCATCCGGTCGCTCCAGAACTGGGTCTTGGTCAGGCGGCTCGACAGGCCCGGGGAACTCAGGAAGTTCCACGTCCTGCGCACGCCGTGGCACAGCCGCTCCACGTCCTCGGGGTCGGTGCCGATGCCCAGCTCGATGACGGGCGCCGCATGCGGGTCACGGCTGTCGAGGAAGACCCGGCCCCGGGAGCGCGGGCGCATCAGCATCACCGACATGCCGACGACCAGGGGCCAGCCGAGCCGGTCGGCGAAGCCGGGGATGGTGTGGCTCTCGACGTTGTTCAGCAGCCCCACCTGGATGTCCACGTCGTCGTCGAAGCCGCTGCTCATCCTGGCCGCGACCTGCCGCCAGGGCAGGCCCGCGGTGCACACCCCGTCGGCCGGTTTGGACCAGATGACGACCGAGGGGTGGTCCACCAGGTCGCGGCCCACGCCGGGCAGGTCCACCACGGGCGCGATGCCGAGGGCCCGCAGCAGCCCGGCGCCGCCGACGCCCGAGCGCTGGAGGATGACGGGGGTGCCGACGGCGCCGGCGCTGAGCACGACGTGCCGCGCGCGGACGGTGGTGAGCGTGCCGTCGCGTTCGGTCTCCACGCCGACGGCCCGGTTCTTCTCGAACAGGACCCGGGTGACCCGGACGCCGGTGCTCAGCCGGAGGTTGGGCAGGTTGCGGGCGCCGTCGAGGAAGGCGGTGGCGGCGTCGATGCGTTCGCCGTCCACGGCGTTGCCGGGGATCGGGCCGACCCCGGCCTCGCCGCCGTCGTTGAGGTCCACGAGATCGGTGACGCCCTGGCGGTTGCACTCGTCCCAGAACGCCGCGTCCAGCGGATGCACCTTCTCGCGCGGCGTGCGGTGGATCGGCAGCGGCCCGCTGTCGCCGTGCAGCCGGCCAGGGAAGTCGGCGTCGTTCTCGATGTCCTTGTAGAAGGGCAGCACACGCTCCCAGGACCAGTCCGGGTTTCCGGCCGCCTCCCACGCGGCGAAGTCACGCGGAAGGCCGCGCAGCGCGATGGCGCCGTTGACGGCGGAGCCGCCGCCGACGACCTTGCCGAGCTGGTAGGGGAAGCGTTCCCACAGGGCCCGGGTCGCCGCCTTGTCGCCGCTCGCCGCGGTGGCCCCGCCCTGCTCGATCAGGTCGTCCCAGCGGCTGCTGGTACGGAGGTTGGCCCGGTAGTCCCAGTTGTGGCCGGCCAGGACGAGACGTCCGGCGTCGGCCAGCGGATGGGCCCGGTCGCGGGGGCGCGGCTGGTCCTCACCTGCCTCGATGAGCAGGACGTTCCCGCAGTCCCGGGCGGCGAGCCGGGCGGCGGTCAGCACTCCGGCGGAGCCCGCTCCGACGATCACGTACTCCCACTCGGGGGCCGGCACGATGCCGTCATGGTCGGTGCTCACGCGGCGGACTCCTCGACGGTTGCGATCAGTTCGGCGAACGATTCGATCGACGCGTTCATGAACAGCCCCTCGACCATCTCCTGCTCCATGTCGGCTCCGATGCCGAACTCGGTGCGCAGGTGCGCGAGCAGGCCGACGGCGTGCAACGAGTCGCCCCCGATGTCGAAGAAGCCCTCCTCCACACCGAAGTCGCCGTGACCGAGCTGCTGGGACCAGAGCGCGAACAGCCGCTCCTCGACCCGGTCGCGCGGCGCCACCCGCGCGGAGGTGGTGTCCGACGTCTCGTTCCACGGCGTGGGCAGGGCCTTGTGGTCGATCTTGCCGTTCGTCGTCAGGGGCAGGGTGTCCAGCGTCAAGAAGCGGCTCGGCACCATGTAGCCGGGCAGCAGGGCGGTCAGCGCCTCGCGCAGCGCGGCCGGGTCCGGGTCCGTACCGGGCTCGGGCACCACGTACGCGGCGATCTGGCGCTGTCCGGTACGGGCGTGGGCGGGTGCGGTGACCAACGCGGTGCGTACGCCGGGCTGGCGCAGCAGCGCGGCCTCGATCTCGCCCAGCTCCACCCGATAGCCGTTGATCTTCACCTGGAAGTCCTCGCGGCCCAGGATCTCGATGTCGCCGCCCGGCAGATAGCGGCCGAGGTCGCCGGTGCGGTAGACGCGTTCCCCGGTGCGCGGATGGACCAGGAAGCGTTCGGCGGTGCGCTCGGGGTCGCCGAGGTAGCCCTGGGCCACGCCGGTACCGCCGATGTGGATCTCGCCGGTGACCCCGACGGGGGACGGCTCCAGCCACTGGTTGAACACGTGCATGGTCTGGTTGGCGAGCGGCTTGCCGTACGGGATGCTCGACCACTCGGGCGACACCGCCCCGATGGGGTGGTGGATCGACCAGATCGAGCCCTCGGTCGCACCGCCGAGGCTGATCACGCGCATCGCGGGGAGCTTTTCCCGGATCTTGTTCGGCAGGTCGACCGGGATCCAGTCGCCGCTGAGCAGCGCGAGCCGCAGCCGGCAGCCGCGCGGGACCCCTCCCTCGCCGAGGGAGTCGACCCACATGCGCATGGGCGCGGGCACGCTGTTCCAGATGGTGACGCCGTAGCGGCCGATGAGCTGCGACCAGTGGGCGATGTCGTTGCCGCGCGCGGGGTCGGGCACCACCACGGTGCCGCCGGCGCCCAGGACCCCGAAGAGGTCGTACACCGACAGGTCGAAGCCGGTCGGTGCGAGCGCCATCGTCCGGTCGTCCTCGCCCACACCGAAGCGCCGGTTGATGTCCTGCACGGTGTTGGCGGCGCTGCGGTGGGTGATCATCACGCCCTTGGGCTCGCCGGTGGAGCCCGAGGTGAAGATGACGTACGCCAGATCGTCGTGGCTCTGCCGGCTTTCGGGGCGCTCGACGGAACACTTCGCCGTGGCCTCGTCGTCGGGGGTCAGCACGCTCACCCCCTGCGGCCAGACCAGCTCGTCCCGCAGGTCCGGCTCGGTGATGACGGCCCGCACCGAGCACCGGGCTAGCAGCTTCAGACGCCGCTCCTCGGGCAGTTCGGGGTCGATGGCCACATAGGCGGCGCCGGAGTGCAGCACCCCGAGGAGCGCGGAGAACTGGGCGGCGCCCGGCCGCATGGAGACGGCCACGATCTCGTTCGGCTCGGCGCCCGGGCCGTCGAGCAGCCGGTGCGCGATCCGGTGCGCGTCCTCGGTGAGTTCGCGGTACGTGGTCTCGGTGCCGGGCGTGATGACGGCGACGCCGTCGGGGCGGCGCGTGGCGGCCTCGGCGACCAGCTCGTGCAGCAGCGCCGGCGGGATGTCCTGGGCCGTGGCGTTGGCCTGCTCACGCTCATCGGCCTGCGCGCTCGGCAGCGGCACGATGCCACGGGTGGCGTCCCACACGGACGGGTCGTCGACCAGCCGGTCGAGCAGCGTCACGTACGCCTCGAACATGGCCTCAAGGGTGCCCTCGGGGAAGAGGCCTTCGACCGCGTTCCAGTTGACGCAGAGCCGGCCGTCCAGCTCCAGGATCTGGTTCTCCAGCCACACCTGGGGGGTCCGGCTGTGGTCGTGGACCAGCGCGCCGAACGACTCGAGGCGCCCGGCGTCCGGTGCTTCGGCGCCGAGGGTGCTGGAGAAGACGACCGGCATCGAGGCCCGCCCGTCGTCCCTGCGGCGGGCCAGGTCGCGCAGGACCCGGATGCCGCCGTGCGTGGAGTGCGCCAGGTCGTCGAGGGCCTGGCGCTGCACCCCCCGCGCCCGCTGCTCGAAGCTCTCCTCGGGCCGGCCGCCGACGGCGAGCAGGCTCGGCGCGAGGAAGTCGCCCATGACGGCGTCGAGTTGCGGATGCAGCCCGAGCCGGTGGAACTGGGTGACGGTCAGGGTGAACTCCTGCCGCCGCGACCAGGTCCGCACCACTTCCGCGTACGCCGCGAGCAGCACGCCCGACGCGGCGAGGCCGTGGCGTCGCGCCGTCGCCCGCAGCGCCTCCCAGCGCTCGGGCGCGAGGACCGCCCGGTGCCGCACGAAGCGCGGGGTGCCCAGCTGCTCGGGCGCGGCGGCCAGCGGCAGTTCGGGCGCGGCGGGCAGCGTGTCGAGGCGGTCGGCCCAGTAGGCGTCGGCCTCCTCGCCCAGGACGTCGCCGCGCAGCTCCTCCTGTGCGAGCACATAGTCGCGGAACGACAGCTCCAGTGGCCGCGGGGACCAGGACGGCTCGTCGTAGAAGCGGCGCCACTCGCCCAGGAGCCGGTACAGGCCGCGCATGTCGAGGAAGAGCAGATCCACGGCCAGGTGCAGCCGTACCCGGTCGTCGTCGAGCAGCGTGGCGCGGATGTCGAACAGCGGCGCCCGGTCGAGCGGCAGCACCTGCTCGGTCAACTCCGCCCGGATCCTGGCCACTTCGGCGTCCTGCTCCTGGCCGGCGCGGCCCCGCAGATCGGTGGTGCGTATGACGTACGGGTCCACCTCGTGCGGGGGAAGGACCCGCTGGGTCTGGTCGGGGCCGGCGACCGTGCGCAGGGCGTCGTGCCGCTCGACGACCTGGTGCAGGGCTGCGGTCAGCCGGTCCACGCGCAGACCGGGACAGTCGAACTCCAGGTAGTACTGGCTGGAGATGCCGCCGAGCTCCAGGCCCTTGTGGCGGCCGATCAGGTAGGCCTGCTGGATGTCCGTGAGCGGGAACGGCTCGTGACGGTGCTCCGGTTGCGGCATGAGGCCGGGCAGCCGGGTGTCGTCCAGGCGGGGGTGGCCGTCTGCGCCGCGCAGCTCCGCGAAAAGATCCTCCATCGAGATCCGCCCCTTTTCATCAGATGCCTTGGTGGGCTTTCGAATTCCCGTACGCAATCGGAGGTTAGGCAGCGCGGCAAACGGTCTCAATACGGTCCGACCGTAGGGACGACCGTAGGGTTCGGTCCGCACTCGACCGGCGCTGTACTCCCGCTGGACCGGGCCGGGGCAATCCGGACCCGGCCATTGACCGGTCGTGGGAGCGCGGCGACATCATCGGGCATGGAAAAGCAGACCTCCCCGGGAACGGCCGGGAAACGCATACTCGTCGGGGCCACCGGATCCATTGCGGTGACCCTGCTTCCTTCGTATATCGAGGCGATGCGCCGGCGGATCGAGGGCAGCACGTTCACGGTTCTCCTCACGCACACCGCGGCCTCGTTCATTTCCCCCGACAGCCTCGCGCTGTTCGCCGAACGCGTGGTGCACGGGGAGTCCCCGGCGCACTGGCCCACCGACAAGCCGGGCCGGCTCGCCCGCGACCACGACATTGTTGCGGTCCTGCCGAGCACGGCCCATACGCTCGCCGCGGCGGCGGGCGGGGCCGCTCCCAACCGGCTGATGACGGTGGCCCTTTCGGTGGACTACCCCGTGGTGCACTTCCCGGTGATGGGCGCCGCCATGTGGCACAAGCCCGCCGTCCAGCGCAACATCGCGCAGATCCGCGAGGACGGCGGGATCGTCAACGAGCCCGAGTGGCACGACGGTTTCGACCCGACCACGGGCACCACGAGCCACCACCCCGCGCTGCCCTCGCCCGAGACGGTGGCCACGGTGATCGACGACCTCCTCGCCAAACAGCGCTGACCCGGCCCCGCCCCCTTCCCCCCGCGCACGACGAGAGGCCCCGCCGGAAACGGCGGGGCCTCTCGTCGTGCGCGGGTGCCTCAGGAGGCGATGGCCGTCGCCTCGACCTCGATGAGGAAGTCGGGTTCGGCGAGGGTGGCGACCCCGACCAAAGTGGTGGGCCGGATGACGTCCGCACCCAGCTTGGCGGCGGCGCGCCCGGCGCCGGCGGTGATGGCCTCCCACTTGTCGAGCGACCAGTCCACGACGTAGACGGTCAGCCGCAGGACGTCGTCGAAGGTGGCGCCGGCGGCTTCGAGGCCGGCGGCGATGTTGAGGTAGACCTGTTCGGTCTGGGCCGCGAGATCGCCCATGCCGACCGGCTCGCCGTCGGCGGTGCGCGGGGTCTGGCCGCTGAGGAATATCACCCGGCTGCCGGTGCCGACGGCCAGCTGCCGCCATCCGTAGGGCTTGGGGAGGCCGGGCGGGTCTATCGCCTCGACTGCCATGGCACTGTCCTTTCTCGAAGTGCCGTGCGGGCGGCGGCGGTTGTGCCCGGCCGCCCGCACGGCGGCTGTGTGGTGCGGGGTGGGTCGGGCGGGGGTCAGCTGTTCTCGCGGCAGGTCGCGTAGTACTTGCGCAGCAGGCTGACCAGCTCGGGGTCGAAGCGGGAGGCGAACAGCAGCTCGGCCGGCGGGGTGAACTCCGGGTCCAGCTCGTTGGCCCAGGCCAGGGTCGCCGGGCGCAGGTCCATCTCGATCCACTGGTGCCACTCGACGGGGATCGTCCAGTCCTGCTCGTAGCCGATGCCCATCTGGTGGTCGATGAGGACGTCGACGATCTCCTCGCGGGTGCCCGTGGTGAGGGGCTGCCGCAGCGGGGTGAAGCGGTCCAGGTCGGCCTGCGGCTCCTCGCCGAGGATCCGGGCGGCGAAGTCCTGGGCCAGGAGCGGGGAGAGGTGCAGACCGTCACGGTAGGTACCGGTCATGATCCACAGGCCCTTCATGCCACCCTGGCCGAGCAGCGGGGAGCCGTCCATGGAGACCGGGCGGTTGCCGACCTGCACCTTGGCGACGTCGCTGTTCCAGAGGTTGCGGCGGACCTGCCGGTGGGCGCACTGGAGGAGGAAGACGAGGTCGCGCATCTCCGCGGTGTCGCGCGGCTCCACGGAGATGACGTTGGTGGCGCCGAGGTAGACGTGCCCGTCGCCGCGCGGGACGACGTGCAGGCCGCAGGCGAAGGAGCGGTTGGGGGTGCGGATGACGCTGTCGGGGATGGTGCCGTCCTGCGTCTTGATCAGCGAGGAGACGCCGTAGCCGCTGACCAGACGGGGGACGCGGGAGCCGATGGGCAGGCTGTCCAGGAGCTCCTGGCTGCGCGCGCCGGCGGCCAGCGTCACATGGTCCGCGTTGATCGTCCGCCCGGAGGCGGTGACGACTCCGGTCACCTGCTCACCCTGGTGCACGACGCGGGACGCGAACTCGGGGACGAGGGTGGCGCCGGCCCGGACGGCGGCCTGTTCGAGCCGTTCCAGGAGGGCGGCGGAGTTGACGGCGTGCTCGCCGGGTATGTGGAAGGCCTTCAGCGGCCGGGAGATCGGCTCGGCGTCCACCCAGTCGACGTCGGTGGCGTCGACGTCCTCGAAGGGCTCGGAGTACCGGGTGAGTTCGGCGCGGATGGCGTTGTAGTTGGCGTCGTCGATCTCGGCCATGCCGATGGTGTTGAGGATGACGGTGGTGCCGTTCGCCGTCTTCACCGGGGCACCCTCGGTGCCCGACTCCAGCTCGGCCAGCCACTGCGGCCACAACTTGGTGGCCTGGATGCCGAGTTCGAGCTTGGCGCGGCCCTGCTCGGTGGCGAGCAGCGAGGTGGTGACCTCGCCGAAACAGCCGAGCATCGCTCCGGACGCGGTCGATCCTGCCCAGGGGCGGTGCGGCTGGCCCAGCACGGCGACCCGCTGCCCCCGCTGTGCCAGGACCCATGCGAGCGAGAGCCCGAGGACTCCATTGCCGACAATGGCGACGTCGTAGCCGGCGGCGTTCGCGTTCCCGTTGGCGCTCATGACATTCCCATCTTCCGGGGCGGCCGTGCCGCCTTCGTCTGACTTCGCATTCGTCTGAATTGGCGCTCGTCACTCGGTACGGGGACTGTCCCGGCGGGGCCGGGACAGCGGGTCAGCGGCGCTGGAAGGCGTACATCGTGAAGTCCATGTCCACGGTTCCGCGCTCGGTGGTGTGGGCGGCGACCACCGGGGACTGCGGGAAGTCCGCCGCGGGGAGTTCGGCGGACTGGCTGCGGTAGCGGCGGCCCTCGAAACCGGCGTCGGCCGCGGCCCGCAGCATCTTGTCCTTGTTGCCCATGGCCTCGCTGGTCCCGAGGTAGACCTCGCCGCCGGGTGCCAGATGGGGCACGACGTCGCGGAAGAAACGGCGGACCATCTCGTATCCGGGGTCGAAGACGGCGCGTTCGATCTGGCCGGCGTAGGGGCGGCTCGTCGGCGCCTCGATGAACGGGGTGTTCCAGAAGACGAGGTCGAACGGCTCGCCGGGCTCCAGGGCGTCGAACAGATCGCTGGTGAGGGCCGTGACCCGGTCGGACACCCCGTGCCGGACCGCGTTGCGACGGGTGTTCTCCGCCGCGGCCGGGTTGATGTCGAGCGCGACCACGCGTTCGCTGCCGTTCTGCGCGGCGAGCACGGCGGCGAGTCCGGCACCGCAGCCCATCTCCAAAAACCGGCTGCCCTTCTCGTACGGCACCCAGGAGGCGAACAGCTCGGGACCCGGGTCGGTGTAGGGCGGGAAGACCTCGGGGAGCAGGTCCCACTCCTGGTCGAGCAGGGTGAAGGTCGTGCGCGTGGGACGGTCCGGGCTCTGGATCTGCGACACCACCCAGTTGCCGAGTTCGTAACCGAGCTTGTTGTCCATGGGGTCCTCCCTCAGGGGAGCCGCGGAGAAAACCTCGACGAGGATTTCTCCGCGGCTCCTTGCGATGGGTTGCGGCCGGCAGACGGGCGAGCGGGTGCCGGACGGTGATGCGTGAGCACGGACCTGGAGCAGGCGTGCGAGGTCAGCCCTCGCTGGTCTGCGGGCTCCACGCCCGGCTGCGGGCCATCGTCCGTTCGATCAGGACGACGGGGATGGTGAGCGCGGCGATGCCCGCGCCCAGCCACGGGATGGAGTCCAGTCCTGCGCCCGCCCCGATGGCGATGCCCGCGAGGACCGGGACGAGGCTGATGCCGAGCTGGAACATGGAGACGGCGGTGGCGCCGGCGAGCGTCGGCGCATCGGACGCCACGGTGAACACCCGCCCGTAGATGGCCGGGTTGAGCACGAAGCCTGCCACGCCGAGGAGCAGCACCAGGACGACGACGGCGATGACGTAGTGGGCGAGGACGGCGAGCAGCACCGAGGTGACCAGGATGCCGCCGGCGCCGATGAGCAGCGCGTGATGGGGGCGCCCGTCGGCGATCCGGCCGCCGACGGACAGGCCGCCGAAGGCGCCGATGCCGAACAGCACGAGGATCGCGGGCACCCACACGGAGTCGACGCCCGTGACGTCCGTCAGGAAGGCCGCCATGTAGTTGTACGAGATCATGTACGCGGCGGTGCTCAGCAGGGTCGCGGCGTACACCACCCACAGCTGCGGCTTGCGCATCGTGCGCAACTCGCGGCTCACGCTGGGTTCCTGGACGGCCTTGGTCACGGGGACGACGGCCGCGGTCGAGATCGCGCCGAGCACCGTGAGGGCGACCACCGCCCAGAACCCGCCCCGCCAGCCGGTGAAGTGGCTCAGGAGCGCGCCGGCGGGACCACCGGCGACCATGGCGATGCTGAGCCCGCTGACCACCACGCCGGAGGCGCGGGCGGTGCGGTCGGGGGTGACGAGTCCGATCGCGGTGACCGCGGCGACCGCCCAGAACCCGGCGTAGGCCAGACCGCACAAAAAGCGCGTGACGATGAGCACGGTGAGGCTGCTGGTCACCAGGCCGACCGCCACGAACACGGCGAACAGGACCTGCGAGACGACCAGGGTGGTCCGGCGCGGCCAGCGCAGCGTCAGGACCGCGAGGGGCGGCCCGCCGATGACCACGCCGATGGCGAACGCGGAGATCAGCGCGCCGGCGGAGGAGAGGGAGATGTCCAGGTCGTCGGCGATGTCGGGCAGGACGCCGGCGAGCAGGAACTCGGCGCTGCCCATGGCGAACAGGCTGAACGCGAGCAGATAGACCGCGAACGGCAGCCGGTTGCCGGCTTTCTGGGGAGTCGCCTCGTGAGCTTCGGTCTGGGCGCTCATCGGCTGCCGCCTCCCGTCCGCACGTCGGCCGTCCGTCGGCCGTGCCGCGACGGGACGCACTCGGGATGTGGCTGCGCGGAGCCGCTGTGCACCGGCACAGGGGTGATCAAACGCATGGGCGAACTCCTTGTTCGGATGGTTCGGGCGAGCGGATCAGGGCGGGCGTGCGACGCCGGTCCTCGGGGCGTGCGGAGTGCGGCGCCTCCTGGCTCCCGCGGCCGTCGCCCGCGGGGCACGGACGCCGTGGCTGTCCATGTGATCGCGGTGGTGACCAGTGGTCCCCATGCTGGAACCGTGCGTGGCGGGCCGACAACATTTGTTGCCGAACCAGGGACGTGCGAGCGGGATCCGGCGAAGCCGCCCGTCAGGCCCGGGCGCCGTCTCAGTCATCGCCGGGCAGGGCCTCGCCCCAGCCCCACTTCTTGATGGTCGTACGGCTCGAAGGAGCCGCGCCCCGCTGGGAGTTGGCCATTGCGCGGCGCGAGCCGAACTCGATGTAGCCGACGAACGCCGACCGGAACTCCGCGTCCTCGGGCAGGCCCACGGTGTCCATGGCCTCCAGCATCAGCTCCACCCACCGCGCCCGCTGCTCGGGCTTGATGGACCGGCCGCGGTGCCGGGATACCATGTGCGGGTAGCCGCCGTGCTGCTCGGTGTAGTGCTCGGGGCCGCCAAGGACCTCGCTGAGGAAGGTCGCGACGTGCTGCGGGTGGTCGTCCTCCATGTACTGGAAGAGCGGGGCCAGCGTCTCGTCCTCGCGGACGCGCCGGTAGAACTCCTCGGTGAGCCGTTCCAGCGCCTTGGCGCCGCCGGCCCGCTCGTACAGGGTGGGGATCTGGTCCGTCACTGTGTCACCTCTTCTGTGGGTGCTCGGTGTCCGTGGTGCGGCGTGCGGGGTGCTCAGGCCGCGTACAGGTCGAAGGCCGGCGTCGGCGGGCCGCCCCGCGCGACCGTGTCGAGGCGGGGGTCGACCGTGAGCATCGCCTGGTGCAGCCGCTGGAGTCGCGGAGCGGGTTCGAGGCCCAGCTCCTCGACGAGCCCCCGGCGCAGCCTGCGGTACAGGTCGAGCGCCGCGGACTGCCGTCCCGCGCGGTAGAAGGCCACCATGGCCAGGGCGTGCAGCCCCTCGTGGCAGGGGTGACGCTGCGTCAGGGCGACCAGCTCGGCGAGGAGTTCGGCGTGCCGTCCGAGCCGGAGCTCGGCGTCGACGCACCGCTCGGTGGCGAGCATCCGGCTCTCCTCCAGAGCGGCCGCGTGGGTCCGCAGCACCGAGCCCGTCCGTACGTCCACGAGCGCCGGTCCCCGCCACAGCGCAAGCGCTTGGCGCAGCAGCCGGGAAGCCCGCTCGCTGTCTCCGTCCGTGAAGGCCGCGTGGCCGGCCCGTGCGGCCCGCTGGAACGCGAAGGCGTCCACGTCTAGTTCGGCCACCCGCAGCACGTAGCCGCCGTGTCCGGTGGACAGGAGCCGGCGCGCTCTCGCCGGTCCCTCCGGGCCGTCGAAGCCTTCGGCCAGGGTGCGGCGCAGCCGCAGGATGTACGTCTGGAACGTGGTGTGCGCGCTGCGCGGCGGCACCGGCCCCCACAGCTCCTCGCGCAGGGTGGTCACCGGGACGAGCTGTCCCGGATGGAGCGCGAGCAGTGCCAGGACCTGCCGCATCTTCGCCGCGGTGGGAACGACGGGCACCCCGTCCGTCTCGGCGTGCAGCGGGCCAAGAATCCCTATGTTCACGCGTCCTCCGCCACTCGCTCGGGTCCCGTCCGGCTGCCCTGTTGCGTCGGGCCGGCCGCTTGGGAAGGAACGTAGGAGTGCGGGGGAGTGCCGCTCAATACGGTGCGACCGCAGGACTGACCGAAGGATCTGGTGCCGTGGTCGCCCTACGGTCGTGCGGACGCGCGGAAACGGCCCGCGGCGCGAGCGCCGCGGGCCGTCCGAAGTGGGGGGAGGTCACCGCGAGAAGGTGCCCGGGGGCACGAAACGGAACCCGTGTGCCGGGGGCCGCACCGGGCGGTCCTGGCCGCGAGCGGGGCCGGACCGAAGGGGTCAGGCCCGGGGCCGGCAGAGGCGGGCCGTGTGCACGGTGACCGCCGCGAGGTAGAAGGCGTCGGGGCGCCACAGGATGCCCGTACAGGCGTCCCCGTCCAGGAGCTGTTCCACGGTCAGGCGGTCCACGAGGTCCAGCTCGTCGCCGAGTTCGTCGAGGAGCCGGCGCAGCCGGGTGTGCAGATGCCGGCGCGCCGTCAGACCCAGCGGGGCCGGAAGGTCGATGAGGAAGGTGCGGCTGCCGGTGGGGACGAGTCCGGCGGACGCCATCATGCAGGGCCAGTCCTCGACGACGGAGGTGACGCCCGGCAGCCGGGCGCGCCCGGCGGCGAACCGCTCTTCGAGGGCCGAGTCGAGGCGGGCCTGGAGGCCGGGTCTGCCGATGCCGATGTCACGGGGCAGGTAGCGCGGCGCAAGACCGCGTTCGGCGACGGCGAGCATGCCGCCGGGCCGCAACGCGGACGCCAGGCTCCCCAGCGCCGCCTGCTGGTCGCCCAGGTGACGGCAGACGTTGCCGGTCCAGATCAGGTCGGCCGGTCCGAGCCGGCCGAACTGCTCGGGCCGTTCGGCCCGTTGGGTGGTGATCCGTCCGTTCAGGCCGCGCTCGGCGGCGCGGACCCTGGCCTCGGCGAGGAGTTCGGTGGAGCGGTCCACGGCGACGACGTCCGCCTGCGGGAAGACGCGGGCCAGGCCGCAGGAGGCCACTCCGGGCCCGCTGCCGACGTCGAGGATGCGGCGGACCGCCGCCGTGGCCCGCTCCTCGGGCCCGAGCAGGTCCCGCAGCCAGTGCGCCGCCTCCGTCAGGAAACCGGAGTGCAGTTCCGCGTCTTGCTCCGGCTCGGCGCCAGGGGCCTCGTCGTCGATGCCCCGGGCGCGGTGTGTGGGTGTCATACGGTCACCTCCAGCGGCCAGGATGTGGACGCCGCGGATGCCGGGCAATTCTTGTTGCCGATTCAGGGACCGGGCTGCTCCGGCGCCGGTCCGGGGTCAGTATCCGGCTGCCGACAGCAGGCGCCGGGCGGCCGCCGGCCGGATCAGGTCGCGCGCGAAGGTGTCGAGGAGTTCGTGCCGTGCGGTCAGCGGGAAGTAGTGGTCGCCGGGGTACGTCTCCACCCGCAGGGCACGCCGGGTGCAGCGTCGCCAGCCGGTCAGGTCCGCTTCGGTCAGGCCGCGGTCCGCCACCCCTGCCATCGCGGTGACCGGGCAGTGCAGGACGTGGCGCGGGTCGCGCCGGTAGGCCTCCATGACGCCGAGGTCGGCGCGCAGCGCGTGCAGCGCCCTGGCCGCGTGCCGCGGGTCCCGGGCGACCGGAGGCATCCGGCCACGGTCGCGGAGCCTGCGGATCATGGCCGCGTCCGGCAGCAGGCTCACCGCACGCTCCGGCGCGGTGGGCCGGTGCGGGATGCCGGAACCCGACACGTACAGCCGCTCGGCCACCGCGTCGTGCTCCCATTCCAGCCGGGCCGCCATCTCGTACGCGAGCAGGGCGCCGAAGCCGTGTCCGTACAGCGCGAACGGCCGGTCGCACATGCGGGCCACGTACGGCATGATCTCGGCCAGCAGCGGCTCAAGGCCGCGGCACGGGCCGGTGCGCGGATGGTGTCCGCGGCCGGGCAGCTCCACGGGAGTGATGACGAGCGAGGTGCCGGTGGCTTCGGTCCAGGGCAGGTACACGCCGGCCGAGACGCCTTCGAACGGGAGGCAGAAGAGCCGCACCGAGTTCTCGCCGGTCATCGGCCCACCGCTCCCGCGAAGAGGTCGCCGGCGCCCGTCGGTCGTCCCGGGATGCCGCCGCGCAGCAGGACGGCATACGCCTCGGTGGCCTGGTCGAGCAGGCGCAGGCCCGCCGCGCGGTCCATGAATCCGCGTGTGTAGCGCCAGGCGAAGGACCAGGTGCGCTCGTCGCGGCGGATGAGCGTGGCGCGCATCGGGAGTCCCTGGCCGAAGGGCGGCCAGGCGGCCGACTCCTGGGCAAGTCGCTCGGCGAGGCGGGCGTCCTGCACGTCCGCACGGGTGGCCCGCCAGTCGATGATCTGGAGCCGGAAGCCGGAGCCGAGTACCGCCTGCCAGGCCTGCTCGTACACCAGCGGCAAAAGGCCGGTCAGGGTCAGTAGGAACTGTTCGGTACGGCCGAACTCGGCCGATGCGGGAACCGACGGCGACAGGGCCGGGCGGATTTCCCATAACGGGCGAAACTCCTCACTGGTCGCGGTCACGCGAGCACCCATCCTTCCATCAGATTTTCGCCATTGACGCGCGGGGCAAATTCGCCAGTATCCGGATGGGCGTTTTCCGGGCGCCCCGCCGGTCACCTCCGCAATGCCGCGCAGACCGTACCCATGCGGTACCCGCGCACATCAATACGGTGGGGCCGAAGGAATGACCGATGGAACACGTATCGATTCCTTCGGCCGGAAGCGGTCATACAAATTCAACAGAGGCCGTGCTAGCGTCTGGACGCAGCAGAGGTGTACACCGTTCACCAGCGGTCGGTGGGCGTTGCGGAGGGCTCGAATTCGCCGTCACAATTGTCCGAAGAAGCTCTTTCTGCCAGGGTGACAACGGCTTGGCAGTGGCCGAAAAATGGCCTTGACGGTGCTGGTTCGCACACGCGTTTCACCGGACCCGCTGCGTCGTCCAGTCATTCACTGTTCAGGCAGGAGATCTAGGGCGATGCCCCAGGAGCTGTTCGGCAGGAGCGAAGAATTCAAGATCATCACCGAGATGCTCGATTCCGCTGTCGCGGGTGCGGGCGCGGTCTCGCTGATGGAGGGAATGATCGGGACGGGCAAGACCTCACTCCTGCGCTGGGCCGAGGCAACCGCCCGCGAACAGGGCATGGTCGTACTCTCCGCCACCGCGTCCCCCGTCGAACAGCACTTCCCGCTGGGCATCGTGCACCAGCTCCTGGGCACGCTGCCCCAGACGGCTCAGGGCTGGGGGCGCGCCCTCGCCTCGGCCACCGGGAACAACGGCGGTCCTGCCGGACCCGACTACCCGCTGCTCGCCGAACTCTGCGCCGACGTGGGCCGGGCCGCGCGGTGCTCCCCGATCCTGCTGACGGTCGACTCCGTCCAGCACGCCGACCGCGAGTCCCTGCTGTGGCTGGGCTTCCTCAGCCGTCGCCTCGCCAACCTGCCGGTGGTGCTGCTCGCGACCAAACGCTGCGGGGAGTCGGCGAGCGACCAGCACCTGCTGGTGGAGTTGATGGAGGGCGTCCGCCCCGACCGCCACATCCACCTGCGTGATCTGAGCCCCAGCGCCGCGTCCGACCTCGCCGCCGCGCTGTGCGGCCACGACCACGAGTCGGTGGACGCGCTGGTCGCGGGCGCCGCGGGCAACCCCTATCTGCTGACCGAACAGATACGCAGCGTGCCGACGGGCCCCGGCGGGGCGGCCCCGAGCGGTTCAGGCCATCTCGTGGACGACGTCCTCGCCGAGCAGGCACCCACCCGCCAGCCGGACGAACGGATGCACCTCCAGGGGGTCAAGGAGCGCATCCTGTGCATGCTCCACCGCCTCGACCCGCTCGGCCTGAAGATCGCCCGCGCGGCCAGCACCCTGGGGCCGCCGCTCGATCCCGGCATCCTCTCCGACCTGTGCGGCGTGCCCACCGAGGACGCCTGCCGCAGCCTGTCGCGGCTCACCGAGTCGGGGCTGCTGTGCCCGCACGACATGAAGTTCCGCCACCCTCTCCTGTCCGAGCTCCTCTACCAGGACATCCCGTGCGCCGAGCGCGCCGAACTCCACCTGCTGGCAGCCCAGTTCATGCGGCGCAGGGGTGCGCCGCCCGAGGACGTCGCCGCCCATCTGCTGCGCTCCCACCGGCTCGACGAGCCGTGGATGGTCAGGCTGCTCCTGGACGCCGCGCACGGCATGGTCGGCCGTGACCCCGCCAGGGCCCGGCGGCTGATCGAGAAGGCCGTCCTGCACGGCGTACCCGACGAACTGGCCGCCCGGGCCGAGGACATGCGGATCCAGGCACTCACCGCCCTCGACCTGCCGGCCTCCGCCCGCGCGCTCGCCGTGCACGCCGCCGGCCCCCTCAGGCCCGACCAGCGGATCCATGAGGCGCTGCGGCTGTCCGACATTTTGCTGCGCCTGGACGAACTCACCGCAGCCCGCGAGGTGTTGGAGCGGGCGCGCGGCGAGATCGGCACGTCGGACCCCTCGTCCGCCACCCGGCTGCGCGAACGGCTCACCCACATCCGCCTCCACGAGGGCAGCTACCGCGCCGAGGACTGGGGCGACGGCGAGGACCGGCTCGAACGGGTGCTGCTGCTGCGCGCCGCCAGCGGTGACTCGGCGCAGGCAGCGTGGCGGATCGCCAACCGCTCCCTGACCGTGCCCCGCGCCCCGTACGGCTCCGACACCTGGTACCACGCGCTGCTCGCGCTGCTCTGGGCGGGCGACGTGGACGAGGCCATGCGGCACATGGACACCGAGGTGCGCCTCGCCCGCGCCGACGGCACGGTGATCCGGATCGCCGAAGCCCTGGCCGTACGCGCCCTGGTGCAACTGCACCGAGGTCTGCTCGCGGACGCCCGGGACGACGCCCGCCAGTCGCTCGAACTGCTCACCCGGATCTGCGCCTCCGCGTACCACGTGGGGGCCCTGGCCCGTAGCGTCCTCATCGACGTGGCCCTGGAGAAGAACGACATCGCCGCGGCCAGCGCCCTGCTCGACGAGGCCCCGCCGCTCGCCGGCGAGCAGCCCCGCACCTGGTGGCGGCTGCACCTGCTGCACAGCGCCGGGCGCGCGCTCGGCCGGCTCGGCCAGGTTCCGCGCGGTCTCGACCTGATCGCCCAGTGCGAGGAGGAGATGGCCCGCAGGGGCGTCGTCAACCCGGCTGTCCTGCCGTGGCGTTCCAGCCGCTCGGCCCTCCTGCTGGCGCAGCGCAACATGGCCGCGGCCCGACGCGTCGCCCGGGAGGAGACCGAGCTCGCCCGCCGCTGGAACGCGCCCTTCGCCCTGGGCCGGGCCCTGATCGCACAGGCCTCGGCGAGCTCGGGGTGCGAGGCGCTGCACCTCGCCGACCAGGCGCTGGACATCCTCGAACCGTCCCCGACGCCGCTGCTGTTCGCCCACGCGCTGTACGAGGCCGGGCGGGCCCACCGCCAGGCGGGCACGGCCCGGCGCACCCGCGAACTGCTGCACCGCGCCAACGAGGTGGCCATCTCGCTCGGCGCCGACGGGCTGGTGGAGGCGGTGCAGTGGGAGCTGCGGTACGCGGGCGGCCGGCCCGATCCGCGCAAGGACTCCGCCCAGTCGCTGCTCACCCCCACCGAACGGCAGGTGTCCGAGCTGGCCGCGCGCGGGATGAGCAACCGCGACATCGCCCGTCAGCTCCGGGTGAGCCTGCGGAACATCGAGTCCCATCTCACCCACTCCTACCGGAAGTTGAGGATCAGCAGGCGGCACGAGCTGACCAAGTACTTCCCGCCGGAGGAGGAGCCCGCGACGGCACCGGTCCTTTTCCGCCAGTTCCGCACCGCGCTCACCCCGCCACGTCAGCTGCGGACCGGCTGACGGACGACGACGCCTCGCCCGCGGCCGCGCCCCCCGGCGGGGCGTGCGGTGTGTGCGCTTCGGTGAACACCCCGTCGAGCAGGACCCGCAGCCCCGCGTCGAACCGCTCCTGGTCACTCATCTCGGCGACGAGCGGGGCGACCCGGCGCACGGTCGGATAGTCCTCCGCGTCGTCCTGCGCCGCCGAGCACGGGAACATGACGGGCGACCCGGCCCGCGCGGCCACCAGATGCCCCACCAGGTACTCCCAGATGGCGACTTGGAGGCGCGCGGCCTGTACGTCGCTCATCCCCTTGCGGACGAGGGCGTCCAGGATGAACTCGGAAAGACGCATCGAGGTGACGCCGAGCAGGGGGCCGTCGATCATCCCGGTGGCGATCCACCCATGCGCCTCAAGGACCCGGTGCGCGCTCTGCGCCGCGGCCACGATGGCCGTACGGGGGTCGTCCCCGGGGCCCGGCAGCTCGATGCGCCTGGACACCTCGTCGAACAGCAGGGACATCAGCTCCCGTTTGTCGCTGACGTGTTTGTAGACGGCGGCGGGAGCCTTGCCGAGTTCGCCCGCGAGCTTGCGCATACTGAGACCGGCCGCGCCCTCGCGCTCCAGCAGACGCAGTCCCGCCGCAACGATGTGCGGACGCGTCAGCGGCTGCATCGCTCGCTCCGAGGTCGGGGACTTGGGGAGCGTCATCCTCTCGCACCGGGGCGGCCTCCGGTACGGAAACGGAGCTGACGAAACATGACTGTCGTGTTTCCGCGCCTCGCGCCGGCCCCGCACCGCGCTCCCGTGAACCGTCACACCGCGCCTCGCGCCACGGCACTCCTCGCCCCGGCCACGCCGGACGCCGAGACGTCTTTCCGCCCCGGGCCAAGCCGTTGACGCCGGGGCGCCGCCGCACCCGAAGGACGCACCGGGCGCGGAGCCGCCGGGCGGCCCCGCCGCCCGTCGCGCACCCCCGACGTGCGGGGCAGCCGTGGCTGGTCGCACGGGTCCCCGCGCCCCGGCGGGACGCTCCGACAGGCCGGGGGTGCCGGGGGCATACCCGACCTGCCCTTGTGGAGGTCCACGCGTGAGCGAGCCTGGTCAGGTCCTGTGCCGTGACACGTGCCGGGGCCGACGCCGGTCGTGGGGGCGGGCGCACGGCGTCTGTCGCGCAGCGCACCCGGGCCGCGCCCGCGAGGCGTCCTCGGCTCAATTGCATCGGCGGCGGCGGGCACGACCACGCTCGGCGCAGTCGCGTACGTCTGGCGCTCAGGCGTGAGGTGCGCCGGGGGACCGCTGCCCGGCCCCGTCATGCCGAGCCGGTGCTCGTCAGCCGCGCGGCCGTGCGCAACCGATCGTCAAGTGCCCGTTGGAACTGCGCCAGTTGAGCGGAGTGCGCCTCGATGTACTGGCGGTCGTAGGCAATCTCGACGGCCACGGCGACGCCGACCAGGTTGGTGGACAGCTTGCACTCCACATCGGCGGTGGCCGTCGCGATCTCCTCCGAGGTGTGCGAGGCCTGCCGAAGGGACGACCCGGCAGCAGCGGACCTCCACTTCGGACTGGTGTAAGCCGCCCACGGGTCGGGATAGTCGAACCCCTTGTCTCGCATGCAGGCCGACCAGCGCGCGTTGACCGCCTTCATGTGGGGTTCGTCCGAGGGGACCACGGGGCCTTGTTCCGGGAGCGCTTCGGCGGTGGGTACGACGGGCGGCCCCCCGATGGCGGCGATACCCTGCTGACGGCACCCTCCGGCAGGGACCTTCTTGTCCTTGTAGGTGGCCACGGTGGTTCCGGTGGCGCTCTGGCCGCGCAGGACACCCATCTCCGTCGGGGTGTAGGGGACTTCCCCGGACGTGCCGTCAGGACTGGCGAGCTCTGTGTCGTACCCCTTGCCGCGGGCCGTGGACAGGTCGAAGAAGCCGTAGAGAGCGGTACGTACCTTGTTCTGCCGGGCGAACCCGTCGAATCCGTCCATGACCGGCGGATGGTAGGGCAGTCCGTAGCCGCGCATACAACGCGCCGACACCACGTCAGCGGCCTTCTGCAAGGCCAGGAACTGGGCCGAGGTGGGTATGTAGGCGTCGATCGGCACATGGATGGCGTCGACCGAGGTGATCGTCGGGATCGGCCCGAGCGCCGGTGCGGGCGGCCGGGATGCCCGGCCCGAGCACCCGGCGCTCAACAGCAGCACCGCGAGCCCGACAGCCACTCTTCCCGTGTGTCTCATCTTGGCTCATCTCAACAGGTCCCGGGACTCGGCAGGGCGTAGGCGCCGCCGGCGCTCGCCCAGGGCCACCGCCGACGGCACTCCGCTACGGGATGTACTTGATGTGAACCCCGTACACGTTCCCCCATGACCCGTACCGCTGCTCGTAGTTGACGGTCATCCCCGCGCTCAGAGGGACGCTGTGGTTGACCCCCTGCACGCTGATGTCGGTCACGCTCCCGCTGTTCCCCGAGGTCGTCTTGTACACCTCGGAGATGTTGGCCCACCCGTCGCCGCTGCCGGCGTAGCAGTAGTCGTGGGTGTAACTCCACTCGTGCAGGGTGTTGTTGTTGCAGCCGACATTGCTGATCGCGCCTGCCGGAGCGGCTGCCGCGACACCCGCGAGTACCAGGGCTCCGGCGAAGGCGCCGGAGACGAACTTTTGGCGCACGTTCAAGACACTTCTCCTTCGGGATCCCGCGGGACCATCCCGCCGTACGGCGAGCCCCGCTACGGTGATGCTGGGGGCGAGAGCCCGTCGGCCGTCCTGCATTCGTCCTAACGCCAGATCAGCCGGGGGGCGGCGTCCGTTTTCACGTGTCGGGGGATACATGAGATTCGGCGTGCTGGGGCCGTTGTACGCCGGGGTGGCCGGACGCGAGGTCCGGTGGAACGGGCCGCGGCAGGCCAAGATGCTGGCGGCGCTCCTGATCGACGCCAACAAGGTCGTCGCCATGGAACGGCTCGTCGCCGTGATGTGGGACGCCGACGCGCCCGCCACCGCTGTCCGTCAGATCCAGGACGCCGTCTCCGGTCTGCGCCGCAACCTTCTCGCCCGCGGCGCCCCCGGCTCCCTGATCAGCACCCGGCGGGGCGGCTACGAGATCCACCTGGCCGCGGACCAGCTGGACCTGCTGGAATTCGAGCACGAGCGATACCTCGCCGAACGGCACACGGCGCCGTCCGAGACAGCTGCCGCGCTGCGGCGGGCGCTGGCCTGCTGGCGCGGCAACGCACTGGCCGACATCTCCAGCCACGTCCTGGAGACCGACTCCGCACGGCTGAACGAGAAACGCGCGGCGACATGGAAACAGTGTCTGGCCGTCGAGCTGACTCTGGGACGCCATCGAGAGGCCGTCGACGAGCTGACCGCCCTGCTCCGCGAGCATCCCTATGACGAGCAGGTCGCCGAACACCTGATGCTCGCTCTCTACCGGTGCCGGCGCCAGGGCGAGGCGCTGGGGGTGTACGAGCGGCTGCGCCGGACACTGTCCGACGAACTCGGCGTCGACCCCACCCCGCCGCTCCAGGCACTGCACCGGCGCATCCTCACCGCCGACCCCGCTCTGACGGCCCCCGATCCGGCGGATGCGCCCCTGGGTGCACCACCGGAGCGTTCCGGACGGACGGACGTCGGGCTCGCCCTGGCCATGCCGGTACGCCAACTGCCGCTCGACGTCAGCGACTTCGTGGGCCGCAACGAGGCGCTGGCAGAGATCGCGGGGCTGCTCGACGGGCCGGCGCGGCACCGGGCCCCGGTGGCCGTCGTCGTGGGCGGTCCCGGTGTCGGCAAGTCCTGTCTGGTGACGCACGCCGCACGGCTGGCGAGCGCCGCCTTCCCCGACGGCCAGCTCTACCTCGACCTCGCCGCGACGTCGGACGAGCCGCGCGACCCCGGCCTGATGCTGGCCGAGGCGCTGCGCGCGCTCTCCGTCGCAGGCAGCGCGATCCCGAACGGTCTGGCCGAACGGGCCGCGCTCTACCGGTCGTTGCTGGTGGACCGTCGCATGCTCGTGGTGCTGGACGACGCCGGTCACGCCGATCACGTGCTGCCCCTGCTGCCCGCGGCCGACGGCTGCGCCGTGCTGATCACCAGCCGCACCCTGCTGACGCAGCTCCCCGGTGCTCGCCACATCGACCTGGACGTGCTGAGTCCGGCGGAGGCGCGGGAGTTGTTCACCGGGATCGTCGGGCGGCGGCGGGTCGAGCGGGAGCCGGGGGAGGCCGACGCCATCCTCGACTGCTGCGGCAACCTGCCGCTGGCGATCCGGATCGCCAGCGGCAAACTCGCGGGCCGCCCGGCCTGGTCGCTGCGGGTGCTGCGGGAACGGATCGAGGACGAGTCACGGCGACTGGCCGAGCTGAGAATAGGAGACCTCAGCGTGCGCGCCAGCGTGGAGCTGAGCCTACGGCTGCTGCCCGCCGACGCGGTGCGCGCGCTGAGTCTGCTGGGCCTGCTCGGCGCCTACACCCTGCCCGGCTGGGTGGTCGGCCCGCTGCTGGACCGCCCGGACGGCGAGGACGTCCTGGACACCCTCGTCGACGCAAGCCTGGTCCGCCTGACCGCCACCGACGCCATCGGCGAGCCGCGTTACCGGCTGCACGACCTGATCAGGACCTGTGCCGTGGAGAACGCGGACGCGCTGCCGGAGGCGGACAAGCGGGACGCGATCATCCGGGTGCTGTCCGTCTGGCTCGCTCTGGTCGCGGGCGCCACCGAACGGCTGCCGGGCGGACTGCTGACCGCCGAGCCCGGCACGGCGCCGCGCCGGTCGCTGCCCGACGCGGTCACGGACCGGCTGATGGCCGACCCGTTCGGCTGGTTCGACGCGGAACGCGACAACCTGCTCGGCGCGGTGAAACTGGCCGTGGACTGGGGCCTGGACGAAATTGCCTGGGAACTGGCGGCCGGCACGGCGACCTACTACGACCACCGGTGTCTGTACCAGGACTGGCAGCACGGACACCGGCTCGCGCTGGAGGCGGCGCAGGCCGCGGGCAACGCGCACGGCGCATCCGTACTGCTGCGCGGCATGGCCCAACTCCACATCTACCGCGACGAGTTCGGGCCCGCCACCCGCGCCCTTGAGTCCTCGGTCGGTCTGTGCCGCGACGGCGGGGACAAGCGCGGCGAGGCGTTGTCGGTGGCGATGCTGAGTACGGTCAGCCGCGTACAGGGCCGTGACGACGAAGCCCTCGAACGGGTCGAGCACGCGTTGGCCATCGCGGTCGGTTCGGGCGATCAGCACATCGAGGCGCAACTGTTCTGCTCCATGGGCGTGATGAAGCTCATGCAGGGCAAACTCGACGAGGCGGAGACCTGGTTCGACGGCGCCCTGCACCGGGCCAGGGCACTCGACGACGGTCATCGGGTGGCCGTCGTGCTGCGGAGGTTCAGCCGGCTGCACGACCGGCGTGGCGACCCGGACGAAGCGCTCCGCTGTCTGGGGCAGGCGCTGGCCGCCTTCGAGCAACTGGCCGACGAGCGATGCGTCGCGTACACGCTGCTGGAAGTCGGCCGGGTACACGCCGGGCAACACGACCGGGACCGGGCGGGTCCGGCGCTGGAGCGCGCGGCGGGACTGTTCCACCGGCACGGCGACGGCCAGGACGAGGCGGCCTGCTGGCAACTGCTCGGCGACCTGGACGCCGCCGCCGGCGCCCACGACCTGGCAGGCCGGCACCGGGGGCGGGCGCTGCGGCTGTGGCAGCTGATCGCGGACACGAACCAGGCGCGCGCGGCGCGCCCCTCGTCTCCGTGAGCCGCCCTGATCCACCAGACACCCCCTGACCGTCGCCGGCGCACCGGCGCCGCCCGGTCTGCCGATGGAACGCCGGACCGGGCGGCGCCACCGTTGACCGCCGCGATCCGGCGGTGTGCCGTGCTCCGGCCGTGTGCCGCGATCCGCCCGCGTGCCTTGACCCGGCCGCATGTTGCGATCCGGCGGTGTGCCACGGTCCGGCCGTGTGTCGTGCTCCGGCGGTGTGCCGTGCTCCGGCGGTGTGCCGCGATCCGCCCGTGTGTCGTGGCCCGGCGGTGTGTCGTGACCTGGCCGCATGCCGCGAGCCGGCGCCGCATGCCATGACCCGGCGGTGTGTCGCGACCCGGCCGCATGCCGCGACCCGGCCGCATGCCGCGACCCGGCCGCATGCCGCGATCCGGCGCCGCATGCCGTGGCCCGGCAGGCCCGGTCCTCGTCGGCGGTCGAGGGACCGGCACGGGCGGGGGTCACGGGCCGGCCTCCCGCGGTGCCGGCCGTGGCGCGCTCAGCACACCGCCGCGTCAGCGCGTACGTCGGCGAGCGCCTGCCGTGCCAGCGGGCCGAACTCCTCGCCGTGGGTGGTGCCGATCCACTGGTCGTAGGCGATCTCCCAGGCGAGGGAGCCCAGTTCCGCGGCGACGCGCGCGGTCAGGCCCGGGACTCCGCGCCGGTTGAGGGCCTTGATCATCGCGTCGGTGAGGTCGATCCGCTTCAGGGCCTCGCGTTCACGCAGTTCCGCGGTGGCGTTCAGCACGGCTCGGCGCCGGCCACTGAACTCGCGGCGGTCGGCGGTGAAGAACGTCCGGCCGAGCGCGTCAAGGGCGTCCGCCACCGCGTCGAGCGGCCCGGCCGCCGACGGCGCCGCTGCGATCGCCTCGGCGAGCAGACCCGCCACCGTGCCCCCGCCGAAAAGCACCTCGCGCTTGTCCTTGAAGTACCGGAAGAACGTGCTTTTGGTGAGCCCCGCGCGCTCCGCGATCTCGATCACGGTCGTGTTCTCGTAGCCGTGCTCCTCGAAGAGATCGAGGGCGGCGGCGGCGAGTCGTTCGGATGCGTCGGGTTGCCATCGAGCCATGGGACCAGTGTATGGGACTTCGTCCCATCACTGTAGTAGGGTCGATGAGACCAAGTCCCATCACTTGCCAGGAGCTGTCACCCATGAGCAAAGCCGTGCGTTACCTGCGATTTGGCGATCCCGACGTGCTCGAAGTGCACGAGATACCCGAGCCGCACGCCGCACCGGACGAGGTGCGCGTCCGGGTCACGGCCGCCGGGCTCAACCCGATGGACTGGCAGATCGCCGCACGCTCCGAGACAGCGGCACGCTTCGGCATCACCCTGCCTGCCGGGTTCGGCAGCGACTTCGCCGGAGTGGTGGACGAGGTGGGCGCCGACGCCACCGGATTCGCGGTCGGCGACCGGGTGTTCGGCGCCGCCATCGGCCGGTCCGTCGCCGATCACGTGCTGGTCAAGCCGGCCGAGGCGACGCTGCGGCACACCCCGGACGGCGTTGGGGACGAGGTGGCGGCCACGCTTCCCGTGGCCGGCCTGACGGCGTTCGCGGCGCTCGCCGCGATCGGGCTCCATGCCGGCGACACCGTCCTGATCGGCGGGGCGGCCGGTGGCGTGGGCGTCTTCGCGACACAGCTGGCGAAGCGGGCGGGTGCCCGGGTGCTCGGCACCGCGTCCGAGCGCACCTTCGGATTCCTGCGCGGGCTCGGCGCCGAACCCGTGGCGTACGGCCCCGGCCTTGCGGACCGGGTGCGGGCCCTGGCCCCCGAGGGGATCACCGCCGCGACCGATCTGTTCGGAAGGGAGACGGTCGGGGCCGCGCTCGAACTCGGCGTGGCGCCCGAACGGATCTCCGTCGTCGCCGACGGCCCCGCCCCGCCGCCCGGCGTGCGCGCGACGGGCGCCCTCGACGCGGGCCCGGGTGCCCTGGAGCGGATCACGGACGCGATCCGCTCCGGCGAGATCACGGTGCCGATCGCGGCGACCTACCCGGTCGAGCGGATCCGCGAAGCCGTCACGACGCAGGCGGCGGGGCATGTGCACGGCAAGATCGTGATCACCCTGTGAACGGGCCCGAGGCGGACTGAGCGGCCGAGGCGACGACCCCGCGGTGCGAGAACTCAGCCCTGGCGGCCGGGCAGCATGGCCAGGGCCCGCGAGCGCTGTGCGACGAGGTCGTCATAGGTGCCGTCGCGCTCGGCCCAGCGGTGCGTGAGCACCCGCTCGACCAGGATCTCGTGCGGGGTGGGGTTCTGCGCGAGCAGCCGCATGACCTCGGCGGCGAAGTCGTCGAGCGGCAGTGCGTGCGGATTCACCTTCTCCTGCCCGGCCGTGGCGACGGCCGGCGGGACGAGTTCGACGACGCCGACGCCGCTGCCGTCCAGTTGCGCGCGCAGCGCCTCGGAGTAGGCGTGCACCCCGGCCTTCGAGGCGGCGTAGGTGGGCATGGGCGGGAACGGCAGGAAGGCGATGCCGGAGGTGACGGTGATGAAGGTGCCGGCGCCGCGGTGGAGCAGGTGGGGGGTGAAGGCGTCGACGACCCTGATGGTGCCGACCAGGTTGGTGTCGATCGTCGTCTGCGCCGCCTCGAAGTGCGCCGGGTCGCGCAGGTCCTCCAGGAGCATGACGCCCGGCATGGTCACCACGGTGTCCAGCTCGGGGTGTCGGACGAGTACGGCGTCGCGGGCACGTGCGACGGAGGCACCGTCGGTGACGTCCATGGCGAAGGTGCCGATGCCCTCGTCGGAGAGTTCGGCGAGCGCCTGGGCGCTGCGACCGCCGACGGCCACGGTGCTGCCCGCCGCGGCGAACCGACGGGCCAGTTCCCGGCCGATGCCGGACGTCCCGCCGACGATGAGAACGGTGCGGTTGGACAGATCCACGAGGTCTTCCCTTCAGTGGCGAGCACCCACGGCGTACGGAACCGCGGCGCTGCTCAGTGACGATCTCCGATCCCTGTCCTTCTCGAACAGTGATCGCGGACGGTGCTGCCGCCAGTCTTGACCGGCCCCGCCGACCGCGGCAGGGCCCCCGTTCTGCCTGGTCCTGCCAGGGCCCCCGCTGTGCCGCACGCACCGCATTACGGTGGGGCCGTGAAGGATGAGGAATCGGACCACCAGCTCGGCAGCTACCTCCGCGCCCGGCGCGAGCTGATCTCCCCGGCCCAGGCGGGGATCCCGCCCGGCGGCAACCGCCGCGTACCCGGCCTGCGCCGCGAGGAGGTCGCCCTGCTCGCCGGAATCAGCCCGGACTACTACCTGCGCCTGGAACGGGGCCGCGACAAGAACCCCTCACCTCAGGTCCTCGGATCACTCGCGCGCGTCCTGCACCTCGACGATGTCGAGCGGACGTATCTGCTCGGCCTCGCGGCAGCACGCCCCAGGGCGCCGCGCCGCAAGCGCCCCGAGCACGTACCGGCGCGGGTGCACCAGCTCCTCGCCCACCTGACGATCCCCGCGTTCGTCGAAGGGCGCGCTTTCGACGTCCTGGCCTCCAACCCGCTGGCCGTCGCCCTCTCGCCCCGACTGCGGCCCGGCGAGAACCGGCTTCGTTCCCTCCTGCTCGACCCGGAGGAACAAGCCTTCCAGCAGGACTGGGCCAAAGCCACCGCCGACTTCGTCGCCGCCCTTCGCACCACCATCGGGGACGACACCGGCAACCCCCGTTTTGTCGAACTGGTCGGAGAGCTCGCCCTGTCCAGCCGGCGGTTCCGCACCCTGTGGGCCCGACACGACGTCCGCAACCTCGACGGAGGCACCACCACCCTCCACCACCCCGTCGTCGGTGAACTCCGGCTCCACCGCGACAAATTGCCCATCGACGACGTCATCCTCGTCCTCTACTACCCCGACAAGGACAGCGACAGCGACGAGAAGCTGCGACTCCTCGCCGCGCTGTCATCACCCGTCGAGCCCGTTGAGCCCACCGGACCCGTCGAGCCCGCCGACACAGCCGGCAGCAGGCCGGCGAACACCCCTCGCCCCAGGACGCCCTGACCCACACCACGCAACTGGCGTGGCAGGAAGAAGCAGAGGGTCCCGAAGGCGGCCGGGGCGGCGAGTTGACGGCGATGAGACCGATGGCCTGGCAGATGCCCCGGCCGGTCTCGGCTCCGGCGACCAGGCGCAGTGCCTGCCGGTCGGCCTGCCAGGCGAGCTGCACGGTGAGCGCGATCAGCCGGGGGAGCCTGACGAGCATGGCCCGCAGGTTGAGTTCGAGGAACGCTGCGTCGTGTTTGTTCCAGCCCAGGTCGTACCGTAGCGACCCGCCGAACAGAGCTTCCTCGGAGGAGGACAGCGCCTGCTCGCCGAGGATCTTCTGCTTCCGCTTGAGCTTCACCGGCCGGCACCCCCAGCCGTACGCGGAGCGGGCAACTCTTCCAGGTAGACGGGGGCTGCCTCGATACCCGCCGCGACCCGGGTGGCGGCGGTCAGCAGACGGCCGTTCGTCGCGTCCATCACCCCCGGCGTGGCGGGGGCCACCGCTGGGTCCCACCAGGCCCAGTCGAGGAGTTCGCCTTCGGGCACCCGGATGGCGTCGAGAGCGTCGGGACCGATGGTGGCGGCGAAGACGAACAGGTGGCAGGCGAACGGTTTGTGGGCATAGGCGCCGTTGCGGCCAAGGGGCAGCCACTGCACGACGAGAAGCCGGCCCGCGCTGACCGTGACCCCTGTCTCCTCACGGCCCTCGCGCTCGCAGCACTCGCGCGGCGTCTCGCCCCCATGGGGACCGTCGTCGGCCTTGCCCCCGGGCATCACCCAGTGGCCGGTGCCCGCGTGGTGTACGAGCAGGACCCGGCCATCGCCGCGCCGGATGAAGGCAGCAGCAGCCGAGCCGACGAGCGCGGGACTCTGTTTCGGTGTGCTCATGCGCCCCACCCCATGGCGGTGTAGAGGCGGTTCGCGGCGATGGCGGTGAGGGCGACGGCGGTGTAGTTCACGAGCGGGGTGGGCAGCGCCGCATAAGGGTGCCATTCCAGGGCGACGTGCCGGTCGGGCTCGCAGATCTTCGGGGTCCCGCGGTAGGCCATCACACGGAAGAACAGGCCGATGCGCGGGATGCTGCCCGGGGTGTCGCGGCAGTGGACCACGTGGGCGAGGCGCAGGTCCTCGGGTTCGATGTGCACGCCGAGCTCGTCGTCCGATTCCCGTACCGCGCAGGCGGTGGCCGATTCCGCTTCCAGGTGCCCGGCGGGGACGTGCCAGGTGTCGGGGGCGAACTTCGCGGTGGGGGAGCGGCGTTGCAGGAGAACCTGACCGAGGTGTTCGAACACAAGATGTACGCCGACGATGTTGGGCTGGACTGGCACGGGGCTCCTCCGATGGCATCAGTACGGACAGGTGCTCGGAAAACTCGCTGTGCCGGTCATGCGTAACGGTGAGCGCGGAGCGAATGGTCGCTCGAACGTTCTATGCGACCTGGGCGGCCCATGGTGCGGGGCCGCGCCCTCGTGATCTTGGGTTCGAATCACTCCTGAGGGTCCGGCCACCCGAATCGGTGATTGCATTTTCTTGATCGCGAGGGAGTTGGAGGGGGGCCGCTTTGGACTGCCATCCTTTTCCGGCCCGACTCCACCGGGGGCGGAGTAACGGTCGCCTGACACTGGGCAATTCACCGAGGAGTACCGGTGACGTAGGGATCGGGTGTGGGCGAACGTCCCGGTCCCAGGTCCAGCCGTCCTGGGTCCAGGTGGTGTCGTACCGGTGGGACGGCACTGCCACCTCACCCCAGACCACCTCGCTGGGGACGGCTTCCGCCCTGAGTCCCGACACCGGCGAGATGGGGCGTCCGGGGAACGCGGGGATGTGGTCCGGGGTCGCCTGCCCGATTCCGAAATCCCTGTTGAGGGTGCGGGCGTAGGCGTCCGAGCGCTGCGTTCGGGCCCCCGGCCTCCACCGTCCGAGCGTGCGAGAAGTGTGCGGAGTGCGAGAAGTGCGGGAGGTGCGGGAGGTGCGCGAGGTGCGAGGCTTTTTTCCTGTTCCAGTGCGCCGCAGGTCAGCTGCGGGGGAGCGCGCCCAGGAGGGTTGCCGTCAGGGCCAGCTTCAAGTAGTCCTTCAGCTCCAGGTGGAAGCGGGCGAGGTCGGGTTCGGCCTGGTAGGCCGCCTGCAGGCTGGGCGAGGGTGTGCTGTACGCCGGCAGCGCGCCGGCCATGAGCATGGTCTGCAAGCTGAACAGCGTCGCGTTCTCGGCCAGCTCCGGCAGGTACTTCAGGAGCAGGGCGGTCATGGTTGTCAGGCGGTCCAGGGAGGCGCGTTTGTAGCGTGCGACGACCTCGACGGAGACGTTGTGTTCCAGGACGCCGCTCTGTGCGCCGAAGAGGTCGCACAGCACCACTCGGCCGGAAAGTGAGCGGCTGAGTATCTCGGCCACCGCTGCCGCTCGCTCGGCCATGGGCAGATCCTCGTCGATGCCGGCGGCCAACTCGCCTGCCAGTTCCGCCAGCCACTCCTGCAGGAGGCGGTCCAGCAGTTCCAGCAGGACCGCCTCGCGGGACTCGAAGTAGCGCAGCACGTTGGGCTTCGCCAGTCCTACGCGGCGGCTGAGCTCGTTCAGGGTGACCGCGGCCACGGGCATCTCGTCGAGCATCGCCGACGCCATGTCGAGGATCGCCCGTCGGCGGATCTCCCGCTGCTCTTCGGTCCGCGCCCGCTGGAAAGTCACGATCACCATCCTAACTAAGTACCTGCGGTACGTTGACAACATACCGCAGGTACTTTAACGTCGTGATCACAAAATACCTCCGGTACGTAATTAGGTGGGAGCCCGACATGCGTGAAAAGTGGACGACGGCGAACATTCCCGACCAGCGCGGGCGGGTGGCCGTGGTGACCGGGGCCAACACCGGCCTGGGGTACGAGACCGCCAAGGCGCTCGCCGAGCGCGGGGCCTCCGTGGTGCTTGCCGTGCGCAACGTAGAGAAGGGCGAGCAGGCCGCGGCACGCATGACCGGCGACGTGACCGTGCAGGCGCTGGACCTGACCTCGCTCGACTCCGTCCGGACCGCGGCGGCGGCGCTGCGGTCCCGGCTCGGCCGGCTCGACCTGCTGATCAACAACGCAGGCGTGATGTACACCCCGAAGCAGACCACCCGGGACGGCTTCGAGATGCAGTTCGCCACCAACCACCTCGGCCACTTCGCGCTCACCGGGCTGCTGTTGGACCTGATGCTGCCGGTGCCCGGCTCGCGCGTGGTGACGGTCAGCAGCACCGGCCACCGCATCCGGGCCGCGATCCACTTCGACGACCTGCACTGGGAGCGGTCCTACAGCCGGGCCGCCGCCTATGGTCAGTCCAAACTGGCCAACCTCATGTTCACCTACGAGCTGCAGCGCCGGCTCGCCACGCACGGCACCACCGTCGCGGTGGCCGCACACCCCGGAATGTCCAGCACCGAGCTCGCCCGCAACAGCCCCGCGACCCTCCGGCTTCCGCTCACCTGGCTCGCGCCTCTGATCACCCAGACGCCGGCGATGGGTGCGCTGCCGACCCTGCGCGCCGCCACCGACCCCGCCGCGCTCGGCGGCCAGTACTACGGCCCCGGCGGACGCAACCAGATCAAGGGCCACCCCCGGCTGGTCACCTCAAGCCCGCAGTCGTACGAGGCAGCCGTCCAGCAGCGGCTGTGGGCCGTCTCCGAAGACCTCACCGGGGTGAAGTTCCCCATCGCCGAGTTCAGACAGAACCCGCTTTCCTCCGGATCGGCCGCCACCCCGTAGCCCGCGCTGGCAACAGGCGCTGCCCCCTTCCGGCGCAAGCGGGCGCCAAGACCGACGATGCGCACGCACTCCGCTTCGATGGCGACCATCCACTCGTCGCCGTGCAGGGCGCTTGCAGCGAAGACGTTCGAGGTGCCGGCGAGACCGGCACTGATCTGGTGCGCGGCGGCCCGTCGGGATTGGGCGAGTGCTGTTGCAGGTGAGGTGCGGAAGAAGGTGCGCGCCAAATGCGGGGCAGCGGCGCGGAGTTCACGAGCGGCCCGGAGGCGTCGGTGCGGGCGCAGGTGTAGGCCAGGAACGTGGAGGGCCCGGCCTTGGCGGGAACGGCGGCCGTCATGCACGAACTCGTACCGGATGCTCGTGCGCGGATGTCGTGCAGCCAGGCCCGGTCGCCCTTGCCGGGGCTGAGCTGTCGGCCGTGCACTCGTTGAACTGCATCCCCCCTGGACCGTGGAGCGTCGCATCGGCGGAACTGTGCGCCGCCACCTCCGCGGGAACATCCTGTCCTGTTGGCTGAGGTGCGGTAGGAACCCGAACGTCAGCCGCAGTCGGCGGTAATCGATCTCCACAAGCCTGGTCGGAGACGCGCGTAAGGGTGTGAGGCCATCGCGTGATGCGAGCGAGGCGGAGGAGAAGTTGATGAGCATGAGCGAGCAAGTCCAAGTCGAAGGGGCGTGGGGGCGGATCGAGGTGTGGCTGAAGGAGCATGCCCCGGCTTCGGCTGCACTGCTGCGTCCGCCGGCGAGTGATGCGGACATTGATGCTGTGGAGGAGTCGATCGGGGTGGTGTTCCCGCCCGCCTTGAGGGCTTGGTATGGGCTGCACGATGGCACGGACGACCCTGGAGACGAGAAGAGCTGGTGGCCCGCGGCGTTCTTGCCGGGGGATCAATGCTGGTATCCGCTGAAGACCCTGCAAGACGTCTATACCGTGCAGACCCGCGACCAGGAGCGTGAGCCGGGTCGCATTCCCATCTCCTGTGTCGTGGGCGACACCTGGCACGGCCTCTACGTCGATGCCCGCGAGGACGAACCCACTTACGGCAGTCTCGGCCGGTGGGTGGTGGACAGTGAACCAGAACTCATCCCGGCGGGTTCCATGGCGGGATGGCCGCTCCCCGAGTGGCTGGCGGGGATCGCCGATGCCCTGGAGCAGAGCCGGTGCCTCATCGTGCCGGGAGGGTGGCGGGATGAGGACACGTGGCCGGCGCTGACGGTCTGCGGGGGGCTGGTATGGGTAGCCCCTGGCGAGGAGCCGCCCTCCCCTCAGGGGCGGTCGCTCCTTGGAGGTGGGCCCCACCCGTAGAGAGCGCGAGGTGACCCGGCAGGGGACTTTCTTGCTGGGGCACCTCGTGGTGGCCAGGTGTTCTGTCCATGGAGGTTGGCGCCGGTCGGACGTCCGCGCACCCGTTCCGGCGCCGTGGCCGACGACAAGGCGTACTCCTCCCGAGCCAACCGCGCCCACCTGCGGAGTGCAGGCCCTAGCCGCCGGCCGGGGCGGAAGTGCACGTCGGAGACGGTGTAGGGGCTTACGCAGCGGCCTCGCGGGAGTAGGTCTGCATGGCCACACCGGTATCGAACGTGCGGGTTTCGGTGAGGGTGAACGACGTCGGGGTGAAGGGGCCGTCGAACAGCGGGATGCCGGTGCCGAGGACGATGGGGCTGCGCTTGATGATCAGCTCGTCGATCTCCGGCAGCAGTGCGGGCCCCCAGTATGCGGACCAGCCGAAGAAGGGACAACGGAGTAACGCGTGATCACGACTCCCGACAGGCCCTAGTGCGGCAGGTGTGCCCGAAATCTGTCGGCGTCGTCTCTCAGACAGGGCGAAAGCTCATGGCCGAGCATGTCGAGTACGTCCTTGATGGCTCCGGCGAGCTCAGGTGCTTCGGCCCATGCGGTGGCGTTGCGCGTGAGCACTGCGGTCAACAAATCGTCGTCGAACCAGCCGCCGGCCGCCCCTTCCGCAGCCTCGCCCTGAAGGATCTCCACGCCCACAGGAAGCAGCAACGGCAGCCCGACATCCTGGGCGATGAGCCTGGCCAATTGCTCCACTGTCAAGTCGCTGATGGGACTCTTCCGCAGAGCGTGCACCGCCAGTACAAGCGTCGTGGCATCGCCGGGCGGACTGGGCCACCGGCGCCCTTCGAGGTCCTCGATGGAGCGGCTTCGATCGAAAGGCAAATCCATGAGTGGCCCTCCTTGAAGTGCAGTTACTACGACCCGGAAACTGCCCGCTATCTGTCGGCGGCCCTCTCGCACTCGATCCGGCGCCGAACCACCACGCGTTCCATTGCAACGCCGAAGTGCGCATCACCGACTCCCCGCGCCGCCCGGAACTGGCCGGCCGCCTGGGCGCGATCCTCTGCATCACCGAACCCAAGGGCCCCGAGGTTCCGCCCGCCTACGCCGTCATGGCTGACGACTACGACCACACGGTGCAGTTCGAACGCCACGAACTGGCCCCGACGGGGCGGGACCGGAAGCACGAGGACTACTACTACGTAGGGCGCGTGTCCAAAGTGGCTGGTGTGACTACGTGACCTGTGTTTCGATGCCGGAGTGAACAGCGAGAGCTCCGGGGAGCCGGATGAGAGGCCAAGTCGCTCGGTCCGGCAGAGGGCCGATGGCGATGTTGCGGAGTGCGTGCGGATCCTCGCGGAGGTCCATGCGTGCGACGGCTATCCGGTGAACTGGCCCGATCAGCCCGGCGAGTGGCTGTCACGCGGTCCCCTGCTGGGCTCCTGGGTTGCCGAACTCGAAGGCGGCCTGGTGGGTCATGTCAGTTTGTCGCAAGGCAGCGAGGGAGATCTGGCGCCGCAATTGTGGGGCCGGCGGAACGGGGCGACGCGGGGTATGACCGCCGTGGTCAGTAGGTTGTTCGTTGCCCCGCAGGCGAGGGGACATCGGATCGGTGCCCTGCTGATGGGCCGAGCAGTGGAGGAAGCGCAGCGTCGTGGCCTGCATCCGGTGCTCGACGTCGTCGCATCTGACACTGCGGCGGCAGCCCTGTATGAGCGGCTGGGCTGGGAGCTGATGGCCACAGTCGAGCAACAGTGGAGTCCGGACCAGACGGTGGCCATCCACTGTTACGCAGCGCCATCGTGATGTGGTCGGTCATAGCCACTCGTTGATGGCGGCGACGAGGACGGTCGCCTCGCGGCGGACCGCCGGCTTGTCGTACCTCGTGGCCACGGCCGCCCGGTGCCTTTCGAGGCAGGAAGTCGGCCGGCCGGGGGCCAAGCTCCGGGTCGAGAAGGGCAGGCGTCGTGCTGGGCCGGCTTCGATGTGGCGGTCTTCTTGATCTCGCGCAAGCGCATCCGCTCTGCCGCGCCCGTACGGTAGCGGCCGTGCACCTCTTCAAGCTCTCACCCCGGGTGGACGCTCTGCTCTCCGCTTCGCGCATGCCCTCCGGCCATACCCGAGCGAACGCTGCTTGATGCGGCACTAGGGGGTGTCTGGTGGATCATGGCCGGGGGTGCGGCGCCTGGCACGGCACCTCGCGGCGTTGCCGAAACGCCCCGATAGCTCCGCTATCACGACGTTCCGGCGCCTTGCGATGCACCGCACCAGGCGCCGCACCCTGACCGACCCTGATCCACCAGACACCCCCTAGGTTCACCCCGCCGATGTGGAATTCCGTGAGAGATGAGAGGGTCGGGCGGGTGAGTGAGACACCGAAGAACACCCTGCAATACCGCGTTGACGGGCCAAAGGACGCTCCTGTCCTGGTCATGGGCCCCTCGCTGGGGACCACGTGGCACATGTGGGATCGCCAGACGCCCGAGCTGGCCGGTTCCTGGCGGGTGTTCCGGTTCGATCTGCCGGGGCACGGCGGGGCGCCGGCCGAGCCCGCGCACTCCGTGGCCGAGCTCGGGGACCGGCTTATCGCCACGCTCGACGGGCTCGGCATCCAGCGTTTCGGGTACGTGGGGTGCTCCATAGGCGGCGCGATCGGTGCCGACCTGGCCCTGCGCCATCCGCACCGGATCGCCTCGCTTGCCCTGGTCGCGGCCTCGCCCCGGTTCGGCACCGCCGACGAGTACCGCCAGCGCGGTGTGATCGTCCGGGCCAATGGCATGGACCCCATGGCACGCTCGGCGCCCGAGCGCTGGTTCACCGCGTCCTACGCCGCCGCCCAGCCGGCCATCGTGGAATGGGCCGTGCAGATGGTCCGCACCACCGACCCCGCCTGCTACATAGCGGCCTGTGAGGCGCTGGCCGCCTTCGACATCCGGGCCGAACTCGGCCGGATCGCCGTGCCCACGCTCGCGCTGGTCGGCGCCGAGGACCGGGTCACCGGGCCCGGCGAGGCCCGCACCCTGGTCGCCGGCATACCGGGCGCCGGCCTCGCCGTCGTGCCGGGCGCCTCCCACCTGGCCCCGGTCGAGCAGCCGGCCGCCGTCACCGATCTCCTCGTACGGCACTTCTCGACGGCCTGGCAGGAGACGCTGACCTCGATCGCGGTGCCGCCCGCCGCGGTCCCGCCCCCGGCACCCGCGGCCGCGCCCCCCGCGCCCGAGGCCCCGGCCGATGTGGTGGCCCCGGCCCCCGCCGAACCCGCCGCGACCCCCGACGCGTACGAACTCGGCATGCGGATCCGGCGCGAAGTGCTGGGCGACGCCCATGTGGACGCCGAGACGGCCCGCGCCGACGACTTCAGCGGTGACTTCGACGCGCTCACCACCCGCCACACCTGGGGCGACGTGTGGTCGAGGGGCGGCCTGGACCGACGGACCCGCGCCGCGGTGGCCCTGGCCGCGCTCACGACGGGCGGGCACCTGGACGACCTCGCAGCGCACACCCGCGCCGCGCTGCGCGCCGGGCTGACCCCCGATGAGATCAAGGAAGTGCTCCTCCAGACCGGGCTGTACTGCGGCGCACCCGCGGCCGGCGCCGCGTTCCGCACGGCGGGCGCGGTGATCAGGGAGGAGACCACTCCCCGCGGATGACCTGATTCCGCTCCCGTACCCGGCACAGGGAGCAGGATGGGACGCATGAATCTGACGCTGACCAAGAAGAGCCACGCCTGTGTCCAGCTGCGCAAGGACGGGCGGAGCCTCGTCATCGACCCGGGCGCGTTCAGCGAGAGCGACGCGGCGCTGGGCGCCGACGCCATCCTGGTCACCCACGAGCACCTGGACCACTTCGACGAGCAGCGGCTGCGGACCGGCCTCGAAGCCAATCCGGCCGCCGAGATCTGGACGCTGCGCAGCGTCGCGGAGAAGATCTCGGCGGCCTTCCCCGGCCGCGTGCACACGGTCGGGCACGGCGACACCTTCGAGGCGGCGGGATTCGACGTCCAGGTGCACGGCGAGCTGCACGCGGTGATCCACCCCGACATCCCGCGCATCACCAACATCGGCTTCCTGGTGGACGGCGCGGTCTTCCACCCCGGGGACGCGCTCACCGTCCCCGACCGTGCCGTGGACACCCTGATGCTTCCGGTGATGGCACCCTGGAACAAGATCTCCGAGGTCATCGACTACGTGCGCGAGGTCGCCCCGCGCCGCGCCATCGACATCCACGACGCCCTGCTCACCGACGTCGCCCGGCCCATCTACGACTCGCAGATCGGCTCGCTCGGCGGCGCCGACCACGCCCGTCTCGCGCCGGGGGACTCGACCCGGCTGTGACCGCCCGGCCCCGACCGCCCGCCGGTGACGGGCCGCCGCCTGTCCGCCGCCGACCGCCCGCCCTCGACCGCCCGCGTGACCGTACGCCCCCGACCGCCCGCCGGTGGCGGGCCGACCGTGGCTGTCAGTGCCGGGCGGTAGGTTGGGAGCCATGCGCATCGCCACCTGGAACGTGAACTCGATCACCGCTCGGCTGCCCCGTCTGCTGGCCTGGCTGGAGAGCAGCGGCACCGACGTGCTGTGCATCCAGGAGACCAAGACCACCGTCGAGGGCTTCCCCGCCGCCCAGCTGCGCGAGCTCGGCTACGAGTCCGCGGTCAACGCCACCGGCCGGTGGAACGGGGTGGCGCTGGTCTCCCGGGTCGGCCTCGACGACATCGTGCTCGGGCTGCCCGGCGGCCCCGGCTACGAAGGCGTCGAGGAGCCGCGCGCCATCTCGGCGACCTGCGGCGGGGTCCGCCTGTGGTCGGTCTACGTGCCCAACGGCCGCGAGGTCGCGCACGACCATTACGCGTACAAGCTGAGCTGGTTCGAGGCGCTGAGGGCGGCGGTGGCGGCGGACGCCGCGGGCCCGCGGCCCTTCGCGATCCTCGGCGACTTCAACGTGGCCCCCACCGACGAGGACGTCTACGACCCGTCGGTCTTCGAGGGCCTGACCCACGTCACCCCGGCGGAGCGCGCCGCGCTCGCGGCCCTGCGGGAGGCGGGCCTCGCCGATGTGGTGCCCCGCCCGCTCAAGTACGACCGTCCCTACACCTACTGGGACTACCGCCAGTTGGCCTTCCCCAAGAACCGGGGCATGCGCATCGACCTGGTGTACGGCAACGAGCCGTTCGCCACCGCCGTCAAGGACAGCTACGTCGACCGCGAGGAGCGCAAGGGCAAGGGCGCATCCGACCACGCGCCGGTCGTCGTGGACCTGGAGGTCTGAGACCCCGGACCGCCGCCGCCCCGGGCCGGACGCCCCGCCCCGTCTTGGGCGGACCGCGCCGCCGCCCCGGGTCCGTCGGAGCGCTCCGTGTGCGCCGGGCCGCCCCCGGCCGGGCCGCCCCCGGTCGCGGCCCGCGTCGGGGCCGCCGATAAAGCGCGCCCGCGTGCCCAGTAGTGCTACTGACCGTTCAAATGGGAGTGTGGATCGTATGAACTTCCTCCAGAACTGGCGAAGGCGGCACCCGGCGGCGTCCGCGGCGGCGATCTACCGGGAGGACCCGCAGGGCGTCGCGGAGGTGCTTTCGGAGTGCGAGCTGCTGCGGACCCGGGCCTGGCAGAACAGTCTCGAACTCGATGACTCCCCGGCGTCGTTGGGCGCGCTCGACCAGCTGACCCCGCGCTGGCGCGAGGACCCGGAGGAGCTGCCCTGGCTGGGCAACGACGCCGGTCTCTATCTGGGCACCGTCATCGTGCGCACCGTCCCGGGCGCGAGCTGGGACGTGTGGCCCAGCGGCCAGCCGGTGGTGCGCCTCGCATCGGGCCGGGAGATCGACGTGGTGGACGCGGGCCTGACCTGGGCGGCCACCGGAGCTCCCGAGCTGTTCCAGATCTACGCGGAGGCCTCGGAGGCCTGACCGGCGCCGCCGGCCTCCCCGGGACCGCCGCCGCCGGAATCCCCGGCACCCCCGAGACCCGCGGGGTCAAAATACGGTTTATGCCCTATTCGCGCGTGTCGAAGTGAAGTCCCTTACCGGGCTGGATAGTTTGCGCTGACCTCGACACAGCGATGAGTGGGCAGGACAGCGTATGGCCGTCGATCCGTTGATCGAGCTGCGTGACGTCAACAAGTACTACGGGAATCTGCACGTCCTCCAGAGCATCAACCTCACCGTCGGCCGCGGGGAGGTGGTGGTGGTCATCGGCCCGTCCGGCTCGGGCAAGTCAACGCTCTGCCGGACGATGAACCGGCTGGAGACGATCGAGTCCGGATCCATCGCGATCGACGGCAGACCGCTCCCCGCGGAGGGCAAGGGTCTCGCCCAGCTCCGCGCCGAAGTGGGCATGGTCTTCCAGTCCTTCAACCTCTTCGCGCACAGGTCCGTCCTCGCCAATGTCTCACTGGCGCAGGTCAAGGTCCGCGGCCGCAAGAAGGAGGACGCCGACCGGCGTTCCCACGAACTCCTGGAGCGGGTCGGTCTCGCCTCGCAGGCGCACAAGCTCCCCGCCCAGCTCTCCGGCGGCCAGCAGCAGCGCGTGGCCATCGCCCGCGCCCTCGCGATGGACCCCAAGGTCATGCTCTTCGACGAGCCCACCTCGGCCCTCGACCCGGAGATGATCAACGAGGTGCTCGAAGTCATGCAGCAGCTCGCCCGCGACGGCATGACCATGGTCGTCGTCACCCACGAGATGGGCTTCGCCCGCTCCGCCGCCAACCGCGTCGTGTTCATGGCGGACGGCCGCATCATCGAGGACCGCACGCCCGACGACTTCTTCACCAACCCGCACAGCGACCGGGCCAAGGACTTCCTCTCCAAGATCCTCAAGCACTGAACGGGGGGTGTACGCAACGATGATGGCCACACGACGCACGCTCGCCGCGTTGCTGCTCGCCCTGGCCCTGGCCGGCTGCGGCAGGTCGGGCAGCCCGCCGGTGAAGGGCCCGAAGGCCGAACTGCTGCCGCACTACACGGTCGCCAAGGGCATCAGCCTGGGCGGCTCCTCGGTGTGGCGGCGCGCGAAGAGCCGCGGCCACCTCGTCGTCGGCGCCAAGGAGGACCAGCCCTACCTCGGCGAGAAGGACCCGGCCACCGGCGTCTACACCGGCTTCGACATCGAGATCGCCAAGATGATGTCCGCCTCGCTCGGCTTCGACCCCAAGACCATCCAGTACAAGACGATCGCCTCGGCGAACCGCGAGACCGCGCTGCAGAACGGCCAGATCGACTACTACGTCGGCACCTACACCATCAACGACAACCGCAAGAAACTGGTCGGCTTCGCGGGCCCGTACTACCTGGCGGGCCAAGGCCTCCTGGTGCGCACGGACGAGGACAAACTCACCGCGCCCCAGGACTTCGCGGGCAAGCGCGTCTGCTCGGCCGCGGGCTCCACCCCGTTCCAGCGAATGGAGAAGGACTACCCGAGGGTCGACATGGTCGCCTACGACACCTACTCGGTGTGCGTGGACAACCTGCTCACCTTCCAGGTCGCGGCCGTCACCACCGACGACACCATCCTCAGCGGCTACGCGGCCAAGGTGCCCGACGAGCTCAAGGTGGTCGGCAAGCCGTTCTCGAAGGAGCCGTACGGCATCGGCGTCCCCAGGAGCGACACCACGCTGCGGTTCTTCCTCGACGACGCCATCGAGGCCCACGAGAAGAACGGCGACTGGAAGAAGGCGTACGCCGCCACGCTCGGCCTGTCCGGGCGCCCCCCGGCCCCCGCCCCGCCCATCGACCGCTACCCGGCGAGCTGAGGCCGCAATGGACGTACTCACCAAGAACTTCTCGCTGTACGGCAAGGGCTTCCTCGGCACCGTCGAACTGACCGTCTACGCCTCGCTCCTCGCCCTCGTGCTCGGCTTCGTCATGGCGTCCTGCCGGGTGTCACCGGTCGGCTCGTTCCGCGCGCTCGGCACGGTGTGGGTGACCGTGCTGCGCAACACCCCGCTGACGCTGCTGTTCTTCGCCGTGCTGCTGGGTCTTCCGCGCTTCGGTCTGGTGCTGCCCTTCCAGCTCTTCGCGGTGATCGCGCTCGGCTGCTACACCTCGTCGTTCATCTGCGAGGCGCTGCGCTCCGGCATCAACACCGTGCCCAAGGGGCAGGGCGAGGCGGCCAGAAGCCTCGGGATGACCTTCGGTCAGACGCTGTCGGGGGTCGTGCTGCCGCAGGCGTTCCGCTCGGTGATCCCGCCGATCGGGTCCACCCTGATCGCGCTCGCCAAGAACTCCGCGATCGCCGGGGCGTTCAGCGTCACCGAACTCCTCGGCACGTACAAGACGTTGAGCGAGCTCGGCTACAACATCATCTGGACCTTCGTCTGGATCGCCATCGGCTACCTGATCATCACCCTCTTCATCAGCGCCGTCTTCAACATCCTCGAAAAGCGCTGGGGAGTCGCCCGATGACCGCGCCACTGGCCACGGAAGCCACCGCCCTCTACGACATCCCCGGCCCGAAGACCCGGCAGCGGCACCTGGTGTACGGGATCATCTCGACGACCCTGATCCTGGCCCTGATCGGCTGGGTCCTGTATCTCCTGTTCGACACCGACCAGTTCACCTCCGCCAAGTGGACGCCCTTCACGTACAAGGGCATCCAGGAGCTGCTGCTTCGCGGGCTCGGCAACACCCTGCGGGCCTTCGCGTTCGCCTCGGTGCTCTCGCTCGTGCTCGGCGCGGTGCTCGCCACCGGACGGCTCTCCGAGCACCGGGCGGCGCGCTGGCTCGCGACCCTGCTCGTCGAGTTCTTCCGCGCCATGCCCGTCCTCGTGATGATCTTCTTCGTCTTCGTGGCGCTGAAGGTGCAGCCGCTGCCGGCGCTGGTGGCGGGTCTCACCCTCTACAACGGCTCGGTCCTGGCCGAAGTCTTCAGAACCGGCGTCAACTCCGTGGAACGCGGCCAGAAGGAGGCGGCATTCTCACTCGGCATGCGCAAGACGCAGGTCATGACGTACGTGCTGGTCCCCCAGGGGATCCGGGCGATGCTGCCGACCATCATCAGCCAGCTGGTGGTCGCCCTGAAGGACACCTCGCTCGGCTACCTGATCACCTATGAGGAGTTCCTGCACGCGGGGAAGCTCATCGCGTCGAATCTCGACTACGATTTGCCGTTCATCCCCGTGGTGATGGTGATCTCACCGATCTACATCGGGATGTGCATGCTGCTTTCCTGGTTCGCCACCTGGATGGCCAGGCGACAGAAGCGCAATCCCAAGACGGAGGCCGTGGACGTCGCACCGGCCGAACCAGGGACGCTGCTGCCGAGGGGGCCCCTCCCGGGCCCCTGAGGCCCGGGGGGAGTGCAGCAGCTCAGGGGCCATGCCCGCCCGGCGGCAGCCGGTGATCACTTCTCGCGGAGCGGCACCGTCAGACATGACGGATCCGACGCCGGCGAGGAGAAGGTCAGCTGCGCGCCGAGCGGGTTGTGCTCGATGGGGAGCGGGTCGACGATGTCCATTGCCAGTGGGCGTCGCTGACCGGCTCGCCGGGGCCGAGCGGGCCCGCGTCGTGGAGATGGGGCGACGGGGGTTCCGCTCTCCTTGGCCGGGACGAGGGGCGAGGGGCGAGGGGCTGGTGTGCGGCCTCGCGAACCGAACAGGCCAGGCCCGGTCGGGCCCGGGGGTGTCAGTTGCCGGTGGTGCCGGCCGCGCCCGTGAGCGCGCTCTTGGCCTTCCACGCGTCGTACGAGAGGTTCCACTCGCCGTAACCGTTGTTGAGCGCCTGAGTGCCCTTCGCGTCGTCGCCGGTGATCTCGAACGGGTCGCCCACCTGGGCCTCGCCGTACACGAACTTGGCGTCGGCGTCGCTCATGCCGATGCAGCCCGAACTCTTGTTGGCGGAGCCGAAGTAGTCGTGGTTCCACGGCGCGGCGTGCACGTACATCCCGGACCAGGTGAGCCGCATCGAGTAGTCGACCATCTTGTTGTACGAGCTGCCGAGGCCGACGGTCTCCGAGTTCATGTTGATCGTCCCCTCCTTCGCCATCAGGACGGTCTTGCCCCGCCACGACGCCTTGTCGCCGCCGGGCGTGCCCGCCGACATCGGGATGTCCTTCACCAACTGGCCGTCGCGGTACAGCTTGAGCCGGTGGGTGGCGAGGTCGGCCTTGGCGACCTGGTTCTTGCCGATCGTGAAGTTGGTCTTGTAGTCCTTCACGAACCAGCCGCCCGAGGTCCCGGAGTCGACGCCGTTCAGGTCGGCCTCAAGGGTCACCTTGGTGCCGGACTTCCAGTAGTCCTTGGGGCGCCAGTCGACGCGGTCCTTGCCCGAGTAGTCCTGCATCCAGCCCCAGGAGCCCTCGGTGTTGTCCGAGGTCGTCACCTTCAGGTGCTTCTCCACCTCGGCCCTGTTCTTGACCGGGTTGTCGAACACGATCGAGACGGGCTGGCCCACGCCCACCGTCGTGTCCTTGCCCGGCACCATGCTCACCTTGTTGACCTTCCCGGCAGCCGCCGTGGCGAACGTGGCCCGCGCGGTGCCGCCCTTGGCGTCCTTGGCCTCGACGGCGTACGTGGTGCCGGGCGCGGCGGAGCGCTCCGAGGTCCAGGTCCTGCCGTCGGCGGACACCTTCCCGACGAGTGTGCCGCCCTTGGCGTCCGTGACCGTGACGCTTTGCAGTGTGCCGTCGGCGAGCGTCACCTTCACCGGCTCACCGGGCTTGGCCTGTTCGCCCGTCAGGTTCACCGAGATCTCGGTCTTCTTCCCCGCCTTGAGGTCGGTCTTCCCGTCACCCGACGAGGACCCGCCGCCGCCCCCGCACGCCGAAAGGGCGGCGGCGAGAACCGCCGTCGTGGCGAGTGCGGCCATGCGGGCCGAGGGGCGGGACGGGCGCGGTCGGCGACGTATGCGGCTCAATTGAAAGACCTCCGTTGTCCATGCTTGTCCGTAAGGGAGAGTCACCAGCCGGACTCTAGGTTGCAGGACGCGCCGCGAATCTCCGCGTTTCCTCTGTGACGACGACCGCAGAGCAACGGTCATCGTCCGGTCACATTCGACGCGAGAAGCGGTCATGGACCGCTGTGAGCATCCTGTGCATCCCCGGCGGCCGACACCGGGGCGCACTTGGGAGGCCACTGACGTGTCCGCACTGCTGGTGACCGGCGACCGGGACCAGGACGCCGGGGTACGAACCCTCGACGCCGCCGAGTACCGCTCGTTTCTCGCGGGCCGCTCCGACGTCAGCTTTCTGCAATGTCCTTCGTGGGCCGATGTGAAGGACCAATGGGTCACCGAAAGGGTCGGATGGTCCCTTGACAACGGAGAACTGACCGGCGCCGCCCAGATCCTCTACCGGCAATTCCCCGGTACGCGGAAATACTTCGCCTACCTGCCCGAGGGCCCGGTCGCCGACTGGTCCGACCCGCACATCGACCGCTGGCTCCAGCCGCTCATGCGCCATCTGCGCCGTGCCGGGGCGTTCGCGGTGCGGATCGGGCCCATGCCGGCCTACCGGCGCTGGGACGCGTCCCGGCTCAAAGCCTCCACGGGTGCCGGCCGCAGGATCGCCGACGTCCTGGCCACCGAGGTGGACCCGCTCGGCTCCGCCGTCGCCGAACGGCTGCGCACCCGCGGCTGGAAGCGGTGCGGCGGCGACCACGACGGCGACGCCGACGCACAGCCCCGCCATGTCTTCCGGCTCTCGCTGGCCGGCCGCGGCGTCGACCAGTTGTGGGCCGGGCTCAACCAGGAGTGGCGGCGCAATGTGCGCGCCGCCGACCGGGCCGGAGTGCGGGTCGTCATCGGCGGCCCGGAACACCTCGCGGAGTTCTACCGGCTGCTGAGGATCACCGAGGAGCGCGACGGATTCCGGCTCGGCCGCTCCCTCCCGTACTACGAGCGCCAGTACGAGGCGCTGAACGCCGAGCAGCCCGGCCGGATGCGGCTCTACCTCGCCGTCCACCAGGGGGAGGTGCTGGCCGCCCACACCATGATCACGGTGGGGGGCCGTGTCTGGTACCAGACCGGCGCGTCCGCCGACCACCGCCGCGAGGTCCGCCCCAGCAACGCGTTGCAGTGGCAGATGATCCAGGACGCCCACGCGCTGGGCGCACAGGTGTACGACATGCGCGGGGTACCCTCCACTCTTGATCCGCAGGACCGTCCGTTCGGGCTGCTGCGGTGGAAGCTGGGTACCGGCGGCCAGGTCGTCGAGACCCTTGGGGAGTGGGAGACATCCATGGGCGGAACCGCCAACCACGCGCTGTACCGCGCCTTCCAGGCGTACCTGGCGCGCCGATGACGGCGACCGTCGCGCCGGCGAAGAGCGCGAGCGCCGGACTGCTGCGCAGCAGCGCGCTGATGGCGGCGGGATCGATCGTCTCGCGCGCCACCGGTTTCGTACGCTCCGCCGTGATCGCGGCCGCCCTCGGCGTGGGACTGCTCGGCGACGGCTACGCGGTCGCCAACAACGTCCCCAACATCCTCTACATGCTGCTCATCGGCGGCACCCTCAACGCGGTGTTCGTGCCCGAGCTGGTGCGCGCCGCCAAGGAGCACGCCGACGGCGGCGCGGCCTACACCGACCGGCTCATGACGGCCTGCACCTGCGCGCTCGTCGTGGTCACGGCGCTCGCCGTGCTCGCCGCCCCGTGGATCGTCCACGGCTACACCGACTACAGCGGCGCCCAGGCCGGCCTCACCATCGCGCTCGCCCGCTACTGCCTGCCGCAGATCCTCTTCTACGGCCTCTTCACGCTGTTCGGCCAAGTCCTCAACGCGCGCGGCAGGTTCGGCGCCATGATGTGGACCCCGGTGCTCAACAACGTCGTCGTCATCGGGGTGTTCGGGCTCTATCTGGCCCTCGCCGCGGGCGGCAGCGGAACGCTGAGCGCGGGCGATGCCCGGCTCCTCGGCTGGGGCACCACCGCCGGCATCGTCGTGCAGGCGCTCGCCCTTGTGCCCTCGCTGCGCTCGGCCGCGTTCCGCTGGCGCCCGCGCTTCGACTGGCGCGGCCACGGGCTGGGCCGGCCGCTGAAGTCGGCGGGCTGGGCGGTGCTGCTCGTCGTCTCCAACCAGCTCGCCTACTGGGTGGTGACGCGGCTCTCCACCACCGCGGGCGCCGCGGCCGTGCGCGAGGGGGTCGGCGACGGAGCGGGATACACCGCGTACACCAACGCGTACGTGCTCTGGATGGTGCCGCACGGCATCGTCACCGTGTCCCTGGTCACCGCCCTGATGCCGCGGATGAGCCGGGCGTGCGCGGACGGCGACCTCGCCCGGGTGCGCCAGGACGTGTCCTACGGGCTGCGCACCTGCGCCGCGGCGATCGTCCCCGCGGCCTGCGCGCTGTTCGCGCTCGCCCCCTGGATCCTCGGCTCGGTCTACGGGTACGGCAGGACGAACGCCCACGACATCACGGTGATGGCGGGCATGCTCATGGCGTTCGCGCCCGGCCTGATCGCGCTCTCGGGCCAGTACGTCCTGTCGCGCGGCTTCTACGCGCTCGGCGACACCCGCACTCCGTTCCTGCTCAACCTCGTCATCTCCGGCATCAACGCGGTGCTCACCACCGTCGCCTACCTCACGCTGTCCGCGCGCTGGGCGGTGACCGGGATCGCCGGGGCCTACACGGTGGCGCTCTTCGCGGGGCTCGCGGCCACCGCGTACACCCTGAACCGCCGGCTCGGCGGCGCGGCGCTGCTCCGCTCTCCCGCGGTCCTCGCCCATGTGCGGCTGCTCGCGGCCTGTGTGCCCGCCGCGGCGCTCGGCTACGGGGCGGCCCGTGCGGCCGACCCGCTCGGCAGTGTCGCGGCGGCCGGCGCGGGAAGCCTCGCGCTCGTCGTCGTCCTCGCGCTGCTGGCCCGGCCGCTCGGCCTCACCGACATCAATGCCGTTCTTGACAAGGTCCGCGGCGGCGGCAGACACCGAGCCCGGTGACGGGCCACATGAGACGGTTGGGACACTGACAGCTATGCCACGCGTGCTTCTCATAGAAGACGACCCCTCCGTGCGCGAAGGGGTCGAGCTCGGGCTGCGCCGACGCGGCCACGAGGTGCGGGCCGCCGGGACCGGCGAGGCCGGACTCGCCTCGCTCAAGGCCTTCCAGCCCGAGCTCGTCCTGCTCGACCTGATGCTGCCCGGCATGAACGGCGTGCAGGTCTGCCGCCGGATACGCGAGACCAGCCAGCTGCCGATCATCATGCTCACCGCGCGCGGCGACGACTTCGACGTGGTGATCGGCCTCGAAGCGGGCGCCGACGACTACATCGTCAAGCCGGCCCGCACCGAGGTCATCGAAGCCCGCATCCGGGCCGTACTGCGCCGCCTCGCCGACCCCGTCGCCCGCTCGGGCCCCGAGTTCCACGGCGAGCTCGCCCTCGACCGGGCGGGCCTGACCGCCGCCAAGAACGGCGAACGTCTGGCCCTCGCCCCCTCCGAACTCAAGCTCCTGCTCCACCTCGCGGCCTCGCCCGAGCAGGTCTTCAGCCGCCAGCAGCTCCTCGAATCGGTGTGGGAGCACAGCTACCACGGCGACGCCCGGCTGGTCGACGCCTGCGTGCGGCGGCTGCGGCAGAAGCTCGGCGACACCGGCGGCCCCGACGGCTCCCCCCGCTACATCCAGACCGTGCGCGGATTCGGCTACCGCTTCGGGCCGCTGTGAGGTTCCCGGTCCGCCGCGCCCTGCGCCTGGGCCTGCGCACCCGGCTGATCGCGGCGTTCCTGCTGGTGGCGGCGGTCAGCGCGGTCACCACCGCCGCCCTCACCTACCAGTCGGCCCGCTCGGCCATCCTCAAGCAGGCCCAGGACCAGGCGGTCGAGCAGTTCCGCGAGCAGATCGCCAACGAGTACTTCGCGCTGCCCACCTCCAGTGCGGCGCTCCAGAACGTCTGCCGCACCCTGGCACGGGCGGGCAAGCCGCACCCCTGGTACGTCTTCGCCGAGTACGGCACCCTGCGCGCCTCCTCCACCAACCGGCCCACCTCCACCGTCATCACCCAGGAGCTGCGCCGCCAGACCCACGCCAACGCGCACGGCTCGTTCCAGCGGGTGATCCAGGACGGCACCCCGTACCTGACCATCGGCATGCCGGTGATGTTCGACAGCAACAGCGTCGACGAGCAGCGCAGCGGGGTCTACCTCTACGCCGTGATGGACCTCAAGACCGAGAGCGTCACCATCGAGGCCATGGTCGCGGCGGCCAAGAACGGCGCGCTGCCCGCGCTCGCCGTCGCCGTGGTGCCCGCGCTGCTGGCCGCCCGCAGTGTGCTGCGCCCGGTGCGTGATCTGCGGCGGGCCGCGAGCAGCATGGGCAAGGGCAGGCTCGACACCCGGATCGAGGTCAAGGGGTCGGACGAACTCGCCGATCTGGCCTGGACGTTCAACGAGTCGGCCAAGGAACTGGAGCGTTCGGTCGAGGAGTTGCAGAAGGCCGAGGCGCGGGCCCGGCGCTTCGCCTCCGACGTCAGCCACGAACTGCGCACCCCGCTGGCGGGGATGCTCGCCGTGACCGAAGTGCTCGACGAGGACGCCGACGGGCTCGACCCCGACACGGCGCGCGCCGTGCGCCTGATCTCGGCCGAGACGGGCAAGCTCGCCACCCTCGTCGAGGACCTGATGGAGATCTCCCGGTTCGACGCCAAGGCCGCCGAGCTCAACACCGACGAGGTCGACGTCGCCGAGACCATCCGCAAGACCCTCCAGGGGCGGCACTGGCAGGACCGCGTCGTCACCGAACTCCCGGACGGCGTACGGGCGATGATCGACCCGAGGCGCTTCGACATCGTGATGGCCAACCTCGTGGGCAACGCCCTGCGGCACGGCTGCGAGCCGGTGACTGTGCGGCTGCGTCCGGCCTTCGGCGACGGCCCGCTGGTCGTCGAGGTCACCGACGCAGGCCCCGGCATCGACGCGGCCGTACTGCCGCACATCTTCGACCGCTTCTTCAAGGCGGACGCGGCCCGTACCCGCTCGGCGGGCAGCGGCCTCGGCCTTGCGATCACACGGGAGAACGTACGGCTGCACGGCGGCACGGTGCGCGCGGCGAACGGACCGGACGGCGGCGCCGTCTTCACCGTCGAGCTGCCCACCGGCCTCGGCGCCGCCGCGCCCGCGCAGGCGGCGCGATGAGGTGCAACGTCACCGGCCCCCGACTGCTGGCCGCGCTCGCCCTGTTGCCCGCCGCGCTCCTCGCGGCGGGCTGCGGCATCCAGTCGACCGACGTGATCGCGGTGGGCGACCCCGCGAGCGCCGAGGCGATGCCGCCGAGCAACGACGGCACCGTGCTCTACTTCGTGGGCCCCGACGGGCTGATGCCGGTGGTGCGCGAAGGCGTCCCGCGGTCGCCCCTTCTGCTGCTCTTCGCGGGCCCGGACGCGGACGAGAGGGCGGCGGGGCTGCGCACCGAACTCCCCTCTGGGATCGGCGCGTTGAAGCTGAGCATGGACGCGGGCGGGATGACGGTCATGATCGGCCACGACGTCTCGGGGCTCACCGCGCTCGCCCAGCGACAGATCGCGTGCACCGCCCTGCGGTCGGCTCCGCCCGGCCGCGACCGGAAGGTGACGATCCGGGGCACCGGCCCCGCAGGCCCGCTGGGCCCCGTCGCCTGCACGACCTGACCTGGGGCCGTGCCGGCGCTTTTGGGACGCAGAGCGCGGGAGAGCCCGTTGACTTCAATTCAGTAAACCCATGGGTAACCCCCTGGCGTCCGGGCCCGCGACGGGCCAAGCTCTGCGTGTGGAGAATTCAGCCGGCGCAACGCAGCCCGCCACCGCGCCGATCGTCCTGCGGCTGCGGCGCCCCCTCGTCTGGGTCCCGGTCGCAGCGGTCGCGGTGGCCGTGATCTGGTGCTTCGCGGTCGCTTCCGGGTTCGCCGGCCCCAACGGGAGCGTCGTGGGCCCCGTCATGGCAGCCGTCGGCGTGGGCCTCGTGGCCATCGCGGTCATCTTCGTGGGCTACCTGCTGCGGCCGCTGGTGATCGATGTGGACGCGGACACGTTCACGGTGCGGCTTCCGACGTGGCTGTCCGGCCGGGTCGACTGGGACGAGGTGAGCGCCGTGAGTGCGATCGCCGTGCGAAGCGGCCCGAACGTCCGTCGCTTCCTCGTCGTGGACCTGCGCTCGCCCGCGCTCCCCTACGTCAGCCGCCCGCGCTCCATGTACCGGCGCCTGGCGCCCGTGCTCGGCCGGGCCGAGGGAACGCACGGGCTGTGCTTCGAGGAACAGCTCTTCGTCTTCGACGCGGTCCACGTCCTGGACGCGGTGCGCGCCTGCGCGCCCGCCGAGGTCGCCGTCGAGGACCGCACGGCGCAGCCCGCGAGCAGTCCCTGGCAGTTCTGACCCGCTTCTTGCCTCGCGGCAGGGCGACCGCCACCGTGTACGCGTACGTCTCGCACACCGACGGCACCACCGCGAGCCGTACGCCGACGACCGCTGTCCGGAATCGGAGTGCCCATGGCCGGATTCACGCTGCCCCACACCCTCCACGGCGACGGCCCGCACCGGGTCGTCGCCGTGCACGGCTGGCTCGCCGACCGAGGTGACTACGCCGCCGTGCTGCCCGACCTCGACGCCGCCGGCTTCACCTACGCCTTCGTCGACCTGCGGGGCTACGGCGAAGCCAGGGACGCGCCCGGCGCGTTCACCACGAGCGAGGGCGCCGAGGACATACTGGCGCTCGCCGACCGGCTCGGCTGGCACCGCTTCTCGCTGATGGGGCACTCGATGGGCGGCGCCGTCGTCCAGCGCGTCCTGGCCGCCGCCCCCGACCGGGTGCGCCGCATGGTCGGGATATCGCCGGTCCCGGCGAGCGGCATGCCCATGGACGAGGCGACGCGCGCCCTGTTCACCGCGGCCGCCGATCAGCCCGCCAAGCGCCGCACCATCATCGACCTCACCACCGGCGGCAACCGCCCCGACGCCTGGCTTGACCGGATGACCTGGCGCTCGGTGGAGCGCAGCGACCCCAAGGCGTTCCGCGCCTGGCTCGACTCCTGGGCAGGGGAGGACTTCCACGAGGAGACGGAGGGCTCCCCGGTGCCCGCACTCGCGGTGAGCGGCGCCCTGGACCCGGCCATCAGCACCGCCTTCCTGCGCGAGACGTGGCTGCGCTGGTACCCGGCGGGCGAGCTGACCGAGCTGCCCCTGGCCGGGCACCACGCCATGGACGAGGCGCCGCTCGACCTGATCCGTACCGTGGAGGACTTCCTGCGGGCCGACCATGTCTGAGGCCGCCCACGATGACTGACACGCCCGACATCTTCGACCCCCGCCAGTACGCGGCCGGCCCGCCGTACGCCGCCTATCGCGAACTGCGCGACCGCCTGCCCGTCGCCTGGCAGGACGAGCCCGCGGTCCTCGGCCGGCCGGCCGGACCGGGCTTCTGGGCGGTGACCCGCCACGCCGACGTCGTACGGGTCCTCAAGGACGCGGCCGGCTTCTCCTCGGCGCTCGGCACCACCCAGATCCGCGACCCCGACCCGGCGGACCTGCCGTTCATCCGCCGCATGATGCTCAACCAGGACCCCCGGGCCGCCGCGCGGTCCGACGGCGGCGGGCCCGTGGCCCACGGGTTCCACGACCACGGCAGGCTGCGCCGCCTGGTGAGCCGGGCCTTCACGCCGTCCCGGGTCGAACGCTTCGAAGGGCTGGTGCGCGACCGGGCCCGCGCCCTGCTCACCGCCGCCCGCGACGGCGCAGAGGACGGCGTGTTCGACCTGGTGGCCGATGTCACCGACGACTATGCGCTGCTCAACCTCACCGATCTGCTCGGGGTGCCGCCGGGCGACCGGGGGCTGCTCCTGGAGTGGACCGAGCGCGTCATCGCCCACCAGGATCCGGACGGGCCCACCGTGACCGGCCCCGACGGGCGGCCGGCCGACCCGCGCTCGCCGGCCATGCTGGCCGAGATGTTCGCGTACGCCCAGGACCTCACCGCCCACAAGCGCAAGCATCCGGGCGACGACGTCATGACCGCGCTCGCACACGGCGAACTCGCCGACGCCGAGCTGGAGATGTTCTTCTTCCTGCTGACGGTGGCGGGCAACGACACGGTGCGCAGCGCGGCGCCGGGTGGCTTTCTGGCGCTGGCCGAACACCCCGTCCAGCAAGCTGAGTTGACGGGTAATCAGGTAACGGTGGGCGCCGCCGTCGACGAGCTCCTGCGGTGGCACCCACCGGTGCTGAGCTTCCGGCGCACCGCCGTGCGGGACATCGTGCTGGCCGGCCGGCGCATCGCGGCCGGGGACAAGGTCGTCGTCTTCCACGCCTCCGCCAACCGTGACGAGCGCGCCTTCGGGGACCCCGAGCGCCTGGACCTCACCCGCACCCCCAATCCGCACGTCTCCTTCGGCGACGGCCCGCACATCTGCCTCGGCGCGCACTTCGCCCGCCTGCAACTGACCGCGCTGCACGAGGAGGCGCTGCGCGTCCTGCCCCGCACCGAACTCGCCGCCGAACCCCGGCGTCTGGTCTCCAACTTCATCAACGGCATCAAGTCCCTTCCGCTGAAAGCGAGTTAGCCCGCCGCCCGGTGCGAGGTACGGATCGCAGGGGCGGGCTCCTGGGCGGCCCGCGTCACATCGGCGACGAGCTCGACCACATCGGGCCCGTACGCCTGGGAGTTGACGACCTTGAGGAGCAGACAGAACGAGCCCTTGCCGTGCTTGCGGGCCAACTTCTCGGCATTGCGGGCCAGATAGCGGGTGGCGGCCTGGTTGGTGATCGCGGACTGACCGCAGAAGAGGAACACCGGACGGGAGTCCTGATCCGGAGTGACCCGGGCCAGAATCACGTACTCGGCGACCCCGTTCTCCAGCCGGTAGCGCTCGGAGCCGATCTGGAAGGCGCCGCGGTCCGGGCTCGGTTCGGAGTCCACGTTCATCTTCACGCCGGGCAGCAAGGACAGGAGGTGCGCCCCCATCCGGCGGTTCGAGTACGGTCCGCCGAGGCAGAACTCGGTGCGCTCGCCGAAGCCCTGCTGTGCGAGGTCGTGCTGGATGATCCGGGCATGGGCGCCGCAGTCCTTGTTGAGGGAGGCGAGTTCGAGGAGCGCGAACACGTCGAAGCGGTGCACCGCGCCCTCCTGGGTCGCCGCGCGGTTGACGACCAGCAGGCATTCGGAGTGCTGGGGCAGCCCGAAGAACGCCTGCCGGCGCCGGAGGCCGCGCCGCCAGAGAGAGGTGCGGGCGAGCCAGCCGAGAGCGGCGCTCAGGCCCGCGGCCACCACGCCGAGGACGATGTTGCGTATGTCGTCATTCATGGGCGCGCATGCTAGCGGGACTTCACGGCGTGCTCGACGTGCTCATGACGCGAGCGCGGGGACGGCGTTACGCTGCGCGGACGTTCGCCTACGGGAGGTACGCATGCGTCGTCCTGCTGCCCGCACCCTGTCCCTGCTCGCGGCCGCTGCCGCCGTGGTGGCCTCGGTCGCCGCCGCGCCGCCCACGACGGCGGCGCCACCCGGCACATCCCCGGCCAAGGTGCCGGAGGCCATCGGCTACGGGGGAGCGGTCTCCAGCGTGGACGCGGACGCGTCAGCGGCCGGCCTTGACGTCCTGAAGCACGGCGGCAACGCGGTGGACGCGGCCGTCGCCACGGCCGCCGCGCTCGGCGTCACCGAGCCGTACTCCGCCGGCATCGGCGGAGGCGGCTTCTTCGTCTACTACGACGCGGCGTCCCGCTCCGTGCACACCATCGACGGCCGCGAGACCGCCCCCGCGTCGGCCACCTCGTCGCTCTTCCTGGAGAACGGCCGACCACTGCCCTTCGCCGACGCGGTGACCAGCGGCCTCAGCGTCGGCACCCCGGGCACCGCCGCCACCTGGGACAGGGCCCTGCACGCCTGGGGAAGCGCGTCGCTGCGCACCCTCCTGAAGCCCGCCGAACGGCTCGCGCGCGACGGGTTCACCGTCGACGACACCTTCCGCTCGCAGACCAAGGACAACCAGGCCCGGTTCGCCGACTTCCCCGACACCGCGAAGCTCTTCCTGCCCGGCGGGCGGCTCCCGGTGGTCGGCTCGACCTTCAAGAACCCCGATCTGGCGCGCACCTACGAGGAGTTGGGCCGCCGCGGCGTCGGCGCTCTCTACCGGGGCGACCTCGGCGAGGACATCGTACGGACGGTGCGCACGCCGCCCGTCGACCCCGCCTCGACCCGTACGGTGCGCCCCGGCGATCTGAGCGAGAAGGACCTGCGCGGCTACGCGGCCACGTACCAGGCACCCACCGAGGTCGGCTACCGCGGGCTGGACGTGTACGGCATGGCCCCCTCAAGCTCCGGGGGTACGACGGTCGGGGAGGCGCTCAACATCCTGGAGCGGACCGACCTGTCGAAGGCGTCGGACGTGCAGTACCTGCACCACTACATCGAGGCGAGCCGGATCGCGTTCGCGGACCGGGGCCGCTGGGTCGGCGACGCGGCCTTCGAGAACGTGCCGACCAAGGGGCTGCTCTCGCAGCGCTTCGCCGACTCGCGGGCCTGCCTGATCAAGGACGACGCCGTGCTGACCAGCCCCCTGGCGCCCGGCGACCCGCGCCACCCGGTGGCGTGCGGGGCCTCGGGCACGGCGGCTCCGACCACCTACGAGGGTGAGAACACCACCCACCTGACCGTCGCCGACAAGTGGGGCAACGTCGTCGCGTACACGCTGACCATCGAGCAGACCGGCGGCAGCGCCATGACCGTGCCGGGCCGGGGCTTCCTGCTCAACAACGAGCTCACCGACTTCTCCTTCGCCCCGGCGAACCCGGCCGTCCACGACCCGAACCTGCCGGGCCCTGGCAAGCGGCCGCGCTCGTCCATCTCGCCGACGATCGTCCTCGACCGGCACGGCAAGCCGGTGCTCGCCCTCGGTTCACCGGGCGGCGCGACCATCATCACCACCGTCCTTGAGGCGCTGATCAACCACCTCGACCGGGGCATGCCGCTGGTCGACGCGATCGCAGCGCCGCGCGCGAGCCAGCGCAACGCCGCGCAGACCGAACTGGAACCGGCCCTCTACAACAGCCCGTTGCGCGGCCGGCTCGAAGCGCTCGGCCACGCGTTCACGCTGAATCCCGAGATCGGCGCGGCGACCGGCGTGCAGCGGCTGCCGGACGGGCGCTGGCTCGCGGCCGCCGAGACGGTGCGGCGCGGCGGCGGGTCGGCTCTCGTGGTCCATCCGAGTGGAAAGCAGTAACCCCGTCCGGCGGCGCCGGTGAGGCCCATGGCCCCGAGCTGAAAGGCCGGAAGCCATGGGCCCTGCGCCGCGAACGGGGCCGCGCAGGTCACGTTCGTGCGCCGCGGGGTGCGCGCAATTGGGTAAAGGACCTTTCCCCTGACAGAAGGGTTCTCCGTGCGCTCCAGAACGCTCGCCATCGCCGCCGCCTCCGGCGCCGCCCTGCTCGCGACGGTCCTCCCGGCCACCGCGCGGGGCGCCGCCCCCGCCTTCCGCACGCCCGGCCGCCTCGGTGCGCCGGCCCCGACGGGCGCGGGCCCGGTCAGCGCCGCCGCGCTTCTGGCGAAGGTGACCACCTGTTCCCAGGTCTCCCACGGCATGTACCGGACGGACGCCGACGCTCCGGCGACCGTGCCGGTCTGCGGCAAGAAGGGCGCCGTGTTCTGGAAGGCCGATCTGGACATCGACTGCGACGGCCGGGCCGGCGCCCTCTGCAACAAGAAGACGGACCCGTGGTTCCAGCCAGACACCCGCTTCCACCAGGCCGACGGCCGGCCGCTCGACGCGGAGAAACTGCCCTACGTCGTGGTGCCCGACCCCAGCCCCGTGTGGGACTACGGGGCGGCCGGCATCAAGGGAGGCGGCGTGGCTGCCGTCATCCACGGCGACAAGGTCGAGTACGCCGTGGTCGGGGACACCGGCTCCGCCACCACCATCGGCGAGGCTTCGTACGCCACCGCCAAGGCGCTGGGCCTTGATCCCAGCCCGAGGGAGGGCGGCGCCGACGCCGACGTCACCTACATCCTGTTCAAGGACTCCCAGGCCGAGGCGATCGAGGACCACGGCGCCGCGGTGGCCATCGGCGACGCGCTGGCGCAGCGCTTCCTGGACCAGAACTGATGAGCCGTCAATAGCGGCCCGGGGAGGGGGTGTTGGGCGCCCGGCGGGGTGGTCGTGAGGGGCCCGCCGGGCGCGGTGCCGCGAACGGCGGGCCGGGGCCGTTTCCCCGGGCCCGCTTCCGGCTCCGCTTCCGGCTCCGCTCCGGGCCCCGGTGCCCCGTGGGCGTTCTAGACGAGCGTGAGGATGCGCGGCCCGGCGTCGGTGACGGCCACCGTGTGCTCCGCGTGGGCGGCTCGCGCGCCACTCACGGTGCGCAGGGTCCATCCGTCGGGCGCCGGGTAGTACGCGTCGCTCCCGTCGGCGATCACCATCGGCTCGATCGCGAGCACCATCCCGTGGCGCAGCACCATGCCCCGGCCGGCCCGGCCCTCGTTGGGAACGCCCGGGTCCTCGTGCATGTCCCGGCCGATGCCGTGGCCGGCGAACCCGTCCGGGATGCCGTAGCCGGCGCCGCGGCACACCGTTCCGATCGCATGCGCGATGTCGCCGATGCGGTTGCCGACGACGGCCGCCGCGATCCCCGCGTCCAGCGCCTTGAACGCCGTCTCGACGAGGCGTACGTCCTCGGGGCGCGGGCGGCCCACCGTGAAGCTGATCGCGGAGTCGCCGGCCCAGCCGTCGAGCAGCGCCCCGAAGTCGACGCTGACCAGGTCGCCGTCGCGCAGCCGGTAGCCGTCCGGGATGCCGTGGACGATCGCGTCGTTGACGGAGATGCAGGCGGTGGCCGGGAAGGGGACGGGCGCGAACTCGGGGTGGTAGTCGAGGAAGGGCGAGGTCGCGCCCGCCTTCTCCAGCACCTCCCGCGCCACGGCGTCGAGTTCGCCGAGGGTCACGCCGACGCCGGCCGCGTCGCGCGCCGCCGCCAGGGCCTGGGCGACCACGCGTCCGGCCTCGCGCATCGCATCCATCTGGGTATCGCTCTTGATCTTCACCATGCCCATTACTATACCGGTATTGTAATGGGTGTTCGGCCGCATCTCCCGGCGCCGCCGGGGGATACGGGTCTAGAATCGGCGCATGGTCCGCACCCCACTCACCCCCGAAGAACGTGCCCGCGGCGAGCGCCTCGGCTGCCTGCTGCGTTCGGCCAGGGGGGATCGCAGCATGCCGGAGATCGCGGCCGCCGCGGGCCTCTCGGCGGAGACCCTGCGCAAGATCGAGACGGGCCGCGCGCCGACCCCCGCCTTCTTCACCGTGGCCGCGCTGGCCTCGGTCCTCGGCCTGTCCATGGACGAGATCGTGTCCGACTGCGCGATGCCGCCGCCGGCCGTCGCGGCATGAAGCCCCCGGGCCCCCGGCACGCCGAGAGCCGCGGCCTGCACCGTCGTCCACGATCCGCTGGGCGCGGTGTTCCTGCTGCGTTACGACAACGTCGAGGTCGGCCGGCACTGGGCGCCGCCGGGCGGCAGTCCCGCCCCGGGCGAGTCCCCACCTGCGGGGGCGCGTCTGCGTTGCCATAGCGCGCCTTGCACAGCCCCCGCTGTTCTCCGGCGCCCCGCGACACCGCTCGCGTGCCGGCCTGAGCGAAGGGCTCCGCAGGCCCGCCCGCGGGCTCGGAAGTCACCTGCCTGTTCGGCGCAACAGATCCTGCGCGCGCAGGGGCCCCGCGCGACCGTAGGAGCGTGGTCACTCGCTCTCAGCCCTCCCGGCGGCGGCGCCCGCTGCGGGCAGCCGCCGTCGCCGCGCTCGGCGTGCTGGCGCTGCTCGCCGGCTGCGCCCCCGGCCCCCATGTGTCCGCCGCCTCCGCCGTGGCCCACGCCGACCCCGCGACGCTGGTCTTCCACCACCCCGGCGTGGTCGTCGGCCGGAGTCAACTGACCGCGGTGCGGGCAAAGGTGCGGGCCGGCCAGGAGCCGTGGCGCTCGGCGTACGAGAGGATGCGGACCAGCCGCTACGGCTCGCTCCGCTACACCCCGCACCCCGCCGAGGTCGTCCCGTGCCCGCCGAACGTCGGGCCTCCCGCCTGTCTCGCCGAGCGCGAGGACGCCATCGCCGCGTACACGCAGGCGCTGCTCTGGTCGGTCAACGGCAATGAGGCGCACGCCAAGAAGGCCGTCGAGATCATGGACGGCTGGTCGCAGGTGATGAAGCGGCACACCGAGGGCAACGCGGACCTCCAGACCGCCTGGGCGGGCTCGTCCTGGGCGCGGGCCGCCGACATCGTGCACGCGGGCTATCCGCAGTGGCCGGCCCCGGCCGTCCAGCGCTTCAAGTGGATGCTGCGCAAGGCGTATCTGCCCGCCGTCACCGCCAAAGTCCCCGACTACAACGGGAATTGGGAACTCGCGATGACGGACGCGGCCATCGGCATCGCCGTGTTCGTCGAGGACCACGGGGTCTTCAAGGACGCCCTGGAGCGCTACCGCGCCCGCGTCCCGGCCTACTTCTACCTCGCATCGGACGGCAGGCTGCCCAAGCCGCCGCCCGGCGGCTCGATGGACACGCCGGACAAGCTGGCCGCGTACTGGTTCGGCCAGCGCACCTACCGCGACGGACTCGGCCAGGAGACCTGCCGCAACTTCATGCACATCGGCTACTCCCTCGCCGCGTCCGGCCACATCGCGGAGACGGCCTGGCAGCAGGGCATCGACCTGTACGGGCCGACGGCCGAGCGGCTGAAGGCGGCGCTCGAATTCCACTCCCGCTACCAGCTGGGCGCCCAGGTGCCGGCCTGGCTCTGCGGCGGCAAGGTCGCACGGACCTTGGGCCCGGACGTCGAGATCCTGCTCAACCACCTCCAGAACCGGCTGCACCTGGCGCTGCCCGAGACCCGGAAGCTGGCCGAACGGCAGCGCCCGGGCGGCACCGACGACCTGTTCGTCGCCTGGGAGACGCTGACCCACGCACAGAACCCGGGCGCCGCGGACTAGGGGGTGTCTGGTGGATCATGGCCGGGGGTGCGGCGCCTGGCACGGCACCTCGCGGCGTTGCCGAAACGCCCCGATAGCTCCGCTATCA